>JAIFLJ010000124.1 GCA_020049135.1 bacterium | reverse complement strand
CCCAGACCGTCTCCTTGCCGTCGCCAGACGAAAAATACGGCTCTTTTTTCGGTCGCTCCCAGCGTTCAAATCCTTATGGAAGGATTTGGGCAAAAGAATCTGCCTGCTCAAAATGTCGCTTGTTGTGGGTGACAATATGAGTGGCTCTGGCGGCCACGGCCAACTCAAGCAGTATCTCATCGCCCGGATCGGAGAGGGTCGGTCGCCAAGTGAAAAATATCTCCTGATGACTCGCCACAGAGCAAAGGGCATCCAAAAATCGGGAAATGGCTTATTGGGGAACGCTAGGAACCATGCCCGGACGAAGCAAAACATCCTCATACTCCAGAAAAACAGCAACAGAAAGAGACATGGTGAATCTCCCCAAGGCAATGTTGCGCAGCACTTTGTTAGACGCTCCACGCTTGGAGCGCAGCGCAGAGACCACGACATTGGTATCAATAACAAGATGCACATGCGGTATCGTATTCAATACCAGCGTGGATGCAAGCCATTTTTAAACAAGGTCAATATTAGGGACTGACCCCGTTTAAGTGATTAATTGAGATTTTTCTTTGATCGTTGTGTAGTCCGAATCCGAATATGTGTATTGCTCCATTCGCAGTAAGCCATTTGCTATAGCAGGTTGGAACCACTCCACAAAACGCTCTCCAGATGAGTAAGCCGCACGCTTATCTTTCTCGGTATCAGGAATATCCGCGATCAACAAAACCAACTCAGCATCAGCCGCTTCGCCTGTCGGTAAAAAAGAATTCGCGCTAACATCACGAAAAGACGATCTCGGAACATCGGCGACATTCGATCTAATCTTGGAACTGCTTCAACAAAATATTCTTTCTTATCTTGTTTTATGTATCCGTCATAAACAGAAGCGCGACTCATGATAGGATCAACAAAATGGAATGAGGAATCGAATGTGATATCTCTTCTAATGTCAAGTTGCGGGATATCAAACTTCTTACAAAATCTCTGAAAGAGGTCTTCTTCAAGAGTTTGTGTTATCTTATGTCGAGTCTGGTAGTCAGTGGATGTGTTTGTGGTAGTGGGCTGCGCGTCTTGATCGCGAACTCTTTCAGATACAGCCTCTTCTTTATTATTGGCCTTTTCTTCAAAAGGAGCATCAACAATACCCAATTCCCTCCGCAGATCACTTGGGCTTATTCCTGTGATGTTATATGTCGAAAGTCGTTGACTTTGATTTTGTGAAATTTGGGCTGCAAGATTCGCATAAGAAATACGAATCTCATTTAGTTCTTTCTTGGCTTCTGCCTTTTCTTGCTCGGCTCTTTTAATGTCTTTTTTAAGTATAAGAAAGCTGCCTATCGAAATCGAATGAAATGACTCTGAAAAAACAAGAGCCAATAAAAGAGCAGAGGTGATAATTATTTCTTTCGTGAGCAGATGCGGAGGATTGCTACTTCGAAACGCTTCAAAGATAAGATATCCTAGAAATAAACTCATCGCCAAAAGGAGAATTCGGCAAACTATGCTGGGCTTGGGTAAAGCATCGTTCATAAAATTATGACCTAATGTCCGAGGTCACCCACACCTGCCCGTGGCGCGCTTCCAGCCAAGGAGCGCAGCGACAGCAGGAAGCGTGACGCGGGGTAGGTGTGGGGTGCACCGCCTTGTTGGGCATTTTCAGATATTTAGTTCATATTGTGCCGATGTGCCCTTGCCTATGATCTTCATCGGCTTTCCAGACTTCTGAGACCTAAGGAGAGAATCGATAAATCGTGCGATTCTAAATGAAAAATGCACTGGAACGGCATTTCCTATCTGCTGGTGAATGTGACGCTTATTGCCTCCATGGAAAACCCATGAATCGGGGAAGGTTTGCAATCTGGCATACTCCCTGTCTGTAAAGCTCCGCAAACGGCTTGCTGAGATGCGCCACAATTTGAGATCGATGTTGGGATTTCTGATGAAAGCGCCGTTGACACGATCCTTGTCCTTTCGTTCCGCTTGGACATTTCCTTGTGCCCAGCCCCACACGGTCGCTGTATCCACTGCTGGAAATGGCGCGGCCAATGTTCTGAGGGGATGTCCATCGGAACCAGTCCTAGAGAATCTGCATGGAATTGGAGCTTCAGTCGGATCGAAAGGTTCGTCTGTTTCTTCATGGACTCTGCTTTTGAATCCCCATTCTGGGCAATGATTTGGCAGTGATATAAACGGATTAGCTGCAATATCCCCTAAATATGCTGAAGCAGGCGTATCCGACTCAGGAGCTGGCCAGTGAAAACCGGAGGGAAATTTGTCTAAGCTCGCTACGAAGATAAACCGTCTGCGAGTTTGGGGAACTCCATAGCCAGAAACACGAAATATGTTGTAGCGAATGTGATAGCCTAATGCCACCAGGTGCTCTGAAATAATGTCAACGAAAGGTTTTCCTGTGATGGGCTCTTTCATTGTTCTTAGATTTAGCACATTCTCGATGATCACAAGACGAGGGCGTTTAGCGGCAGCTAGTCTCACAACTTCTTTAAAGAGGTAGTTTCGTTCATCCCCGCCCTTTCGATTGCCGCCCAGTGAAAAACCTTGGCACGGAAATCCCGCCAAAAGAACATCCGAATCTGGCAAGTCATTTGGTGATAGCTCCCGCACATCGGCAGCCTCAACATGCCAGTTCGGGCGGTTGTCTCTGAGCGTTCGAATGCTCCATTGATCTATGTCACTCGAATAAACATGGGAAAAACCTGCCATCTCGAACCCCAAATCGAGACCGCCAGCACCCGAGAATAATCCGCAAAAGGTGTGTGTCATTTTAGTGTAACTTGTGGTCCAAGATCATCTTTGGCCCGGAATACTTTAAAACTATGCTTCTTGCCCGCATTCGGGTTGCTGACATAGGTGGGTTTCAATGTGTGGTTCAGCATATCGAAGCTGTAACCCCGGATCAATCTTGGAGACTCAACTCTGTCAAAAACACCTGACTCACGGAGTGCTGGCGACTTCGTAAATTCGATGGGTGCGATTAAGGTTGTCTGCCTGTCAGTTCCGACAGTCAGTGCATACGGTGTTGGTGCCACATACATCTTTCTGTCACGAATCATGATATCCCCGTAGCTTCCAAATCCTTTCAGATTCTTGTTTTTATGGATGTAATCATGATCTGCATTCAAAAAATCACCATGACACATTACTAAATCATATACTGGATATTCCTTTTCTTTGGTTTGCGCTGGGTATCGTCCGAATACGTAATAGATGGTTCTGCCGTTGTGCTTTCCCGATGGAACTTGGCTGTTGCAGTCGTAATTTGCTTCTCGTCCGGGAAATCCAAGACCCTTGATCTCAAAACCGACAGGATGATCTACCAATCGAAAATCTGGGTAAGCGTTCCTTGATGGTTCGTCAAAGTTCAGACCTAGCCTTTGAAGCCTATCTGCGAACCAATTTTGAAAGCTAAATTCTTTGTCTGTAGATGAGACGCGGCTTATCAGCTCGCCTGCTGTTATTGCGCGAGCACATTCGAGAAAGATGCTGGAGATGATTGTATTCATATTTTTGCCCAACGTCAAAACTGAGCCGCGACCATGCCTGGCGCATTTCGTGCGCAAGCACGAAATGTGACAGGCATGGTAGTTGGCTCCAGTGCCTTGTTAGATCTTATTTTTGTCATTGGCGGTATACTTTCGCTCAATAAACTGAAGGGTCTTTGGGCGAATCTTTGACTTAATTCCAAGCGTGCGCTCTGCTGCAACCTTCTTACTGAAATCGATAATATCGTCCTTTGACTTAAATCGGTGTATATGTCCAATAAGGTTGTTGAGAATATTATAGATAATGTCATCAATGAAAAGCAAGTCCTCGATTGTGACACAATTAAGATTTCCAGCGTGGACTATGCCGCAACGGCGTCGATATGCTTCTTGAATTCTGGCAGCAAACTTGCCGGAATCCCAGATCCCAATCCAGCCGAGAAACGCCTCAATTCGCTCAGGAAGGTCATCTGTATATTTGTCTCCCTGGCGAGTTAAAAGCGTTTCCAGAGCGATCATCTGAAAGAGAAAAGCTGTGGGCACATCGCTGCAATTGTAGCTTCGACCGATAAGAATTGAAGCCGATCGCAAATCATCTCGCCATGTGGGCGAGACATTCTCCTTTCCACGAAGAATGCGCAGCAACATCGGAAAAAAAGTGTGCTTCTGGTAGTCCTTCCAAAAATGGGCTAGAAGGAGTGGCATTCCTTGTTTTACCCGTTCATTCTGCATTGAGGCGCGTTTTGAGGTTGTGTCGAGAAACGCGTGTGCAATAAACGCTTCTGAGTGTTGTCCGATTATGCCAATGGTGCTTGATGACCCTCGCTTCATGCCGATTCGACATGTTGAAAAGATGGCCAACTCTTCCTCCACAAGTTTTAGGCATTTCGGACGAATGTCTTTAAGTGTTCCGGTGAACCTGAGAACGGCAAACATTTTTGCCGATTCGAAGTTGTTATGCCATGAGACTCCCCGAGAGAGAAAATCCTTATGACGCTTAACAGGGAAACGGCTACGCGAGCGTAGTAGCTTGCTCTTCTCAATCAGGGTGACTCGTATAAGCTCCACCTCATCCAAGCCGTCGCCCGGAAAAGGCGTGACGCCGGAAATTGGCACAACGATAATCCATGGTGCTTTTGTGTCCTCGTTCTCAGTGGCAGGATTTTTAATTGGCATCGACGTCGCGTGGTATTCTCTGATCTAACGCTCAAACTGAGCGATTCGTATGCTTGGCGCGAAAAGTGCCCCCGCGCAGCGGGGAAAAAGCACTTTCCGTGACAAGCATACGAATTCGCTCTAGTGCTTTGTTGGGCTCATTTTTAGGGCTCTTCTGTTACTTCGATTTCATAGGCATCAAATTCCTGGAAAACAACCTCTTCTATCTTGGAGTAATCGTTCGAGAATTTCAATTTTATCGTTCCGCTCGCCGAAGTGTAGTCCGACACTGAATCAGTGGCGTCTGTCGTGCCCGGCTCGTCGTCTGGGCCGTTATACTCTGTCTCTTCCCATGTTAGCTCTGCGGAGAAATGCAATGTCGCATCGAACGTTATCGTGCATTCATGATCACCAATGGCCACGATTTTATATTCATCAATTATAATGTCCTCAAGCTCTCCGTCGACATCCGAGTATTTGTCCTCGGCGTGGCTATACGTGAACTCATCCTTAAGATTCCATAATTCGTCTATTAAATCCTGCAAATTCGAGTCAATGGATTGCTTGACTTGAAGGAGCCGCTTATCGTCACTCAGCAGCAACTCGGTGATTGCTGGAAGTGATTTAAAATACAATAGAGACGGGAATCGCTCACAAGCATCCTTGAAGTCAGTATCTTGTGACACAATACCGACACAGCAACCATTCTTCGTCGCGTATGCCTCAAGGGAGTCAATAGCGAAGGCATCCGGAAATTCCTTTCTCTTTTTTCCGTCTTTAAATGGAGATTGAACCGCATCATACCAGCCCATAACTCGCTTAAGATCAACATATTCATATCCCAACTCGATGTAATTGAATTGCTTGGTAAACGAAGTCCACTCATCCAAGGCTATCTTGCGAACCTCCCAGTTCTCAAAATTCGTTCCGTTGTTTTTCGGGAAGTTCTTCCACTTTGCCAAGAATGGGGCTCGCTGCTTAGCCTCATTTAATGCCTTTAGCGCGTCGTCCGATCGCTCGCGTATCTGGCGAAGTATTTCTAGCTTTATGGGTGCGGGTAAAAGTAATTTTACGGAACGCTTTTTCGCAACGGGTATGAATGAGCTTAGTGCCGTGGATGAAAAATTATACTGCTGCCCCGCGAGGATACTTGTGTCGAGGAAAATTGCGGTTGGAATTGCCATGGTATTTTATGCCCAACAGTATTATTCAGCCGAACTGAGTTTGGTTATTTGATTGATGGAAATTCTCGTATTGTGTTGATTTCGAGAAAAAGGGGTAGCAGTTGAGAGCTGTTTTTGTGTCCTTGGATAGGATTTCATTTTTGGTTTTTCTGTTCGCGGTTTATGGTTCCGTTAAGTTTAAAATCGCTCCTATATCAAATTACCGATCCCCTTTAACCAGTAAATTACTATCAAAATTTTCACTCGCTGCAAGGGGAAATCGAAATTATTTTCATTGTGTTGTGTTTGGTTTTTTAAAAATATATTACCAAACTTGTGTTGTTTGATGCAAAGCCAAATCATGAGAGACAGCAAGCCAGTCATCAACCGTCAAGATTTGCTGCCTGCCCACTATTTTTCAGCCTGTGATAGCTGGTCAACATCTGGGCGCTGAGGACGGAGCGGGTGCCTGCGTTTTTTGGGAGTTGCAGCAGTTGGGATGCGTACAACTTTTGGCGGAACAGGCGTGCTTTCAGCAACACTCTCCTTCGGCACCTTGCTCGGCGACACCTCGGCAGATTTTTTACCATCGGCCAAAATGGTTTCTATCGCTGCGATCTCCGATTCGGAAAGCGCGGTATCTGAGTCGGCCATGATATTGTCGCGTAGCTGCTCAGGATTGCGTGCCCCCACGATCACGGTCGTAACCCTTGAATCGCGTAAGCACCACTGGACGGCAAGGCGGTTCAGTGTTTGCCCTCTCCCTACGGCGAGTGCCGAAAGTTTTTTGATTTTTTTGAGCAAAGGCTCGTCAATGCTCTCCCGTTTGAGAAAAACATTTTGCGCTGCGCGAGAGTCGTCTGGCACTCCGCTGAGGTAACGAGGAGAGAGGAGTCCTTGGGCAAGAGGCGAAAATGCAGCAAACCCCATCCCGCGCTTCTCTGCACGGCGGAGGGTTTCGTCTTCGACCGTGCGATTGAGCATTGAATAGGAACATTGGTGTATGAGCAGAGGCGTTCCTAAATCTTCCATGATCTTGGCCGCATCCTTAGCCGCATCTGGCGGGTAGTTGCTTATGGCAGGATAAAGTGCTTTGCCTGAGACAACAGCGGAATGCAACGCGCCCATCGTTTCGAACAAAGGCGTGGAAGGGTCGAAACGGTGGGAGTAATAAATATCCACATAATCCAGCCTGAGGCGTTTCAGCGACTGGTCTAAAGAGGCGAGGAGATGCTTTCTTGATCCGCCCGATCCGTAAGGGCCTCCCCACATGTCATAACCCGCCTTGGTGGAGATGACAAGCTCGTCGCGGTGGCATACCAAATCGGATGAGAGCACCCCGCCAAGATTGCTCTCAGCCGCCCCTGGAGGCGGGCCGTAGTTGTTGGCCATATCAATGTGAGCCACACCAGACTCGAACGCGCACAATGCCAGTGCGCGTGCCTTTTCTTGTGTCTCAAAATGATGCCATCCGCCGAGCGAAACAGCAGGCAGTAACAGTCCCGAATTGCCGCAACGATTGTATTTCATGCATGCAATGTTGGAGCATCGGATGCCGAAGTGTCAAAGCTTATAGAAGAAGAGAAAAGTGGTAACAGAAAAAGGAAGACGCCCAGCGATTGAAAAAGTGGAAGAAAAGAAGGCGCAGAGAAGTTTTTACAAATTTATCAGCCTTTAAACACATCAACTCCAAATTTAAAAATCTTACCTTCGCGCTCTCCTCTTCCTTCGTGGTTAAAAAATATTCGTTGACCCTCTGGATTGCTGGAATTTAGTTTCTTCCTCTTTCATTTTGCAGTCTTACTTCTACAATCTGCATTTCTCCATCCCCTCGCCCCCGTCTTGCCAGGGCGAAGAAGAGCGGTCTCGTGCGACCGCACTCCAGAGATGCTTCGCATCTTTGGGAACGGGGCTGTCAAGGCTCCAAGCAACCCCATTTACCCTTTGATTTTACAGGGATTGGGGCGCGGTCAGCCATTTCCCCGATAGCATCATAGGCAGGGCACATCAACCACCTGCCTTCTGTGTCAACGAACCCCCACAACCCATTTTTCTCCATCCGCACAGGAGCCATACCGCCCACGAACGGGAGCATTGACTCGCATTTCGGTTTCACGACCCAAGAGCCCGCACGGTTTATCGCCCCACAAAGCCCGCCGCCACTTTCACGAACAACCGCCGTGGCGTCAGAAAAAGGGAACGCTTCCAAAAATTGCGGCGCGACTGCAAACATCCCGCGTCTATCTATGTAACCCCACACACCATTCGATTTCACTGCTGCAAGATCACTGGAGAACGAGCCTGCTCCCTCGTATTTCGGCTCCACAACACATTCGCCGCGCCCGTTTATAAAACCCCAAAGTCCATTGTCTCGCACGGCGGCCAACCCATCGGAGAAAGGCTCCATTTTTTCAAAGCCGCGCTCCGATATCACATTGCCTGACCTATCTATCAGGTGCCATTCACCAGCAACCAAAACCCGTGCCCCTTCCTTGGAAAACGGACTCGCACGCTCCACTTTCATCTCAATCACTAGCGTGCCTGCCACATCTAAATACCCCCAGCTACCATTCAGTCTGACGGGCGCAAGCCCCTCTTTGAACTCCATCACCTCAGAGTATTTCGGGTCTATGATCCAGTTGCCATGCTGATTGATGAACCCCCACAAACCATCTTTTTTTACGCAGGCAAAACCTTCTGAAAACGAGCGCGCATCCTCATAAGATGGCGGGATAACCCACTCGCTTTTTATGTTCACATAACCCCACAGTTTGCCTTTTTTGACAGCAGCCAAATTCTCTCTGAACGGGAGCACGCCATCAAACTGCGGGCCGATGATCCATGTCTCATTTTTCAAAACAGGAGCATTTTCTAGCGTGGTAGGCACGGTTTGTGAATTCGGCATTGGCGCGGTATCGGCGTCTGCCTGCTTCAACGAAGCTGAAATACTGGTTTTGGGATAAGAGAAAGAAGGTTTTTTTATTACCCACACAGTCCCTCCAATACTTCCGAGGACAAGCACAGCGGCGACCCATATTCCCCATCCGCTTTTTTGCTTTTTCTTGGAAGGAACAAAGGGCGTCTGCGGCGTGCCGAGCGCAATTTCATTTTCTTTGATTGGCGTTACGGCATCTTGTGTTGGGGCGTGCTCAGTAGTTGGTTCCTCGTGAGCCGCATCTGGCAAAGGCTCTTGTTGCTTGGGCAATTCATGAAGCCAATCCTGTTCTTTGAGAAGTTCGGCAGCCCTTTTGATCACCGCTTGGTATTCCCGATCCTTGGACGCCAGCATGTCTTGGGATTCTTTGAGCATCAGACCCAGCTTGGCTGCCTCCGCGTCCTTCTCCTGTAGCTTGCGGATCAGTTCATCAAGCGCAGCCTTCTGCGATGCAAACTCTTTAAGTCGTTCAATGTCATCCTTCAAACGCCTGTTTTCTTCTGCATTTTTTTTGGCCAACTCATTGCTTTCTGCGAGGCGTGTTGCTGCGGCGTTTTTTTCGTCTTCAAGTGTTTTTATTTTCGCTTTCAGACCTATTATTTCGTCCTCATGCGCTGCGATTTTTTTCAGTGCAATGGACTCCTTTTGAAGTGCATCCTCAAGGACTTTTTTATCTGGATTAGATTTTTTTTTCAGTAGCGAAAGTTCCTTTTCGCAAGCGTCAAGCTGCGCCTGCAACTCCCTTTTTTCCTTGATAGCAGACTCCCATTTAGAGCGTAGCAACTCACAATCCTTCTGGAACTGCCTATTGGTCTTGCTCAAGTCGTTGCCGGATTCCAGCACCTGCATGAGCTGGCGTGTAGTTTCCTCCAGCTTGGCCTTAAGCACCTCTGCCTCTTTGTCTGCCGCACGCCCATGCACGACATCGTGCACGGTGTCGGAAAGAGGTGCAGATTCTTTTGCCACGCCTGTCGCCGCGACTTGGCGTGCCGCATGTGAAGCGGATTCGAAAGGATTATGAGCCGGGCGGCGTTCGAGCAGTCCAGTCTTCTTTATGGCGACCAAAAAAGCCAAGTCTGGACAATTTTCGAGGTGAGCCCAATCAGCCATCCCCTCCCTCCAGACGGAAGTCGCTGGCAAAATAGCACCTGTGCCAAACAGCGATTTGAAATCGTCGAGGGAAAATGGCCCTTTGGTCTCTTGGCCTTCTAAATAATACCACCCTGAAATCATGCTTATTTTTTCGGATGAAAACTACCGTATTTGCGTTTGCGCTACACCTTCGCGGCAGTACTTTTATTTTCTAAATCAAACACTATGCGCCCAGCCACTATTGTCACAACGGCACGCCCTTTGAGCGTGGTGCCGTGATAGGGAGTGTTCCTGCTTTTGCTGGCAAACTCGTTAGCATTGACAACCCATTCCATGTCCGGGTCCAAAATAGTCACATCCGCATCGGCTCCCTCCGATAGCGTCCCTTTGTCCAGCTTGAGCAGGCGGGCGGGGTTCACAGTAGTTTTGCGGATTATTTCCATCAACGGGATATGGTGCTTGTGGTAGAGGCAATCTAAATAAATAGCGATCTGCGTTTCCAACCCCAAAATGCCAAATGGTGCTTCTTGAAATTCCACTTCTTTTTCAAATGAGCAGTGCGGGGCGTGGTCGCTGGCCAAAATCTCCAGAGTGCCATCGCGCAACCCTTCGACCAGTGCCTGTATGTCGCGTGGCGTGCGGAGCGGCGGGTTCATTTTGTAGTTTGTGTCGTAGCCTTCCACGGACGCATCCGTGAGCGTCAGGTGGTGCGGCGTGGCCTCGCCAGAAATTTTAACGCCCCGTTCTTTGGCTTCGCGGATTATGCGGACACCGCCGGCTGTGGTCACATGCTGGCAGTGGACAGGGTGTCCAGTCATCTCGCTGAGCAGCGCGTTGCGGGCAATCATCATTTCCTCGGCTATAGCAGGCCATCCGGGCAACCCTAGAATCATGCTCCAATAACCTTCGTTCATAACGCCGCCATCCGAAAGTGTGGCTTCTTGGCAATGATCTAAAATCGGGAGGTCGAACATTTTGGCGTACTCGAACGCACGGCGCATCAGCTCCGCGCTCTGTATGCACTGTCCGTCATCGGTCAAGGCAACGACACCCGCCTTTTTGAGCGAGCCATAAGATGCCAGTGCTTCACCCTTCATGCCTTGCGAAAGGCAGCCCGTAAAAAAGACATTCACCACTGCTTTTTCGGCGGCACGCTGCTTCGCCCACGCTATGACGCTGGCCGAATCTGCTGGTGGCTGAGTATTGGGCATGGCCACAATGCTGGTGTAGCCACCGTGCGCCGCCGCCATGGTTCCCGTCTCGATTGTTTCCTTGTCAGGTCTTCCAGGCTCGCGCAAATGTACATGGATATCCACTAGGCCAGGCACAACTAGGTGGCCCGCAGCATCGAGCGTTTGGCAAGAAGATGGAAGTGCGCTAGGCGACACAATTTTGCCGTCTAAAATTGCAAGCGGACGGATGGCGTCCTCTTGACTAGCAGGGTCGAGCACGCGCCCGTTTTTGATGAGCAGAGCATTCATTGCGATTTATCCTCCTTGTCAGAAGGTGCTTGACCACCGTTGAGCAAGTAAAGGACTGCCATGCGTATGGCCAACCCGTTTGTGACTTGCTCCAAAATCACAGAGTTGACACCGTCTGCCACTTCGCTTGCTATTTCGACGCCACGGTTGATCGGCCCCGGGTGCATGATGAGAACATCGGGCTTGCACCGCTGAAAACGCTCTTGGTGCAGCCCGAAAAGTGAGACGAATTCCCCCGTCCCAGGAAAAAGCGTGGCTCGCTGGCGCTCGTGCTGGTTGCGCAGGAGGTAGATGACATCGGCCCCCTCTATC
>JAIFLJ010000004.1 GCA_020049135.1 bacterium | reverse complement strand
ACCATATTTCGCGCCACGCATCAAAACGGGCATCTGTTGGAGCATCTGCGTTTTGTGGTGTGGCTCGCGTCTCGGCTTGGCGAAACGAAAGGAAAGGCGCATGTTTTTTTCCAGCAGCATCCTGCATTCGCGCTGGATCTAGCCCCCATTTTTTCAAAAATGGTTCGCTCAATTCCTGTGGAGAAACCGCCATCACCCCGCTGGAGTGTATTATTACTACCCTCCCCTTTTTATCTGCTTTTACGAGGGCAATTCCTTCTAGCAGCACCCCTTTAATAACGGCAGAACATGGTGCTGGGTCTGCTGCTTCCTTGACTTTGGAAAGGTTATCGGCTGGCAACGGCAACGACGGCTGCTGCGACTGGCTGTGCAGCACCTGAGACATCGTCACCACAAATAAAAAGACGGACGCAAAACACAGCACGAGCCGTCTCACGGAAGAATGAATGTTGGCAGGGAGTTTAAGCGTAGCCTTTGGGGTTCTGCGATTGCCACCGCCATGTGTCGGCGGTCATCTCATCTACTCCGCGAACGGCTTTCCATCCCAGCTCATTCTCAGCAAAGGCCGGGTCTGCGTAACAGGCCGCAACATCGCCTGGGCGGCGAGCCACGATTTTATACGGAACTTGTTTGCCGCACGCTTTGGAAAACGCTTCCAACATTTCAAGCACGGAGGAGCCTTTGCCAGTGCCAAGATTGTACGCAGCTACGCCAGGGTTTTGCTTGAGTTTGTCCAGAGCTTTGAGATGCCCCATAGCCAGATCCACGACATGGATGTAATCACGCACGCCTGTGCCGTCTTTGGTGGGATAATCTCCGCCAAAAACCGAAAGTTGCTGGAGCTTGCCCACGGCCACCTGTGCGATGTAAGGGACGAGATTGTTCGGTATCCCGTTAGGGTCTTCACCGATCCTGCCAGAAATATGCGCCCCCACTGGATTGAAGTAGCGCAGGAGTGCTATGTTCCAGCTTTTATCGGAAACCCACAAATCCCTGAGTATTTCCTCGATCATCAGTTTCGTGCGCCCGTAAGGGTTGGTAGCCGAGAGCGGGAAATTTTCGCGGATGGGGACCTCCTTGGGATCGCCGTAAACCGTAGCTGACGAGCTGAAGACGAGGTTTTTGACGCCGTGTGCCGCCATGACTTCGCACAGCACGAAAGTGCCTGTGAGGTTGTTGTGATAGTAGCGCAGTGGTATGGAAACTGATTCGCCCACAGCTTTGAGACCTGCAAAATGTATGACTGAGCCGATCTCGTGCTCTTTGAAAATCTTTTCCAGTGCTGTGCGATCCAACAAATCCGCCTCGTAAAAATCTAATTTTTTTCCAGTGATTTCCTGAACCCGTTTGAGCGACTCCCATTTGCTGTTGGAAAGATTGTCCACCACCACCACCTCGCGCCCCGCGCTCAAAAGCTCCACACATGTGTGGCTCCCGATATACCCCGCCCCGCCTGTGACTAATGTTTTCATCTATTCTGGCTTGCTATTTCCCTCTCTTGGCTAGATTCTAGGTAAAGGAGGCAGCGGATTCAATTCAAAACATCATGTCCGAACAAAAAACATCAGGAAGCCCATGCAGTTCAAGCAACCTCCGCATCATTTGCGTGGTAGGATGCTTGTTTTTCCCTGCTGCCACGGCACTTGTCGTATCACAGCATTTCGGCTTTGAGCCTTCTCATGCCAATGCGTTGGCCGTAAAAACATCAGCCGTTTTTCTTGTTTTGAGCTTTACCGCATGGACTGCCATAGCGCTGCGCTCGGTGCTCTGTTCTGTGCGGAAAGAGTCCAGCCGATCTCAGATGTCCATCGAACAAATGGAAAAACGCATCACAAAAATGGAATGTGAATTATCCGCCATGAACGAAAAAATACTCGCCGCGATGGCGCAAGAAAAACTTTGCACGCAAGAAAGCGGCATAGATGAGGCTCAGTGGTGCTCGCTCATGGGAAGCCTATCGCCCACGGGAGAGATGGCGCAGCTTTACAGCGAATTTTCAAAAAAAATCGAGTTGAACTTGCGCCAGCTTAAAGATATGGACTGGGTCAGTTCCGAAGCCGATGCGCGGAAGCTGGCTCACCGCATGCGCGGCATGGTCTCGTCTTTCGGCTTCACACGCCTCACCAAGATTTTAGAAAACATAGAACTGGCACCGCAAGGAACAGGGTGTGCAGATTATGCGAAATGGACTGAAAACGCATCTGCGGCATGGACGCGAGCCGCATCTCAAATCTCCGCGTGGCAACAGAAAGATGCAACATGAAAATTCTTTGTGTGGACGACGAGGCGCTGATGCTTCGGCTCCTTGGGTTGAAGCTGCGCGATATGGGTTACGAGCCACTGACAACCAGCGACCCCAGCCAAGCACTTGAGATCATTGAGAAACAGGACATTCGCCTCGTTGTTTGCGACTGGTACATGCCCGAGATTGACGGACTGAAGCTCTGCCAGATGATCCGATCCCAGCCGCGTCAGACATACATTTACTTCATCATGATCACCGCGCAGACTGGCGATGATAACTACAACCGCGCCATGGCCTGCGGCGTGGACGACTTCCTCACCAAGCCACTCAACCACATCGAGCTAAAAAACCGCCTGCGCGTGGCCGAACGCATCCTCGGGTTCACCAACGAGCTGATAAAGCTCAAGGAGTTCATCCCCGTCTGTTCCTACTGCCGTAAAATCCGCGATGAGGATTCTAGCTGGATGAATTTCGAGCAGTTCATCAGCAAAAAAATCGGCACGCGCTTCAGCCACGGCATTTGTCCTACATGCTACGAAACCACCGTCAAAAAAGAGTTGGAATGTATGAGCGAGCCAGATAGCACGAATAAAAACAAGGAGACTTGATGAATCTTACTGCGGAAAGCTGCCTGCCTTCCCAGAGAATTTCGCCGAGTAGTCCTTCCTTGGTAAAAGCCTTTTTTCTGTGCTGGGGCGGGTTTGCGTTGCTCTGGACAACTTTAGCCTTTTACTTGCACTCGGGCTTTCGTTCTTTCGGTGAAAGGTGGCTTTTCGATGCCGACTGTTACCTCCGCCTCCTCAGGGTGGAATCAATTTTTCTGCACGGCCAATACCCGTTCCGTTCTTTCGACCTGAGCTTCCCACCATTCGGGGAAACCACGCCTTGGCATTTGCCTATGGATGTCGTCATCGCTATCTCTGGCCTTGTTGCGTGCCCGTTTTACTCTGACTGGATGTTGGCTTTTTATCACGGTGGCATCTGGATCAGCCCAGTTTTATTTTTGCTTACCGGTGCAGTCTGGATAGCCTTGGCGTTGCATGTCTCTGGCATTCGTGCAGCGGCATGGGTCGCATTCCTTTTGCCACTGACTCAAATGGTGATGAATTTTTATTTCCCATACAGGCCAGATCATCACAGCCTCATGCACCTCACATGGTCATTAGCCTTCGCCTCATGGCTCCTCTGCTTCTGCAATAAAGAGCATGACGCTCACCACTCCAAATACTTATTTTTCATCTCTGCCACGGCTTCGGCTATGGCATTCTGGATCAGTTTGGAGGGTGGCGTATGGCTCGTATTTTCCACCGCTGCCGTAGGTGCTCATATTATTTTTGAAAACAACGAAGAAAATCGCGCACGCACATTCCAACTCCTAAAACGCTGGCTTTTCACTGTCGTGATACTCCTCTCCGCCGCACTGGCGGTGGAACGCGGCACAGGACTTCTGTCTGCGTGGGAATGGGACGAGCTTTCCCTGCGCCACATCTTTGCGGTTGCAACTGGCCTTGCAGCCATTACCGCCGCCGAAAAATTATGGCTGCATAATTCATTTTGGGGCAGGTCAGCAGCAGCGTTCTGCTCACTGGCTCCAGCTATGGCAGCATGGGCGGCTGGAACATGGGCGGCAGCCAAATGGGGAAGAGTTCTCTCACTGGACGAAAAGCAAATGCTCGATTTCCTCCTTTCCGCCACAGGCGACACGATGCCTGTTTACCGTTATTTGGAACCAGTTTTGCCCACCCTCCTTTCGTGGTATGGCATGCCCCTTTTTCTTTTGCCGATTTTCCTTTTTGGATGGATGCGAACAAAAACAATCCCTTTTGGAATAAGATTGGCTATATCTGGCGCACTCCTTTTCTATCTGCCGCTAAGTTTTTATCAAATCAGGTGGAACATCTACGCCTCGACTCTCCTCATGTTCATAGCGTCCGCAGGAGTTGGGCATTGGCTGAATAAATGGGAAGCACAGCGTGGACTCGTCACAGTTGGAAACAGCGCAAAACGGGAAGTGCTTTGGCTCGGCTGCCTCCTACTGCTGCCAGTGGCTTTCGGAGGAAGATTCTTGGGAAGCCTGTTTTCCTCAGGACGAGTCAACCACACCGACATCGCCATGCGCTCGCTCCCAACATTGCATGGCGAATGGCTCAAGCACCAGAAAGGATTACCTCAAAACAGACGAGATAATTACAAGGGCATATTGGCTCCCATAGCCATGGGCCCAGCAATACAGTTCCAGTGGCGGACGGGAGCCGTGGGAACGCCTTATTACCGGAACGGGCGCGGCATGAAGCAGTCCTTCGAATGGTTCCTCTCTAGCGACATGCAAAAAGTTTCCAGCGAAATGACCCGCGCAGGCTGGTGCTATGTCATAGTCCTCGCTGGAGCCGAAGCGAGAGAGTTTCGAGAATACGAACGGTGGTCAGGAAAAAAAACAAACGACAGTTCGCTCCTGCGCAGGCTATCTGGAAAAAAAGACAACTGGCCAAATGGCTTCACGCTGATCGCAGAAACACCGATCAAAGCCACCAACGGCGCATTCGATGTCAGGCTGTTTTTTTTAGAGGAAAGCAGCCAGCCCACAAAATAACCACGGGCTCCAAAGTTGGGTCAAGCATTGTCACTTGGAGTGTGGGAACATATCTCCGCTTTTGACAACATGGCACGACTTATTGAACCCAGATTTTGCATTATGAAATGCATAATCTGGGTTGAATTGGATTTCTCGTTTTTCAATATCCAGATATTCAAACCGTCCCGCTTTGAGAAGATTTTCGCGGGCATCCTCAGCCAGTTTTTTCAGCTCATCAACCGAACTTTCGAGCCCAGCGATCTGAGTAGTTACCCTTTTTGTTCGATTGCATGCGATGCATGAATTTCACAGAAAAAAGACTGGTTAAAAAACTGGATCAGCCTCTAATCTTTAACCCCTCGAAAAAAAAGATTTTAGACATGCAGGCAGGAGAGTTTTTTTATGAATTGCATTTTAATCATTAATGATGCGCTGAATCAGGTGGCTCATGAAGTCCGTTGTTTTTTAAAAGCTGAACTCCCCAAGCTGACTTCCGCATGGTGGAAAAATCTGGTGCTCGACAAGCTCTCCTATCACCAAAAACTGGCTCTTGAAAACCATCCCGCCCCCACGGTGGAGGCGTTGGATTTAGCAGCCTTGCTCCGCGTGTTTGACAAAAACTGGGAAGAAATTAACGACCGAAACAAACTTTTCAACAGCGAGTTGCGCAGCCACCTCAACGAAATTCGCAATGTGCGGCACAGGTATGCGCACCTGACGGCACAAACACCCGCCAACAAAGACATCTACCGCGATTTGGACACGATGCATCGTTTTTTGAAAAAAATAGGAGCCGGGGAAGAGATTCTCCTAAATCTGGAAAAGTAAATGATTCATATTTTGGCAGCCATGAACAGCCACCCTCCTGAAAAAAGTGGAGTCACTCCCGCCGCAACCCAAGCTCCCGCTCCCCAATCGTCTTGTTTTGAAAAAGGGTCTCTGGTTTTCTTGAAGTCGGATCCTTCTCAAAAAGGCGCGGTCATGGATTGCCTGCTGGGCAAACCAGAAAATCGGATTAAAGTCTTCATGGACGGAAAAATTCAAGAATTCTACGAAAGCCAAATCCAAAATGCTGCCGCAGCCAAAACCACAGGCGACGATTGCGCTCCAGCAACCTTGCACCGTTTTCATGCGACCCTGACCTCCCTCCAGCTTTTACAGCCAGGAATCAGCCAGCTTTACTCGTTCAACGCGGCACGAATTCATTTTGTCCCTTACCAGTTTCGCCCAGTCATGAAACTGATCCGCTCGGACAGCCCCCGGATTTTAATCGCCGATGAAGTCGGTGTTGGAAAAACGATCGAAGCCGGCCTCATTCTCAGAGAGCTTCAGGCAAGAAAAGAGGTCTCCCGCGTGCTGATTTTGTGCCCCAAGGCGTTGGTTTCAGAAAAAAAATGGCATGCGGAAATGAAGCGGTTCGACGAAAATTTCACGCAGTTGGACGGGAAGGCCTTTCGCTATTGTTTGGAGGAAACCCACAAGGAGGATTGGCCTCTGCAACATCACAAAACGATCCTTCCCTTTTCTTTATTCGATAAGGCAGCCCTCGAAGGCACCAAAAAATGCAAAGGTCTTTTGGAATTAGATTCGGTCCGTTTTGATCTGGTGATTGTGGACGAAGTCCACCACGCCAGAAACCCGTCCACTTACACCCACCAATGCGTCCGCTACTTTTGCGAGCGGGCAGATGCCGTGGTTTTCCTCTCGGCCACCCCGATCCAGATCGGCAGCCAAAATCTCTTCAATCTCCTCTCCATCTTGCGCCCCGACCTCGTGTTAGACCAGACCAGTTTCGAGTTCATGTCCGAGCCTAACGCCCACATCAACGAAGCTGTCCGATGTCTGCGGACAAAGAAAGAAGACTGGCGGGGACAAGCCCTGAAACACCTCGAGATGGCGGCTCAGACGGACTGGGGGAAAAGGTTCCTCGATCAAGACCCCGTTTTTTCAGAAATCTACGATACCCTGTCTGCGGGCGAATTAGATGACACGTGCCGAGTCTCCCTCCGCAACAAAACCGAAAGCCTGAACTCTTTTAACCGCATCATCAACCGGACAAGAAGGCGGGACATCGGCAATTTCACGACCCGTAAACCGTTCGCGCAAAAAATAGCCTTCACCAAAGAACAGCGCGAACTTTATGAAAAAGTTCTCCATATCCAACGGGAGATTTTGAAAAGCAAGCATGGCAACAAAAGCGTCGAGTTTTTGATGGGGACCATCCGGCGACAGCTTTCCAGTTGCCTTTTTGGCTTGGCTCCCTTGCTCGGGGACATCCTCGAAAACAAACTGGATGACATCATGGACAGCTACCGCAGCGAAACTGACGAAGAGAAAGAAGGCGGCGAAGAAACGATGGCGATTGAAATCAAAGTCATCGGAGACGACATTGCGGAAATGCGCGGGTTGCTTGAAAAAATGACGGACGAAGATCCCAAGTTTAACGCCCTGATCGGCATGATCCGGGAAAAACAGTCGCACCCCAACAATAAAATCCTCCTCTTCACCACTTTCAGGCACACGCTCCGATACATCAAAAAAAGAATTTCTGGAGAGCCGGACATCCGCTTCGCCCAAATCCACGGGGGCATCAAGGACGAGGAGAGGGTGGAGACGCGGCGGCGTTTCAGTTTGGACAGAAACGATCCCCAAGCCATAGACATCCTCCTCTGTTCCGATGTCGGTTCGGAAGGCTTGGACTACCAGTTTTGCGAAGCCTTGGTCAACTACGACATCCCGTGGAACCCCATGAAAATCGAGCAACGCATCGGGCGTATTGACCGCTACGGCCAAAAAAGCGAGACCGTCAGCATCCACAACTTCATCACCGCAGAAACCGTGGACGAAATCATTTATACGCGATGCCTCCAGCGGATCGGCGTTTTCGAGCAAGCCCTCGGTGCTTCAGAAGAAATTCTCGGCCAAATCTCCGAAGAAATCAGAAAAATCACCGACAATCTCACCCTGACACAAGAGGAGATGGAAGCCCGCCTCATCCAGCTTTCCGACAACCAAATCAGCCTGATCCAAGAACAAGAAAAACTCGAAAACGAACAAATCGAACTTTTGGGGCTCCGCATCCCCAAAGAGGAAATCGAAAGGGAAGTCAAAAGTTTCCAAAGCTACTGGCTCTCGAAAGAAAGCCTGGCCCGCTTGGTGGAAAGCTATCTCCGCGAACGGACGCAGGCGGTCAAGCCTCTGGTGACAAAAGATAATCTCCAAAAACTTTGCCTTAAAAAAGAAGCGCGCCGCCTTTTGCTCAAAGATTTCAAAGAGATGGACAAAAGGCATACGGCCACTTCCCGCGCCAAACAATGGAAAGACTGGCTGGACGGCGATGAAGACGAACTCCCTGTCACCTTTGATTCGGCGGAGGCTTCGCGCAATTGGAAACTCTCTTTCATCAATCCCGTTCATCCCTTGGTTGTCCAAGCCGCCAAAGCCCATGATTCTGGAAAAATCATGACCCTTTCCCTGCGGGCACCCTCTTCCCCTCACTTTCCCAAAGGAGAGATCGCCTTCGCCATTTACCTGTGGGAAAAGAAAGGGGTGAACCTTACAGACACGGAAATGGTTGTGGTCACAGATCCCCCCGAAAGGTCTGCCAGTTTTTTTGAAATCATAGAATCAGCGCAAGAAGGAACCTCGCCAAAACCCATTTCGGATGCGGTGAAAAAGAAGTTGGATGAACTCCATTACGAGAAATGGAGCCGAGCCAAAGCGGCCCATTCCGAGCATTCCCAGAAAACCGCTGATTACAAAATAGGGAGCCTCCAGCGGAGCACTGAATCTTCCATCGCTTTCAGCGAAAAAATGTATCAATCCGTTCCAAACGAAAAAATCAGAAAAATGCGCGAATCCCAGATTGCCAGTTTAAAGAATGAACTGACCGACAAAACAGCACGGTTAAAAGAAGACGGCGAAAAGGCCGACATCCTCCCCAAACTCGTCGCCCTTGGAACCGTCCAAATTCAATAGAGCATAGATTTTCGAGTAAACTAACACCCAAACAAAAAGGAAAACACATGAAAAATAAAATACACCAAACGATCAAGCCTGTTGTGTACAGCTGGTTCAATAGGAAAACACAGGGAGGACGAAAAAAACTTCACAAACAGTTTCCCCCAGGATACTCCTGCCCTTTACACAATTCAGCCCATTGGACAGAAGTATGTTCGTGGAAAAACTCCCAAGAAATAACCCAAAATGAATTGGTAGAATCGCTACTATCATATAAAATACCGAAAAAACCAGCAAGAACAGGCTGGGTCGGAGCCCAAGAGTTCAGATTGTACGGCTCAATAACAATTCGCAGCCAAGTGTTTTGGATCATAAAGAGCGAAGAAAATGGCCTGTCCGCCATCCCAGATGAATGTGTCACTAAAACGCCTGTCCCTTCTGCTCGCGGTGGCCAGATTTACGGGCTGGCGAGTAAAAGTAATGAGCAACAGGCGGATTCGACCGAAAATTGGTTCATCTAATTAGCCAAATTTACGGACTGGCGATTAAAATGCTAAAAACCGATGCAGATAATCGCACGCAAAGACCATGATTTTGTAATTCGGCAATCATCGTCATCGTTGCTAGATTTTTGAGGGCAAAAGAAACATTCCCAAAAGGAGATTGTGCGAAGTATTCTGCGTCAAGAAGACTAAGTGAGAGCCGCCAGAGAAACGATTTAAACGAAAAAGTCTTTTTAAATTGAACTGGAGGAAGTATGAAAGCGAATAAAGTTGGTCGACCAAGAACGAAGGAACCGCGACTTCTTAAATGCGGCAAGAAACCTGGCGAATGTGTTAAGGATAAAAATACCCCTAATGACTGGCGCAGAAAGAAAAGGAAGTCGCCAAAGATGCAGAGAGTAACGGTAACCTTTTCCATCCCGAAGTGGCTTTTCGATGAAATGGAAGCAAAGTCAATAAACGACGGTCGTTCCGCCTATCTCTACTCACTCTTAAAAAGAGAACTAAATGCGGATCCTCCACCCAAATAACACACAAAGGAGAGAAAATGATTAAACTCATAAAAGCGGAAGCAAAAAAAGTGTTAGGTATAGACCTAGACTGGACTGCGCCAGAAATCCGCCCTAGCCGAAAAGGAATGAGAATCTATTCCAGTGTAAAGCATCTGCCCAAGAAGCGGATTTTGGAAAAAATGATTGAGAAAAAGTCACTCCTCGAGAGTCGGGGCTTTTTCCTCGATCGAACAATGGGCGGATGGGCCTTGAGTGCCGCCTTAGTTCCGCCAAAAGAAATCGCAGACAAATATGTCAACAGTGAAAAGTTGAAAAGACTCCTTTGGGAGCCGAATATCAAGATAGATGAGACAGGTTTACTTTCTTACCAAATCGCAGGAGTAAAGCGTCTGGTCAACGCCTTACAGAAGCATCGCAGGGCGTGTGAATTATCCGATGGCGGTGTAGGCAAAACCTACATGGGGGCAGCAGCCGCACGGCACTTCGGATATCATGTGATGGTTGTTTGCCCACCTGTCGTTAAAACCGAATGGCGTAATGTCCTATCGAGTTTTGGTTGCAAAATAATCACAATTGAAAGTTGGGAAGCTACGCGTAGTTTCAGGGATGATTATTATAGTTACAGGGATGGTTGGAAGCTCCCCAAAGACTCTATGCTGATTCTGGATGAGCTTCACCACGGAAAAGCAGATGCATCCCAGTCGGGGCAGGTGGTTTGTGCCGCATCAAGAGCCAAGTGCCTCGTTTTGGGGATGACCGCATCCCTTGCAACTGGCCCACATGAAATGCACGGGTCAGGTATGCTGTTTGGGCTTCACCAAGGAGGCGAGTCCTATGAAAGATGGAAAAGCGAAAACGGATGCGTAAAAGGAAAATACCAGTACATCTATATCAAGAAAGCGGGTGGGAATCCTATGAAGGACATCCACGAACAGCTTATCCCTTACAGAGGCAACCGCATCCGTATCGCCGATTTGGGCGACCAGTTCCCCGAAACCCATCTTTCGGCGAACGCCTACGATGCAGGCAGATATACACCGAAAATCAAACAAGTCTACGAAGACATGCTTGAGGAAATCCAGCGGATTGAGGCGAAAGATCCCCGAACCGCTAATGCTTCCATTTGGACAACCATCTTGCGAGCAAGGATGCAAACAGAAATGTTCAAAGTGCCGATGATGATTGATTTGGCTAAAGACTACCAAGATGCGGGCTACTCTGTCGCCTTGTTCGTATCCTTCACCAAAACGGTCTATGCGTTGGCTGACGGGTTAAAAACTGACTGCATCATCAAAGGGGGCATGACGCAAAAACAAAGAGATGAAGCAAAGCGGCGATTCCAAGACGACGAAGTTAGGGCAGTTATATGCAATATCAAATCGGGCGGTGTCAGCTTGTCCTTACATGACCTTAATGGGAAGCATCCGAGAGCGGCTTTAATCAGCCCAACTTGGTCAGCCTTCAACTTGAGGCAAGCAACTTTCAGAGTCCACCGCGCAGGGGGCGTAACCAAATCAATACAACGAATAGTATTCGCGGCGAATACGATCGAAGAAAAAGTAATGGCAAAGGTTCAGGCTAAATTAGAGAATTTGGATTCTCTGAATGATGGCGACCTCGCCCTTACTGAAAAGCTCTATGGAGTTAATGAAAGTTCAATGATTGAGGAAATTAAGGAAATTAAAAAAAATATTGATTACGGAACCTGCAATACACCAAAAAGCATTAACAAAACAACTTTCGTATCAAAAAGCATAGACGATTCAAAAGCTGAACCTATACACAATAAATTAGAATCGGTGAAAAAAAGACTGGGGAAACCAGAAAAACCACTTTCTAAAGACAATGTTGAAAAAATAGGCAACAAACCAGGAAAAACTGAGTTGTCTGAAGAATATCAGTCACCACCCGAACCACGACCTATACAAAACATCGAAAAGAGAGCTTTAAAGGTGACTCAAGGGATAGAAGAAGACAAAAAAAACTCTCTCCCTTTGGAAAAAAG
>JAIFLJ010000095.1:11896-16386 GCA_020049135.1 bacterium | reverse complement strand
CTTTTGAACAAAATCACTGTCATGTAGCCAGAAACTGGAAATACTAAAATAGCCTATTCCACCTGATTTGGAAAGGGTTACAATAAATTATAGGTTGGAAGTTCAGCTTAAATCATGTTGCCCTAGGAGCCTGTCGGACTTAGCCCATTTTCAGAGAAAATAAGCCAATTTTCACCATCAAAACACCTTGGTGAAATCTTTTGTGTTACAGGCCACTAGGATTTTTCTTTTGAAAGAAGTCCCACGCAATTTTCTTCGCAGTTCCCGCATTGGATGCAGGCGTAAGGTGACACGCTCACGACTCGGTTGTTTGTTCGAATAGCATCCACGGGGCATACCTCACGGCATTTCAAACATTTTTTGCATGTTTCTTCGGGTAAAGTTCTTTTCTTAACCGCTACGATTGAAAATAGCCCCAGCAAAACGCCATAGGGACAAAGAGCCCGGCAAAAAAATCTTGGTACGAGCCAGCCAAATGCAAGAGCCGCGGTGAACCACCCCCACATTTCTGCATTACCGATCCACAGAGTGTGTTCAGGCGCAGGTTGATACAGCAGACCTGCCAACCCCAAGAGCATTTGCGTTATCGCATGACCCAAGAAAAAAAACGGTTTATATGGATCCAGTAGGCATACCAAAAAGCCCATGCCAGAAAGCACGGCAAAAATAGTGAAGGCAAGTAATATCACCGCCGTGGCTGCGAAAATATGGTTTAGTGAAGCAGAAAGAGGGGGGCGTTTGGCTGGTGAAACCCATTGTTGGATGGCTCCAATCGGACAGACTGAGCCGCAAAAAACACGCCCGCGCCATAGGGCTGCCATCAACGGCAAGATAAAAAGAGCCAGCGTGGCACGCCCGACTAGTTCGGGGTGCATCATGCCTAAGGCAACATTGGCCGTGGCTCCGACAGGACAAATACATCCACCTTTCAATATTCCGAAATATAATAGCGCTGCGCAAAGGTGCAAGTGGATCCAAAGTGTCCGCCGTCCTGAAAACACGAGCCATCCGCCAGAAATCAGCATGATCGCAAGGACGAGATTATCCGCCCAAAACCAATATTCCGCCCTCGGTAAATATTCCAAAGGCAACCAGTTATTTTTAAAATGATACATAGCCGCTCCTTCGCTGCTTGCTGTGTCGAGTTCTCGTGGCCCTTGGCAATACTGGAGCGTATTAGCTTCTGGACTCTGAGCCCGAGAAGGCGATGGAACGGCCAGCGAGAAAAGGATTCCTGAAAAGATGGCGGCACGCAGGAAAGTTGTTATCCATGTTTTGAGTGCAGGGTTCATGAGTTTTCTTCTGGAATCCAGATGCCGCGAAATTCGGAGGCTGATGCCAGCGGCACGCGTTTGACAGCATCATGTGGGCAAGCTTTGGCAATGGCGCAATCATTGCATCCGAAGCAAATATCTGGGCGTATCACCATGAAAATAGACCGGCTTCCATCGCGGTTGCATTCGCGGGCGCAAATCCCGCAGCCCGTGCAACGCGAATGATCAATTTTGTAGAGGTAATAGCCGTCTTCTCCACCCGCAAACCGGATGCGTGAGACGGCGTTGTGCGGGCAAACCCTGCTTCCTTCAGTTTCTATTTTTGAGCTTTCAATTTTCCTGTCAAAAATATGGCCGTAGCACACTACGCAGTTGGAGCATTTTTTCTGGTCATTGACGGCTTTGACGGCGGAGGGTTTTCGCACGCAGGCACTTTCGCAGACTTGGCAGAACTGGCATTTTTCTGGGTCAATCCACCACCCGTATCGGCTTTCAGGCTGTATGAAATTGGCTTGCGGGTCTTTTGTTCCAAGGACGCGCCCGCAGATGCCGCCCAAAAATAAAACCCCTGCGGCACGCCCGATTTTTTCTAAAAAAATTCGGCGGGAAGTGGCCTCGTTTGAGACTGCCTGCTTCATCTCGTTCACTTTTCAGAAAGTTCGCTGGGCGACCACGGCTGCGGCAACACGAACCCGCCGCCCCCCATAGATTTAGGCAGAGAGGTTTTTGAAACTTCCAGAAGAGCCTTTTGCAGGCGCAAGGCATCTTTCCTTGGCACTTTCTGAATATCAACCAGCAAGCTTGTCAGCGGGATGCGCTCTGTTTCAGCGAGGACGCGGAAGTCTTCCGGTTTGGCAACATCTGCTCCACAGTCTGCGGTCAACGCATAGTTGCTGATAGCGGCGACATCGGCGACCCCTTTGATGAGCAGGTCGAGACATTCCAAGCAACTCGCGCGGGCAGATATGTTTTTGGGCTGGATGCTGATGTTTTTGGCTTTCAGTAATTTTCTGACGGCATGGCTTTTTTCGTAATTATCGTTTTCTCCGCAAGTCATCCGTTTTCCTGAAAGTTCGCCCAAGGTGCGAAATTTTGAATTTTTGGGAACAATCAGGATGCCCCACATCAAAGTATTACCGAAAGGATCCTGTAAATCCGCTGCCCGCAAAAGTTTTTGAGGAGAGCCAGATTTGGGTTGCAGCAAAAACCATGGCTTACAAATGGCTCCATCAAATTTTCCAGCCTTGAAGTCTTTGATGAGATCGTAAATCTCTGGGTAATAGGCTGGCACGATTTCAATAGAATGTTTTTCTCGGAGCCTGTCAAAAAAATCCGAGTATTTTCGCGTAGCCACATCATGGACGCAGGAGCAAGCGGTGTCTGTGCCGTATATGTCGTTGATGGCGATGTTGAGTTTGAGCGGTGGTTGCTCCTTGGCCACTTCTTCGCCAGATGAAGGAAGTAGTGCTGTTTCGTTTCCTGATGCGGATAGGGTTAGACCGAAGGCGAAGGCTACCGATAGCACGGTGATGATGAGGTGTTGTTGCCTCATAGGTTTGCCAGAAAAATGCGGTATCATTTCACCTCACATTGATAACTTTTTGGAATGAGGTGGCTGTTGTTTTTTGAGGAACATATTGAACCACATAACGCCTAGCACCATTCACGCCCAAATAAACGGCATCGTTTGAATCCACCGCCATGCAGACGCGGTGACACCCCCTGACCAAGGAAGTGAGGTTGGGGAAAGTTGAAAGATACTTTCCAGAAGCATCATAAACTTTTACTCGCGAGGGGTCTTTTTCGGCGGTAACGATGTTGCCGTCGGAGAGATAAGCGACGCTCACTGGATTACAGCACCCTTGAAAATCACTATCGGCGGTTCCGCGTTTGCCCCATCCGCTACTGGCTCCTTCTTGCATGACCTGAAAGGCACCGAGATTGGCGATCAGAACCTTGTTGGTTTTCGGGTTCAGGCAAAAATCGAATATGCCGCAGCAGAGCCTGACATTGTTGCTGATGCTGCGGACATTCATTCCCGATGAGAGGTTGAAAGTAAAAATGGTGCGTTGGGCGTAGTCGGACACATATAGGATGTGATTGTGAATCTTGGCATTAGTGGCATCTTTCAAACCTTGCAAAGATAGTTGTCCGAGTTCGCTCCCTGTCATCGAATATTTTTTACAAAGAACTCCGGTTGGCACTTTACGGTTTATTATGCGTCCCTGATAGGTCATTTCCTCATTCTTGGTTTGTGTTGAAAGGGCGTAAACTTGATCTCCTTCAGACGCGATTGCCGAAATTCCAGTCAGGGTCGTTTTAATTTTTCCAGAGAGAGTGGATGTCTGGGTGTTGTAGATAAATATTTCGTTGCCAGAAGCAACCAAAAGCTGGCCAGAGGGAGTGGTGGTGATGCCTGAGACGGAGATCAAGGAATCGTTTTCGCCAAAGGTTTTGCCTGGCTCGTAGTTAGTGGCCGCTTGGACGGAAAAATGAGAGGCTGTCAGAAATAGTAAAGAAGTAAAAATGCACAGAAATCGCAAGCGTATTTTCATGCGAGTTTTATAGGGCGATAGAACGGGTTTATCAATTTAAATTTCGGTCGTTTTATTCTAATTTGGTTTCAACCTATACTTTGCATTTGCGATGCCGAATCTCCTGAAAAAAGCAATAACTCATTGGTGATCGTTATTTTCCTAGGATTTTTTCAGCGTGCGGGTAGAGTGCGATTTCATGAAAGGGATTTCGTTTTGGAAGCAACAGCCGTAAAAAAATTCGGCATCTATGGTGGCACATTTGACCCGATACACCACGGACACCTAATCCTCGCCCGCGATGTGATAGAACACCTCAGACTAGATGCGCTTTGTTTCGTGCCATGCAGTATTTCGCCGCACAAAACAGAATCTCCTTCGGCTTCTGGAGTGGATCGGATTGCCATGATTCGCATGGCTATCGAAGGCGAAAGCCAGATGCAGGTTTCAGATTTTGAACTCCTTCAGCCCGGCCTGTCCTACACCATCAATACGGTGGAACATTTTCGACTGGCGATGCCTGATGCCAAGCTGTTTTGGCTGCTCGGCGCGGATCAAAAAAAGAATATGGCATCATGGCATCGCTACGATGAGCTGATGAAAAAGGTTGATTTTTTTTTCATGGCTCGTGAATCTTGCTGTGCGAGTGGCGGCGGGACTGGCAGGCGGATAGACATAAGTG
>JAIFLJ010000095.1:0-11867 GCA_020049135.1 bacterium | reverse complement strand
CACAGAAATAAGGGCGCGTATCGCGGCGGGGCTAACCATTCGTCACTGGGTTCCGGACGGCGTTGCGGCATATATAAAAGAGAAAGGGCTTTACAAGAGATGAAAAAAAACGAGACCGAAAAAAAAGGTGGGGCGTGGAATTCGAGAAAATTGGCCATGTTTTGCAAGTCGTGTGCGGAAGACAAAAAGGCTTCTAATGTGGTGGTTTTGAACATGAAAAATAAGTCTGGGATTACCGACTACTTTGTCATTTGTTCGGCGGATTCAGAGCCTCAGATCAAGGCCATTGCTAACGAGTTGGAAGCACGCGTGCTAGAGGAGGCTGGGATGAAGCCTTTCGCGCGCGAAGGGGCGGTGGCCAGTCAGTGGTTGATCGTGGATTTCGTGGATGTGATCGTCCACATATTCCATGCGAAACGACGCGAGTTTTATCAGATTGAAGAATTTTGGAACGACGCCCCGAAAATTTCTTAAAGAAGCAGATTTGAAGAAGTGGTAAGAGAAAAAGAGAAAAGGGGTAAGGAAGACGCAGAGCGGGAGTGAAATCGAATTACGAAATCGAAAACGAATTTCGAAAGGAAGACGCGGAGCGGAAGAAAAAGAGATTTAACCACATAGATCACAAAGGGCATAGAGGAAGATTTTTAACTGCGAAATACGCGAAATGCACGAAATGGGAAACGGAAGAGGAAGTTCTGAAGCCCCAAAGGGGCGCACGGTGATAGCCTAGGGCATCGCCCTAGGTATGGAAGAAAAAGGAACAAGCCCTGTAGGGGCGGGCAGAAATCGAATAACTAATAATGAATCAGGAGTGTTTGTGCCGAGGAAAGTGAACGCGCTTATCGTAGGAGCTGGGTTTGCGGGTGCTACGCTTGCAGAGCGGCTGGCTTCGCAGCTTGGATGGGAATGTGTTGTTGCGGAAAAGCGCGGGCATATCGGGGGCAATTCCATGGATCGCTATGACGCTGCTGGGGTGCTTGTCCACGCATACGGGCCGCATTATTTTCGCAGCAACTCTGACCGCGTGGTGGAATACTTGGGGCAGTTCACGGAATGGCATCCCGTCGAATACAAAATCCTTTCGTGGACGGATGGCGACTACTGGCCGTTCCCTGTCAACTTAAACACTTTTGAAAAACTTGTGGGACGACCTTCCTCATCGGAGGAGATGGTTGCCACACTCGAAAAATGGCGCGTCCCTGTAGAGTCTCCTAAAAATTCTGAGGAGTGCATCGTCTCGCAAGTCGGCTGGGAACTTTATGAAAAGTTTTTCAAGGGCTACACGCTCAAGCAGTGGAAGCGCGAGCCGAAGGATTTGGACGCCAGCGTTTGCGGGCGGATACCGATCCGCACGAACAGGGATGACCGATACCTTTCCGAAAAATTCCAAGCTTTGCCCAGCCCTAGCTACACACGGCTTTTCGAGAAGATGCTCTCGCATCCTAGAATAGAAGTTCTCCTCTCTACTGACTATCGCGATGTGGCCAGCGATCTGGTTTTTGACCGCCTTATTTACACAGGATCGCTCGATGAGTATTTTGGCTACCGCTTCGGGCCGCTGCCGTACCGATCGCTCCGTTTCGAGCCAGAGACTTTGCCGATTGAATATTTCCAGCCTGCCATGCAGGTGAACTATCCGAACGACCACGATTTTACGCGCATCGTGGAAATAAAACATGCCACTGGCCAGAAATGCCCGGTGACGACCATCGTCCGCGAATACCCAGATGATTACGGGCAGGGCAAGGAGCGTTACTATCCCATACCTGCTCCAGATACGGCTGAGATTTTTCGCAAATATAAAGAGCTGGCTGATCAGGAAAAACATGTGAGTTTCGTGGGGCGCCTCGCTAACTATCGCTACTACAACATGGATCAAGTGGTGGCTATGGCTCTTGGTGAATTTGAAAAAATTAAGGGAGCAGCCGTATGACGCTGCCTGTGGTGCAGGCTGATATTGCTCAGCCCGTTTGCCATGTCTGGCATACGGAGGGGATGGGGCTGAGCGGTATTCTCGCTTGGATGTGGCGGCTACGGGATTCTTTTCAAAAAGAAATGGGCATCGGCGTGCGGCTAGTTGATTTGCGTCTGACGCCTTACCAGTTTGCGCAAGTCAACGGCAATCCGGGTGATTTTTACGACGAGTCGCTGGCTACGCCCATGGAGTTCTTGGCTTTTCTCAAGCGAGAACGCCGAGCCGTTCATCTAGTAAACCATGCGTTCCAATATGTTGACATGCTCCTACAGCACAAGCCGGATCTTTTGCAGAGGCTCAATCTGGTCGGCATTTGTCACACAGATCAAGACTACTACTATTTAAATATCCAGCGATTCGAGCCGTATTTTAAAAAAATAATCGCCGTGAGCCCAGAGTGTGCGGCGGAGTTGAAACGCCGTATGCCGAACTCTGCGCACAAAGTCGAAATGCTGCCCGCTTGGGTTTTGCCAGTGCGCGAAGCTTGCGGGAGGCCAGACTACCATGCGCGTCCGCTTAAACTGATTTACACGGGGCGCGTGTTGCAGCACCAAAAGCGCGTTTTCGATCTCGTCCAACTCGCTTGGGAGCTTTTCAGGCTAGGCGTCCAAGCTGAACTGACTATCGCAGGCGATGGCCCAGACCTCGCCGCCCTGAAAGATGCCTTTGAAAAAGTGCCAGATAAAATTCCTGTTCACTTCGAGCCTGTCCGCCCGCCATGGGAGATGGAACCGCTGCTGGTGAAACACCAAATTTTCGTCCAGGTGTCGGAGTTCGAAGGCGCGAGCGTGAGCCTCATGGAAGCCATGCTTTGCCGGTTAGTTCCAGTCGTCACCAAAACTAGGAGCGGCCACCAGCTTTTGCGCGATGGCGAAAACGCACTCACGGCAGGTGTAGGCGAAATGGTCACTTTGGCCGAACATATCCGCGTGCTGTCACTTGACCAAAAGAGAACACAAAATCTTGCCGAAGCAGCGCATCTTACAGCAGCCAGCTACCTGACGGCACTCGAATACCCAAAAAATTTCGAGCGCGTCATCCGCTCCTGCATTTAGGCACATCCATCAAGCCAAATTGAGACACGCCTGTCTCACATGTCGCCTCAAAGTGTGACACAATAAGTCGGTGTGTCACACATCATATTTTGTAATATGATGTGGAGCAATGATTTAAGTTTTTAGCATAATGCGGAACAGAGTTTGCATAAGGGTTGGCATGGCAAAAATTTTAGGCATAGATTTGGGAACCACTAATTCTTGCATGGCTATTATGGATTCAGGGGAACCTGTGGTTTTAGAAAATTCAGAAGGCGGACGCACTACACCTTCTGTTGTGGCATTTTCAAAAAACGGCGAACGGCTCGTTGGACAAGCGGCTAAACGCCAAGCGGTCACCAATCCGGCCAACACCATTTTCTCAGTGAAACGGTTCATGGGTCGTAAGTTTTCTGAGGTTCAAGAAGAGGCAAAGCGCGTTCCTTACAAAGTCGTAGAAGCCGCCAATGGCGATGCTCACATCGAAGTTCTTGTGAACGGGGAAAAGAAACGCTTCAGCCCGCCCGAAATTTCCGCGATGATTTTGGCTAAGCTCAAAGCTGATGCAGAAGCCAAGACAGGTGAAAAAATTGGGCAGGCAGTCGTCACAGTCCCAGCATATTTCAACGACACGCAGCGCCAAGCTACAAAAGATGCTGGGCGCATTGCAGGATTGGAAGTTCTGCGCATCGTGAACGAGCCAACGGCGGCATCTCTTGCCTACGGGCTTGATAAAAAGAAGGATGAAAAGATTGCTGTTTACGACTTGGGCGGCGGAACATTTGATATTTCCGTTCTCGAAATAGGCGATGGCGTTTTCGAGGTGAAGGCTACCAACGGCGACACGCACCTAGGTGGTGATGACTGGGACAACGCGCTGATAGACTGGATGCTTGCCGAATTCAAGGCCGACACAACGATAGACCTCCGCAAACAGGCCGATGCCATGCAACGCCTGAAAGAAGAGGCGGAAAAAGCCAAGATCGCTCTCTCATCTTCACAAGAATACGAGATCAATCTCCCATTCATAACCGCCGACCAGAGCGGCCCGAAACACATCCAGAAAAAGCTGACCCGCGCCAAGCTTGAGCAGATGACTGACACGCTTTTCGAGCGCACTATCAAGCCAGTGAAATCCTGTCTTGACGACGCGAAGCTGACCGAAAAGCAGATTGACGAACTGGTGCTCGTGGGCGGTATGACGCGCATGCCCAAAGTTGTCGAAACGGCTCGCCGTCTCATCGGTAAAGAGCCGCACAAAGGTGTGAACCCCGATGAAGTCGTTGCTGTCGGTGCTGCTATTCAGGGCGGCGTCCTCAAGGGCGAAGTCAAAGATGTCCTCCTGCTTGATGTCACGCCACTCACGCTGGCCATTGAGACCGCAGGCGGTGTCGCCACGGCCATGATTCCTCGTAATACGACTATCCCCACCCGCAAGGCGCAGACATTCTCCACTTTCTCCGACAACCAACCAGGCGTCGAAATCAAAGTGCTCCAAGGCGAACGCCCGCTCTCTCGCGATAACAAGCAGCTCGGCACCTTCCACCTAGACGGCATCCCGCCGGCTCCGCGTGGAGTGCCGCAGATCGAAGTTGCATTTGACATTGATGCTAACGGTATCCTCCATGTTTCCGCGAAGGACTTGGGCACGGGCAAAGAGCAGAAAATCTCGATCACTGGCTCCTCTGGACTTTCCAAAGAAGAGGTTGAACGCATGCAGCACGAAGCGGAAACGCACGCTGACGAGGACAAAAAAGCCAAGGATATCATTGAAACGCGCAACCAGACGGACAACACAGCGTATGCCGCTGAAAAGATGATTCGTGACCTCGGTGACAAGGTGCCCGCCGACATCAAAGAGCGCGTGCAGGCCAAGATAGATAAAGTCAAAGAGACACTCAAAGGCGATGACACAGAAGCTATGAAAGCTGCCGCTGAAGAGCTGAACAAAGTGGTGCAAGAAGTTTCTGCTGACCTCTATAAACACGCCGCAGACCAAGCTTCTTCATCCAAAGCAGGCTCAGAGGAAAATCCCACGGGCGCAACCAAGCCCAAGGATGACAACACGGTGATAGACGCGGAAATCGTGGACGACGGCAAGAAATAGATTTCGAATTTGGACTGTGCAGGCGGAACACCAGAAGTTCCATAAGGCGTACGCCCGCACAGTCCTTCAACACAAAACCAAACCAACAAGGAGACACAAAACATGGCGAAAGTCAATGTGAAACCTATCGGAGACCGGGTGCTCGTGCAGCCAGTCGAAGAGAAGGAAGTCAAAAAAGGCGGGATTATCATCCCTGATTCAGCGAAAGAAAAACCAACCGAAGGCAAAATTGTTGCCATCGGAACAGGCAAACTCGACGAGAGCGGCAAACGCCTCCCGTTTGAAGTCAAAGTCGGCGATACTGTGCTGATCAGCAAGTACGGCGGCACAGAAGTCAAAATAGAAGACATCAGCTACCTCATCATGCGCGAGGACGACATCCTCGGCATAGTGCAATCCTAACCAGAAAGGAAATCCCTAATTTATATGGCACATAAACAGATGATATTCGACGAAGCGGCGCGTCAGGCGATCCTGCGCGGCGTAGAAAAACTCTCCAAAGCCGTTAAGGCCACACTCGGACCCAAAGGCCGTAATGTGGTTCTCGACAAAAAATTTGGCTCACCCACGATCACCAAAGACGGTGTTACCGTGGCCAAAGAAATCGAATTGGAAGACCCATTTGAAAACATGGGTGCGCAACTCGTTCGCGAAGTGGCGAGCAAAACCAGCGATGTGGCTGGCGACGGCACCACGACCGCGACGGTTCTCACCGAAGCGATCTTCCGTGAAGGTCTCCGCAATGTGACCGCAGGTGCGAACCCTGTGGATCTCCAGCGCGGTATTAGCAAGGCTGTTGAAGCCATTGTTGGTGAACTCGCCAACATCAGTAAGAAAGTCAAAGACAAAAACGAGATTCAGCAGGTTGCGACAGTCTCCGCCAACTGGGACAAGACCATTGGTGAAATCATCGCTGACGCGATTGAGAAAGTCGGCAAAGATGGCACGGTGACCGTTGAGGAAGCCAAATCCATCGAGACAAGCTTGGATGTCGTCGAAGGCATGCAGTTTGACAAAGGCTACCTCTCCCCCTACTTCGTCACGAACGCAGAGGACTTGGAAGCCCAGCTCGAAAACGCCTACATTCTCATATACGAGAAAAAAATCTCCAGCTTGAAGGACATGCTCCCGATCCTCGAGAAAACAGCCAAGTCGGGCAAGCCCCTCTTGATCATCGCAGAGGAAGTAGAAGGCGAAGCCCTCGCGACGCTCGTGGTCAACAAGCTCCGTGGCACGCTCCAAGTGTGCGCCGTCAAAGCCCCTGGCTTCGGCGACCGCCGCAAAGCCATGCTTGAAGACATCGCTGTCCTCACGGGTGGCAAGTGCATCACCGAAGACCTCGGTATCAAGCTCGAAAGCATTGGACTTGAAGACCTCGGACGCGCCAAACGCATCACAGTTGATAAGGAAAACACCACCATCATCGAAGGCGAAGGCAAATCCAGCGCGATCAAAGCACGCGTTGAACAGATTCGTCGCCAGATCGAAGAGACGACCTCGGACTACGACAAAGAGAAACTCCAAGAACGCCTTGCGAAACTCGCAGGCGGCGTGGCCGTTATCAATGTCGGCGCAGCTACTGAGACAGAGATGAAAGAGAAAAAGGCTCGCGTTGAAGACGCCCTGCACGCAACCCGTGCGGCGATCGAAGAAGGCGTGGTTCCAGGCGGCGGCGTCGCGCTCATCCGTGCGCAGAAAGCCATTGACTCCATCAAGCTCAAAGGTGATGAAGCCATCGGCGCAGAAATCGTGCGTCGCGCTGTCGAACAGCCTCTCCGTGCCCTAGCGTGCAACGCTGGCGTGGAAGGTTCGATTATCGTTGAGCATGTCAAGAACAGCAAGGGCAACGAAGGTTACAATGTCGCCACCGGCCAATACGAAGACCTCGTGAAAGCCGGCGTGGTTGACCCGACCAAGGTGACCCGTTCCGCTCTGCAGAACGCATCCTCCATCGCGGGGCTTCTGCTGACCACCGAGTGCATGGTAACGGAAATTCCTGAAAAGGAAAAACCGATGCCCCAGATGCCTCCTGGCGGCGGCATGGATTACTAAAATCCCTCGCGGACTAACCTCCGCAAAAAACGAAAAGGCGGGTTTGCAAAAACCCGCCTTTTTTTTGTTTCTGTTTTTTTACATGTCTTCTTGACCTACATGGCATGTTGTTCTAAAAGCTACAGTTCTTGTGACACATACGATTTCAATTTTGGTAGAAAACAAGTTCGGGGTTCTGACCCGGATAGCAGGCATGTTTTGTAGCAGGGGATTCAACATAGACTCGCTCAATGTAGCTCCTACACACAACGCTGACACATCGCGCATGACAGTTGTGTCACGCGGCAATGACGCCACGCTAGAGCAGATCATCAAGCAGCTCAACAAGCTCGTGGATGTTATAGAGGTGATTGATTTCAAGTCAGGCGATTCAGTTGACCGCGAACTCATACTCATAAAAATTTCCGCCAAGGCGAACCATCGCGCAGAGATCATGCAGATATGCGACATCTTCCGCGCCAAGATCGTGGATGTCCATACCGACAGCCTCATGGTAGAGCTGACGGGTGACCTCTCCAAAATAGAAAAGTTTATAGAGCTGATGGTTCCCTTTGGCATCATTGACTTGACGCGCACGGGCAAGATCGCACTGAAAAGATCCTGACACTGCACCGAAAAAAATTATGGCTAAAAAAATATATACAGACAAGGACGCCAACATGGCAGTCCTAAAGAAAAAAACACTGGCAGTCATCGGCTTCGGCTCTCAAGGCCATGCCCACGCACTCAACCTCAAAGAGAGCGGACTTAATGTCATCATCGGCCTCTACAAGGGCAGCAAATCCATCGCCGTTGCCAAATCGAAGGGCTTCGAAGTTGTGGAAACAGCCGAGGCCGTTCGCCGCGCCGATGTCATCATGATGGGCGTGCCTGATACTAAGCAGCCAGCAGTTTACAAAAAAGACATCGAGCCGTTTTTGACCAAAGGCAAGACGCTCCTTTTCTCGCACGGCTTCGCCATCCATTTCAAGACCATCGTCCCTCCGAAAAATGTGAATGTCATAATGGTCGCTCCGAAGGGGCCTGGACACATAGTCCGCCGCCAGTTCGTGGAGGGGAAGGGCGTCCCAGCCCTCATCGCCGTTTACCAGAACGCGACCAAAGATGCCCGTTCTATCGCCTTGGCGTGGGCCAAGGGCGTGGGCGGCACGCGTGCAGGCGTCCTAGAAACAACCTTCAAGGAAGAGACCGAAACCGATCTTTTTGGCGAACAGGCAGTGCTTTGTGGCGGATGTTCGGCACTGGTTCAAGCTGGTTTCGAAACACTGGTGGAGGCGGGTTACTCTCCAGAGATGGCCTATTTCGAATGCCTGCACGAACTCAAGCTAATCGTTGACCTGATGAACGAGGCAGGGATTTCTGGTATGCGTTTCTCCATTTCCGAAACGGCCAAGTGGGGAGATGTGAGTGTCGGCCCCAAGATCGTAGATGCGGGCGTAAAGAAAAGGATGAAGTCCGCGCTGAAAGATATTCAGACAGGCAAATTCGCCAAAGGCTGGATCAACGAGTACCAGTCAGGCTACAAGAATTACAATGCTCTGCTCAAAAAAGGAGAGACTCACCAGATCGAAAAAGTGGGTTCCAAGTTGCGTGGCATGATGACTTGGCTCCAAAAGAAAAATCTGAAGGGCGCGCAAGCCGCCTATTGACGGGATTCCCTCGCATGAGGCGAACCCGTGCATGTTTTTCCCTCCTGCCCCTTATAAATGGGCAGGAGGGATTTTTTGTTTAACCTCAGACATCCTGACCTCAGTGGAAAAGAGACTAGCTATTCTGACGGGAGCGAAGCTCCTAAAACGGAGGGCGGGCTTCCAGCCCGCCTCTTCTATAACGACATCTCGCCGCCGAAATCTGAAGAAGCAGGCAGGGATGCCTGCACCACTCTCCTACACCCTTTATCAGCCATCCAGTTCCTCGTAATTCAGTTTCATCCCATTTCCATATTCAATACTTTACTCCCCAGAGACTTCAGGATGTCTGAAAATGCGTTTTGCGACGCGCAATCACCATCATGAGTAAAAAATCATGTCTGACCGTGATTTAAAAGTTTATAAAAATAGTCTGTGCCTTTGAGCCTCCGTGAGACATTCTTTCTTTCGTGGCGGTTGTTGTGGCGTGGCGTGAGAAAAAAAGAGGATTCTGCGATGCAGTTTTTTTGTGACTTTTGTGCTCTTTGTGGTTAAATAAAAATCTTGCGCGTTTTGCGTGGGATTTGATCTGTAAGGGACGAATGTGTGATTTGGGTTAAACATGAACCACTGACACGGATAAAAATAATATGAAAAACAAGCTAGTAGCCGATGATGTGAAAATAGAACCATGCACCGTGACGCCACACCCGCACCACGCTGACTCTGGTATCCGCGCTATTTATCCACCAGACAACGCTTCGTGGATATGGCATCCTGAAACGCCATCTGGGACGCCGTGCTTCCTGAATTTTTCATTGGATTTTAAAAGCGACGGAACCGAATGTCGCATCCATGTGACGGGCGACCAATATTTCGAGCTGCTCTGCAACGGTAAAATCGTGGCGAGTGGCCCACCGCGTGGCGATGTGAATAGGTGGTATTTCCAGTCGTTCAGCATCACTTTCCCGAAAGGCGAAAACCGGCTAGAAGCTAGGGTGTGGTGGCTCGGATCACATTCCCCGCAAGGCAGGACGACATGGCAGGGCGGTTTCGTGCTTGCTGCGGAAGGGGCGTGGGACGAAAAACTTTCGACGGGGCGTGCCCCGTGGAAAGTGGCGCGGCTCTCGGGCGTGGACTGTCTCCCGCACCAGCTCATGTACACCTACCATGTGGCAGGTGACGCATTCAAAGTGGATGCTGAAAAATACTATTCCTCTTTTTCAAAAACGGTTGCGCCATCCGTTGTCAGGTCGCCTCTAAAAAATAGCCCGCACGGAATTGTGGCAGACGGTTGGAAGCTGGCACATTCAGACCTCCCTATTCTCCTGCGCGGCGAAGTCGGCGGCGGCAAGATCAGAGCAGTCATGCCCGGACTCCTTTCGCAAAACGACCCTGTCCACCACGACCCAAGCCACGATAAAACCCGCGACTCGTGGCAGAAGCTTATCAGTGGAGGCACGCCTGTCGTAGTGCCGCCGCGCACAACGATTTCAGTGCTGTGGGATATGGAGCAGTATTACTGCGCTTTCCCAAAGCTCCAGCTAGACGGCGGCGAAGGTGCTACGGTAGATTGGTTTTGGGCTGAATCTCTTTACCAGTTGGACTGCCCGCACGGCAGCCACATAAAAGGGGATCGCAACGAAGTCGAAGGCAAAAAAATGTGGTGCTTCGGCGACACATTTATCGCCGATGGTAAAAAACGCGAGATGCCTTCGTTCTGGTGGCGTGCGGGACGCTACAGCCTGATCCGCGTCCAGACGGGCGCGAAGCCTCTGACGGTCTGCGGGCTATCGGCCAGAGAAATACATTACCCGATTGGGCGTGAGAGCCATTTTGTTTGCAGCGATAAGTCGCTTTTGCCTGTCGCCGACATTTGTGTCCGCACGCTTGAGATGTGTGCGCACGATGTCTATTACGATTGCCCTTACTTCGAGCAGCTCATGTACACTGCCGATACCCGCGTGCAGATGCTCATCAACTATGTTTTAACTGGTGATGACCGCCTTGCCAAACAGGGCATGGAGCTATTTGACCACTCGCGGCACTGGACGGGTTTTGTGGCGATGCGCTACCCTAGCAGGCAGATACAGCAGAGCGGCACATTCGCCCTGTTTTATGTTGATATGGTTCGCGATCACCTATACTGGCGTGATGACAGAGAGTTTGTGAAAAAACGCCTGCCCGGTGTCCGCTCTCTGCTTGAAGCATTTGCGCCTTACGAAAACAGGCTTGGCCTAATCGCGAAACTGCCGGGGTGGGTGGCCATTGAGCCGACTCCAGTTTTTCCCGGCGGCGTGCCGGAGGGCGAAAAATCGGGCGAAGGTTCGGCTACGGTGAACCTTCAATATGTCATGGCATTGCAGGACGCAGCCGACATTGAGGATGCCGTGGGCGAAAAAGTTATGGCGCAGCACTACCGGCGGAAAGCGCAGGCGATTCAAAAGACCGTGATGAAACATTTCTGGAACGCTCGCGCAGGTCTCCTTTTCGATAATCTGAAAAAAGATGCGCAGCTAGAGCATCTGCAAATCCTCGCAATCTTGACGGGCACGCTGAACGCTGCGCAGGTGAAGAAGGCCGCAGATGTTTTGGTTTCTAGGACGATTACTACATCGGCACAGCTTTATTTTTCTTATTATCTTTTTGAAGCTTTCAGGGTGGCGAAGAGGGGAGATCAAGTTTTTGAAAGGATGGATACATGGAAGCAGGCCGTTGCTTCGGGTTGTAAAACCACGCCCGAATTCCCGCCAGACCCCACGCGCTCGGAGTGCCACGCGTGGAGTGCTCACCCAGTTTTCCACATGCACGCTACGCTTGCTGGAATCCGCCCCATGTCACCGGGTTTCAGCCAAGTATTGGTGCAGCCAGAGCCAGGATCGCTGGAGTTTCTGGAGTCTTCCGTGCCGCACCCCAGAGGGACGGTGTCTAGTAAGCTCTCGTTCCAAGGCAAAAAATGCTCGGGTGAAATCCGTTTGCCTAAGGGCGTGACTGGACTGTTTAAATGGAAAGGACGCACGGTCAAACTCGCCTCTGGAAAAAACAAAATACTTTGCTGACACCTGAACGAT
>JAIFLJ010000067.1 GCA_020049135.1 bacterium | reverse complement strand
TGGTTATGGCCTGTGATAACGAGGGAAATAGCTTGCACAATACGCTTTCCATTTCGACTTGTGTCAGCCAGAGGCTTTCCACATCCATTCTTACGGGTTGTTCTGTCGCCGTCACCCTTGCCAGCGAGCCTTTCCCATCAAAAGGCGGGCAGGGCTGGCTAGGGTGTGAACAACTTTCTCAAGTTGTTCAAGGCGACGGAAACAACCCGGTTTCTCACCTTCCAACTACCCTCATAACCAATCTTTTGTGATGAGCCGTTTATCTCCGCAGGCGACCTCCCGCATACGATGTCAATGTCTCGCGAAAGCCGCCTCACTTCGGGCAAATGTAATAGCAAACTGGTGCCACCTTTGAAAATGAATTGCAGGCCGCTTTCCGCCAGATAACCGAGCAAGGTCAAGGCGTGAACGCACTTTTCAAGAATGGCTGGGTCGCAGTTGCCAAGCTCTCGCCGTTGGCGGTTGATCCAGTCAGGTTGGAAGACGATGGCGGGGAACATAAAAATCAACAAACGCCCTCGATGGTGTTCGGATTATTCCAATTAACGATCTCCTCTAAGTGCCTTTTAGCGGAGATCGTTAATTTATTAGATAACGGTGATTTTGAGCTTTCTGAACTTTGCATAGCTTTGAATTTCAGCCAGTTGAACCAGTTGCCGAGAAAGGACTTCTCGCACTACGCCTTCGGCTTCTGGCTGATCCATGAGGGACAGGCGTGGCACTTCCGCCACCAAATCTACCAACACTTTCTCAATGGCATCCTGACGCCCTTGGCTGGTTGGCTGTTTGGTGAGCGTGGGGCGAAGCACCACCATATTTTCACTCGGTCGGACAGATTTTGCTCCAGCGCTGGGTGATGGGTTCACTGCCACTTCCCACCCCAACTCGCGCAACTGGTCGCCGACCGTTTCGAGCGTATCTATGGGCGCATGGAGGAAGGCGACAGGCTGGGCGATAAGATGATGCATCCACGGATTAATTTGAGCAGTGGACCAGACGGTGAAATCCAGTAGCGGGAACGCCTTCTCGACGGCGCGGATAAGTTTGGCTACGGGTTTCGGGTCTAGCTTCACCGACTCACTCAATCGGGAATACCAACCGCGACCAGCGGTGTGGATGAGTCCCAGTTTGACGGCTTCGCTCAAATAGACTTTGAGCGAGGAATCTTTCAACGCCAGCTCGACATCCTTGGCGGCAGTCTGGATTTCTTTGAGACGGAAATAGGGACGACGCGCCTTGAGTTTACCCAGCACTTCCTGAAAAAATCTGGTTTTTGTGTTCATGGGTCTTTGTGCTGTTTATTCTTTATTTTCGCGGCTTCGCGTGAGTTTTTCTCATGTTCATTGGTTGCGACCCTCCATGATGGCGATTTCGATCCCAGTGATTTTCACGCTTGATCCCTCCCCATGGCGGTTAGCCTGGTTGACCAGACTCGATGTCGTAGAGCATCCGCCAGATGCGGTCTATCTCTCCGCGCTCTAGCACCTGCAACGGGGTCGAGCCGTCGAAGGCTGGGTTGGGCGACTTGAGCCAATGCCCCACTTGCTTCGGCTGTATCACACGGGCCAAGCCGTCCAGCAGGCGATCCATCTCCACCAAGGCCTTTTCCTGCTTGGGCGAGGGTGGGACACCTTCACTCCACTTGGCGACCGAGCGGGGCGAAAAACCAGTCAAGCGCACCACGATGGGCTGGTTCATCTTGAATTCCGCACGATAATACTGGAGCAGGCCTGCGTAATCATTCGCTCCCCGATGAGCAAAGCGGAAATTGGTCAACGCGGCCTGAGCAAGCTTGTTTTTTTTTAAGGTGGTCATAACTTTATGCCTGCACAATAACCTGCATTATTGCAGTTGTCAAACTTTTTTTCGCCCACCGAGTTTGTCCAGCTTGTTTCCTTCTACCACGGTCATGCGGTCGCCCCGGCAGGTGCTAGGGAAGATGACCACATTCACACCGCGATGCACCGTCGCCGAACGAGCCAACAGGCCACTGCCGTTGGTTTCAGCCACGGCTCGCCCGATAACTTGGGTCAGGCTCTCCTTGCCGGCGGCTTGCAGTTTGCGCCAGTCCTCGGCGGCTAGTTCCGACAGGGTCAAATCCAGTGCCCGCCGGAGGTCGGCATGAGTCAGATTCAGCACTCGGGTCAGGTGGGCCTTGATGGTCACCAGCAAACGCGGGCTTTGGGTGACGATGCCGTAGTAACGGTCGGTCGCCTTGCACTCTTCCAGTGCCGTGATCTCCGTGGTGCTACCATAAACGGTGGCATAGCTTGGCGGATTCCAACGCCCGCCGCGTCCCGCCGCACCCTTGCCGCTTAAGATGTCTTTGGACGAAGGAAAATCCACGGTTTGAAAACGGAACAATGTGCCTGACCATGTCATGAACCATTCGGGGTGTCCCTGAAACTCATCGCACAACTCGTCGAAGCGCGGGTGACGATGAATGACGGCACTCACGCCTTGCTCCCGCTGTGACGATCGCGAAGATGTCGGGGTTGGCGGCGGTGAGTTGGTGGCAGACGACAGGGCAGATTCATTCCTCGCTTGGATTCTTTTTGTTTTTGAGCGTCTTTTTCGACTTGGACTCCAGCTTCTTGATGCTCTCAACGGTGGGAAGCTCCTCGGGCATCGTGCCGCCGAGTTCTTTGATGGTTTGGCGGACTTTGGCTCCGACTCCGCGGTGGGCTTTGTTCGCCTTGTCCTTGCCGGTGATTTTCTCGCGGCGCAGCTTTTCCTCGGCTTGGGTGGCCCGGAAGAGGTTGGCCGCCAGCTCCGTGCTTCCCATGTGGTCGAGGATTTGTTCGCCCTTCTTCAGACCTTTGCGGCGGTGGATGTCCTGTGCGCCGAGTCCCCCGTAGAGACCCATGTAGCCGTGGTTTTGGAAAATGGCGTAATCGCACGGCTCGACGACTCCGGCATCCTTCGCGGCATCGGCGAGCTGGCTATTGTGCGTGCGCAATTCGGAGCGGATGGCGAGGCGACGCTGTGCTTCTATTTCTTCGTCGCTCAATTCTTGGCGTCGGGTCTGGATGGCAAAATAGGTTTGTCCTTGGGCGACGATTTCTTTGGTCGGGTCGGCGTTCTGGATGACGAGGTAGCAGGCATAGCGCGACATCATCACGGTCTTAACCGCACGCTGACCGCCCTTGCCGATTTCGATCATATCGGTGACCTCAACGAAATGATCGTCCAACCTCTGCCCGCTGTTGAAACAGGCGGTGCGGGCAGACTCAATGACGGATTGGAAATTCCGGTAATCGGCGTAACCAAGCACGCGGGCAAAGTCGCGGCTAGACCAGAATTCGTTGCCCGCCGGGTTGGTGCGACGGATGGATTCAAAGGGTGTGATTTCGTTGCTCATGGATGTGCGGATGGTTGTGAATGTCTAAACCTTTCCCTCTGCCTTGATGATGGCGAGGAGGTCGGGGCTGTCGGCGGTGAGCGAGAGTAGCTGAGACAATCCTGTCTCAGATTCAGTCGGAAAAGACCGAGACAAGATTGTCTCGGCTACGCTTTTCTCGCTCGGCGGGTTCATGGGGCGGTGCTCTCCACGATGGCGATTTCCTCCGGCGTCAGGCCGTAGAGGGCGTAAACCTGTTGGTCAATCTCACGCTCCAAGGCACTCGTGTCGGCAGCGGGGTTCACGGCCTTTAGTTGGAGAATCTCGTCGACAAGGCGTAAAATTGCCGAGCTCACATTCTTCGCCGCCCCAGCGAGCGGAAATTTCCGAACATTTGCGATTAAGACCTTCTGGAAAGTAATTTTTTCGCGATCCAGAAATCGCCTTCCGTGGTAAAAATTCAGAAGCGTGGAATTCAGCAAAGCCAACAACAGTTTGAGCGGCACCCCAGCATTTTTCTTGGCTACAATCGCGAATCCAATCTGGGAGTGATACAACGCCTTGGTAGTGTAACCCGCAAAAATCCGGGGCGGTCTTCCAGATGCGATCTGCCGGACTATAATTCTATTCTCGGTGAAGAAGCGACGGTCTCTGGGAGCGCCTAGCCAAGGCCCATATTTGAGCCACTCAGAAACTGAATCGGAAACAGCATACGGGGTGATGTTCGTCCCGCTGATTAGCGGGACATATTCGGCGCTCAGTTTTCTATCTGAGTGGAATTGCCTTTCCTCAATCAATTCAGGGCTGTGCCCCTTGTATTTATCATAAGGAGTGAGGCCTAGGCAGAACTCAGCTACATCCTCAAAGAGCGTGGCCGCCTTTTCCATTTTGATGCATATCCCATCGTCGGCCTCCGTTGAAAAAATGCTGAACCGGATTTCTCTGCTAGCCGCCCAGTCACTTTTTGGAAAAGAAGTATACCGAACATTTGCGAAGTCGATTTGCTCGCAGTTTCCGTAAACTGCCGCCGCTACAGTTGGGAGAGTTGAGCTTCTGCGAACGAATAGGAGCATCGTCTCTACGATAGCGTTTTCAAAAACACCGTCAGGCAACTTCACGATAGCCGTCAGATCTGGCAAGATGAGCTCGCGCAGTTTGGAGTAGGACTCACCAACCAATAACGAGTTGGGAATAATAAAACTGAGAATCCCATTATTGGAAATAAGCTCCCTACCCTTCTCGATAAATAGAGCGTAGAGGTTGATTCGATTCTTCGCTGTCGTGAACAAACGAAAGTAAAGACGAGCCGCGTTTTCAGGCAGTGCTTTTACATCTATGTAAGGAGGATTTCCGATGACGATGTCGAAGGAGCCAGAGGGTAGCGCAAGCATCTTGCTTGCGTTGTTAATGGAATCGCAATCAGGGATGCTTGCGCTACTCTTCAAACCGAACATCCACTGTGGCTCGAAGAACTCGGCGGCAAATTGGGGATCGTAGGGATTCCACATGGCTAGCTTTTTGATTGTGGCGGGATCGTTGGCGTAAGAGATTGCCAGTTCTTGCGCCAACTTTTCGCGAAGTTCCTTGTCGCGCTTTTGGAGACGAAGTTTTTCCGTGCGGTTCTGTGCTGTGAAGTAGAGATGGCGAACTTCTTGTAATTGCTTGCGAAGGTTTTCGATGACATCGTTTGCGAGATTGAGTTCGCCTTCGTGTATCTTGCTCTCCGGCAGGCCGATGAGGGTGTCGGCGGCGACGAATTTGGTTTCCAGATTTGGCAGGGGGCGGATGCCGAGATTCTTGGAGCGTAGCCGAGACAATCCTGTCTCGGTCTTGTCCGAAGAGACCCCGACAGGATTGTCGGGGCTACGCTGTATCTTCTGATCGCAGACGAGGGATATAAAGAAACGAAGTTTCGTGATCTGGATGGCGATGGGCTGGATGTCCACGCCGTAGAGGCAGTTTTCGATGAGGTAGAGCTTGCGGCCGTAGTCGTCGTTGTTGTCGGCGAAGTTGGACATGATCTCCGCAATGGCTTTGCGCCGCTCCTCGGTGTCCTTGATTTCCTGTGCCTTGCTTAGCTGGATTTTTTCCCAAGCAACATTCTCCTTGTCCAGTTTGCTGAGAAGATAGACGAGCTTGTGGAGGACGCCCATGGGGAAGGCGCCGGAGCCACAGGCGGGGTCGAGGATTTTCAGGGCATCTATGGCGGCGATGAGGGTGGCGACTTCTGGTTCGGTGAACTGGTGGGGTTCATCGGTGTAGGAGAAGAGGTGGTCGAGTTTGGAGCGTAGCCGAGACAATCTTGTCTCGGGACCGGATAGGGAAGACCGAGACAGGATTGTCTCGGCTACGCTGAATTCCCCTTCTCGGAGTTTTGCCTCGACTGGATTGTCTGTGATGTAGTGAACGAAGCGATCAAACTGCGCCTGGCTGCGCACGATGTGATCAAATGATTCCTCCTGCCAAAAGGTCTGGCCTGTGCGCCCAAGGAGGGCGTTGCACTCTTTTGCGCTCACGCCTTTGATGCCCTGTAAAATTTTCGATAGACTTTGCTCTTTATTCGGGCGGAGAAGCAGGTGGACATGATTGGGCATGATCACCCAAGGCCCGAGATCATAGCGATCGCCATCGAAATGGGTGAGGCATTTTTCAACGATGGAGCGGATCTTCGGTTGGCGGAGGTAGCACTTGCCTTCGCCCGCATCGAGCCAGTGTTCCAGACGCTCCCCGAAGCGATCATGGTATTCTTTCCAGTCCAAATCAGACCACGGTTCGGGGTGGTGGCTGGCCCAGGTGTTGCGTTCCGCTTTCCATGCTTTGAGTTTTTCTTGAGGCAGTGAGTCGGCGAGGCGGAAGGTGACCCAGTAGGTGGTGCCCTCTTGTGACCAGTGAGGGAGGTTGGCTCTCGTCTTTTCGGTGGGAGCGTCGGGGTTGTAGGGTAGCAGAGACAATCCTGTCTCTGTTTTTTCTGAAGAAGACCGAGACAGGATTGTCTCGGCTACTTTCTCTGACTGAGACAAGATTGTCTCGGCTACTTTGCGCTCCAAGTGAGCCTTGAGGGATTCGTCCACCATGTAGTCCACGATGGGGCGCGGGGTGTAGATGGAGCCGGTCTGCTTGCGGGCGGTGGTCTTGGTTTCCTCGTTGTAGGAAGCGAGGAGGTTCTCGAAGACTTTGCCGAGGAGTTCGGGGTCGAGGGCGATTTCTTGGTCAATGGGGGTGTTCTCGACAATGGTGAACTTGTAGCGGTTCAGGATGGTGATGAGGCCGGTGACCTTCTCGGCCTTACGCTTCTTGTCGTCATAGACGGCGGAGAGGTCGGCGGTTTCCCCGCTGTCGAAAAAGAGGCGGTCGGGAACATGGGGGCGCTTTTTGGCGTTGCGGGAGAAGCCGTCGAGGTAGTGCTTTTTGAAGTGTAGCCGAGACAATCCTGTCTCGGTCTTTTCCGAAGAAACCCCGACAGGATTGTCGGGGCTACTCTGGTCAAGGCACTCGAAGAGGCCGCCGTTGAGGAAGGGGATGTCGGCGAAGAGGGCTAGGGCTTCTTCCTCGGAGACGGCAAAGAGGTTTTCGTAGCGGTAGAGGTTGTTGACATCGTAGGTGGTGCGGTTTTTCTGGAAGCCTTCGTCCTTGGCGAAGGTCCGGTAGGTTTTGCCCTTGCTGTCGGTGCCCATGCGTTGGTTGAGGGTGGCAAAGAAGAGGTTCTGAAGAATGGCGAGATAGTAGGTGGAGGTGGTTTCGCTCTCGGGGTCGAAACCTTTGAGGATTTTGGCTAGGTCGGTGGGGTGGAAGAGCTTTTCGGGGATGAGGTTCTTTTCCTTCAGGAACCAGCAGAAGATAAGACGGGTGAGGAGGCGGATGAGGCCAGTGGCGCGGCGTTTTTCGTCGTCGGGTTCGAGGTCGGCAGGGAACTCGACTTGAGGGAGTGCCCAGAAATACCAGTTGGCCAGCTCGCGGTAGAAGCGGGCGTTGAGGAGTTCGACATTGAAGATTTGCTCCCAAGCGGCGTGGAGGGTGTCAAACGAAGGCTGAAGTTTGAAGGATGAATGTTGAAGGTTGGCAACGGAGAGGGAAGCGAGGATGTCGAGGTGTCCTCGGTGGGGTGTGGCGAGGTGGATGCCGCTGATAAGGGTGACTTTGCCGAGGACATCTTTGCTCTCGTCGAGCTTGTGGCGGCGACGGTTGATGACGGCGATGGTGAGACGATCCCGGTGCTTGATGAGGAGCATGACGGGCATGGGGAAGAGGCGGTTGATCTGGCGGGCGATGGCGGAGAATTTTCCACGGGGGTAGTCGGCATCTTTCAGCTCGATGGCGAAGAAGAGGTAGGACTGAAAAAGCCCCTGCTGGATGCCAGTCTCTTTGAACAGGGATGCGTGCTGGGAGAGTTCGGCATCGGTGAGCTGGAAAACGATCTCGACCGATTTCCAATCGGCTTTGAGGGCGGAAGGGTGGTCGAGCTTGCCCTCGGGATCAAACTGCGCACAAAACTCGGCGACAGATCCGAAATCGAGCGAGCGGTCACTTTTGTAGCCCAGCAGACCCATGAGATCCGTGGCGGCCTGTTTGAGCGGGAGTGTCTGAAAAGCAGAGAGAGCTTGGGCGATGTCGGAGCGGAGGTCGGTCATACTTCAGTCCTCATACTTCTGCCCTTCGCCGTGAGGCGATATTTCTGGAGGCGGCTGTTGGGTTTGTCGGGGAGGGTGCGCTCGATGAGACCTTGCTTGAGAAGCGGGATCAGATGTCGCTGGTAATTCATATACACGCTGGCTAGTCCTGCCGCCTTGAGGAGATCGGCTTTTGCTTTTGGCTCTGCGGAGCACGCTTTGAGAATGATCGCGACTTGCTCACCGACTTGCTCACCGACTTGCTCACCGACTTGTTGCTTCGACTCTAGCCCTGAGACAGTATTGGCTGGTGGGAGAGTTGATTTCATGGTCTCCATGTAGTCGGAGGAAAACTGGAACTCGATTGCCAGGCCTGTCCCGTCGAATTCGAGAAGTGGCTTGGGTGTGCCCGCCTCTTTGCAGGCGTTAAAAATCTTCTCAACGCCTCGTCCCCAAGTTTCGATTTCTCCAGATCGAAAAAAGACATGGGCGATGCAGGGATTCAGAGGGGAGGAAGGATGGGTTCTCAAAAGATCTTTTACGGTCCATCCATCGGGGAGGACGCAAGGATTCCAAATTCTAAGCCGGTCTTCATAAACACGAATCTGGATCGGGGCTCCGTTCGTATAGTCCCGGTGGACGATGGCATTGAGGATCGCTTCACGCAGTGCGGTGCGGGGAACGGGATAGCGTTCAATGCGATGGATCCCTTGGTAGGTGATGGCAGCTTTGAGATATTTGGCGAGAATGATTTCAATCGTCTCTTTGGCTTGGGTGAAAAGGGAGCCTTGGATCATGTCATGATAGGCAAGATCGGACTCGGTTCGAAAGAATCCCACTTTAACACAAGCCCCGATAAAATATTTTTCAGGGTCTTCATGAAAAAGAAGAACGGCGGCGCGTTTGAGGTAATCGCCTTCCGTGAGCTGGAGTTTTTCGATGAGCGCGGATTGGGAGGCACGGAGATCAGCGGGATCGAGACGCCCGCTGTCACGCGCGAGATCACGAAACCGGCGGAGGACGGATGAGGCGAGATGCACGAGCTTTACCCGAGGGACGGGGATACTATCCCATGTGCGCCCGTGCCGACGGAGAAGAAAACATTCGAGCGCAGCCCCCTTTAATTCCTGAATAGTGCTCCCGCTGCGCTGAAAGTAGTGTCCCCGGTAGCTGATCGGGTTTGGATATGGATCAACAACAATTTCAAGCCATGGAAGTTTTTTCTCGTGATGCAAATTCACTGCAACAAGGATTCCAAGTATGTCTCTGACTTTGTTGGGGATCTCTTCCAAGAGCTTGGATGCATCAGGCAAACCAACGATGATTCCTTTATTGTTACGACCGATATGAAGGCTCCCTCCTTCTGCATTGGCAAATCCGCAGATCGTGCGAAGAAATTCATCCTTCCACATCTCTTTCCATTCAAGATGTTGGTGCTCTCTCACGGCTGATCCTCCTTGATGACGAGCCAGGTGAGAAGTTCAAACTCGGAATCTTCGCGGGCTTGAGTTTGAAAGGCTGGGAGGAGCGCTCCGCGCCCTTGCTGGAGGTGGGTGCCGAGGCGACGGCGGAAGGTGGCGGCGATGGAGGCGATGGCTTTGCCTAAAAGATGGCTGTAAGGGGTCATGTCGGAGCCGTCGTGGGTCTCTTCATCGAAAAGCCTGCAAAGGGTTTCGTAAGGGACCCGCTTTTCGGAACAGAGGAGGCGGTAGATTTCCAAAACCTGCTTGGGTTGAGCAAACGAGAAGCGGACATTGCCGTCGGCGAGCACGAAGACGAGGAAATGGGGGGCGAGCGGGTTGACCGTGGAGGATTCCGTGGACTCCGAGATGTTCTGCTGTTTCAGGCAAAAGATCACGCCGGGTTGAAGGGTGCGGTATTGCGGGTTGGGCGGGACGACGGCGTAGAGACCGAGCGGGGCTTCTTCGAGGAGCTTGCGGTTCGCTTCCAGATACTTGAGCAGATCGATCCTGAAATCATCCAAGGTAAATTCGGTGAGGGAGACCGTGTCATCCAAGTCTTCCAAATCAAGAACCTCCTCTCTGAGTTTCATGAGCTGTTTGTCGCGGTAACGGAGATCGTCATGGACCAGCTCTTCCAACTCTTCGTTTTTCAGGATGTTGTCATCAAATGTGGCGGCGATGTCCACCAGCGCCATGCGCGCTTCGACTCGGTGTTTGAGGTTGATATATTTGTTGAGGTCGTCGGTGGGCCAAAAATTGACTAACTGGACGGTGCTGTTGACGCTTCCGATACGGTCAATGCGCCCGAACCTCTGGATGATGCGGACGGGGTTCCAGTGGATGTCGTAATTGACCAGATAATCGCAGTCTTGGAGGTTTTGCCCTTCGGAAATACAATCCGTGGCAATCAGCAGATCAATCTCCCCGTCTTGAGGCATCGTGGGAATCTGGGCGCGGTGTTTCGAGCGGGGCGAGAAATGGGTCAGGATTTTGTTGAAATCGGTCTCTCCAAAAGTGGTTTGGTTGTTGCCGCTACCAGTGACGATGGCGATGTGGATGCCCAGCTCGGATCGCGCCCACTTTTCCAAAGCCCCATAAAGGTAGGTGGCCGTGTCTGCAAAAGCCGTGAACACCAAAACTTTCTTGTTTGCCAGACCTTCTTTAGTGGTGGTGGGGCGTTCGACTTTTCGTTTGATCAGCTTTTTTAATTCCAGAAGTTTGGCATCTGTATCCGGGGTGACTGACTGGGCGGCATTGTAAAGAATCTGAAGCTGGTCTTTGTCTTTCTTCAAATCTTTCAACCAGCCTTTGTCCCCAGAAAGGCGCAAGTGCGCGAGCTTGTATTTGAGTTTGCCGCCGACCTCCTGCGATGCTTCGTCCTCTTCGTCTTGTTCTGGAGATTCCAAGTCTAACTCGATTTCATCCGGGCAGGCATTGGGGTTGGAAGCCGATTCGAACTGGCGGATTTTGTGCTCGAGTTTTTCGATTTTCTCGATGGTTCGTTCCATCGTGATTTCGAAGGATTTCACGGAGCTTTCTAGGCGCTTGAGGAAATTGACCTTCATCATGCCGATGAGAAACTTTTCGCGATCCTCCTGCGTGAAAGGGTCTTTGTCAGGCGTCCGATACTCGGCCCTGAACTCGTCCTTCACATATTTTGACGGGTTGAAAAGCGATAGCTTGTAACCGTCAATTTCGTCGTTCAGTTTGTCGTAGGAAAGAAACCTGCCTCTGGAATCAATATCGGGAGCGAGCGAGACGGGCTTGAGGCGTTCGGGGAATCCGCCCAAGGCTGCCACGCTCTCCTTGTAATATTTGAGGATGTGTTTCCGCGACCGTGCGATGGTCAATGCGTCCAGCAGTTTGAAAAAGTCGGAGCCTAATTTTTCCAGCAGTTCCTTGGTTTTTCGCTTCGCGGGAACGAGTTTTGACCAGTTAGTGAAATGAAGTTGCGCTTGCCGGAGCGTCTCTTTCAAGCTCGGGATTCCGATGTTTTCTCGGAATGAATGGTCATTCCCCTCGGACAAAAGATAAATCTGGTTCCTCAAATCCTTGAGGGTGTTGTTCACGGGCGTGGCGGAAAGAAGCAGAACTTTGGATTTTACACCGCTTTTGACGATGTCCTCCATGAGCCGTTCGTAGCGGCTTTTTCGGATCAGACGGCCTTCTTCATCTTTTTTTCCAGGCGCGTTGTTGCGGAAGTTATGGGATTCGTCAATGACGACGAGGTCGTAGTTGCCCCAGTTGATCGTAGCGAGGTCGAGGTCTCCGCTTGTTCCTCCGTCACGGCTCAAGTCGGTGTGGTTGAGGACATCGTATCGGAAACGGTCGTTCAAAAACGGGTTCAGCATGTCGTTGCGCCGATAGACCGTCCAGTTCTCGCGGAGTTTTTTCGGGCAGAGCACCAGCACGCGTTCGTTGCGGAGTTCGAAGTAACGGATAATCGCAAGAGCTTCGTAGGTTTTTCCCAGCCCGACGCTGTCGGCGATGATGCACCCGTTGTGGGCGAGGATTTTATTGATGGCACCCTTGACCCCGTCCTTTTGAAACTCGAAGAGGGCTTTCCAAATTTGACTTTCAAAAAGGGTGGTGCGCCCGAGGTCGGCCTCCGCTTGACCCGAATCGCTTAAAAATT
>JAIFLJ010000075.1 GCA_020049135.1 bacterium | reverse complement strand
CCTGACAGCGTGATGAGCTTCATCTCACGCTTGGCTGGATTTAGCTCAAAAACCGCCCCAGCCTCTGCCTGCGTGGCCTGCGTAGCACACCCCAAAATGACCTTCATCCTAGCCTCCCGCGTCGTGCTGTCCCCGAAAGGATCCGCCAAATCTCGGAGCAGCTCAAAGATGGCCTGTTTCTCGTCGAGCAACCGTTTCGCTTCATCGCGCAGGCCGCTGATACTTCCGCGTGCGCCTCTCCATTGCCAGAGAAATAGACCAGCAGCTACAAGCAAAATGAAATGCAAAAAATCCATGTTACCAGTCAGTATTAAATATATATCGGATTAGAATCAATCCAGCAGCCCCGCATTCTTTCACGGAGACAACATGATGCCAAATCAAGATTTCTCACTTTCCGAAAGATATTCCACGACATCTCGAAACTTGGCCAAATTTCTTTCGTCAATCGAAATTAGAGTTTTATGAGCTTCAAGCATGACTGTGTTTATTTCCGCTTTTGTGGCAGACTCGTTTTCAATGGGGGCGGAGCCATGGGCGACATTAAATGCGTCTCCTTTAACAAGTTTAACCAAGCGGTTCAGACCCATGTTTTCCACGAGTTCGAGGTTGCGCCCGTCCAGTCCAGCCAAAGACATTTCGCCATGAAGGTTTTTAATTTTTAGAGCCAGCCCCGAAAGAATCCCCAAAAAAGTGCTGTCCATGCCAGTGCATTCGGACAAGTCGAACGCAAAGTGTTTCCTGCCTTCATCCAAGGCTTGCTGCGTCGCCTTTTTTAAAAGTGGCGCGTTCTGAAACGAACCTTTGCCTGTCACTTTAAAACAGACTAGCCCGTCTTTCTCAAAAATCCAAAATACAGGTTGTGTTTTCATTCTGTAATTAATATCCCCTCATAGCCCATAGCGTCTGGCAAGTCAACCCATGCAATAGCCAATAGGTTATATGACATGGATTATGTCTCATTATCAACGGGACGCTGTTTCTCAAGATTGAACTGATGAACGAGATTTCAACGACGCATTCAAAATGGAAGCAGACCAAATAACCAACTCCCACAAATACGGTGAGAATTCGTGGCCGTCAGGAGTCTCCCTGTAAATATGATAAATCCCCAGTTTCATAAGCTTCTCGTGCATGCGGCGGTTGCTATCCACAAGCCCAGGCCTGTCAAATGCCCCCACATCCAAGTAAATCCGCCTGTCTGATTCGCGTATTTTTTCGGCCAAGACGAGCGGTGACTGAGCATCCCAAAAAGCCGCGTGCGTTTTCAAATCGCCCAACGGCATCGAAACCCTAGAGTTCAGATGCCACTCTTTGTCGCCAAATCGCGATTGGTTGGCAAACTCCATAACGCCGCATCGCGAACCCGCGCAAACAAACATATCAGGATGCTTGCAAAGGAGCGAAACTGCGCCGCAGCCGCCCATGCTGTGCCCCACCAGACCGGCCAAGTCTCTCGAAACACCAAATTTCTCGCGGACAAAAGGAATTAATTCGCTGACTATGTGCGTCTCGTAACGGCTCTTGGGGACTGACGGGCTGTCCAAATACCAGCTATTGCCACCGTTGACGGCCACGACTGTGACTTTGAGCTGGTCGGAGAGTTCTTGGAGAGAAAAGAGAGGTTGCCCGAGCATGTCGAATGGCTGAGATGCTGCCTGCGCTATTTTTTCAAAAAAAGCCCGCTCCATTGGCTCTTCGTAATAGCGATCCCAACGAGCCATGCCGTGCAGCATGAAAATAACAGGCCGCCCCTGCGCCCCTGCCGCTGGCGTGACCACGCCAAAAGGCACCTTGGTTTCCAAGGCTGAACTGTTCATTTCTTCAAGACAAAAAGCCATACGCCTAGAATCCCCTATTCAGCCGATTATGTCTCTGGTTCAATAAAAGCAGCGATCAGATGGCGCGGTCGCCGCGTAAACCTTGCCATAACAGAAAACAAGGACTTCTTTTTCGCTTATTTTGCCAGCGGAACGGGCTTGCGCCTCCACCAGCTTCGTCTGCTCCGCCCCCATCTTCTTCTGTTTGTTGGGAAATGTCACAGGCATATCCACTGGCCTGACCGCAAACTCCTGCTGCAACTGCGTCCTTATCGTCTGGCCGCAAGCGTGTCCAGTCATGGCTATCAAAAATTCTTTTTCCGCATCGCAGAACATAGATATATCAACATCGGAATGTCCCAGCGTCACGAATGGGACTCCTTTCTCTATAAGATAATCGCGGCAAAGCGAATATGTCGGATCGCCCGGTCGCGTCTCGCATAATATGGCAAAATCACTTGGCTCTGGCGAATACTTCACTAATCCGTCTATCAGAATGAAATGCGAGCCATCATCGTTGGCTGTGGCCTGAGCGGAATTGGTGCTGAAAAACTCAGGCGTGGCCACGCCTCGAATCGGAATGGTATTGGTGGCACCGCGCCCCATGTCTGCGCGGAAATGGTTTGCGCCAAGCCCGAGCCCCAACACGAAAGTGTAACGCCCGCTTTTTACCGTTTTAAGTATCCCTTCCCCGATCTTTGCTATGCCAGAGAGGTTCGAATCTGAAAGAAAAGCCCGCATTTTAGAAATGTATCGCCCATGCGCTGATTCGATTGAATCCCCTACCCTGATAGCGTCAAGAACGATGACTAGCATCAGCATGTGCAAATCTTCTATGGCCTCCATGCACTCGTTGATAGCTATGGCAGAAAGGTCGTCTCCGCACACTAATCGCATCTTACCGCCGTCCCGTCCACCCATGCAAAATGGTGTAGCACCGACTTGTTTGGCCAACTCTAATGCAAGAACGATGTTTTCCGAGTTGCCCGAACCAGAGATGCCAACGACTATATCACCCGCACGAATGCCGTCTTGTTTTAAACCCTCTGCAAAAATCTGGTCGTAACCCTTGGCCGCTGTCGTCAGAAAATAATCATCGCTTTCACCTGGCGTTTTAGCCGCTATACCGTCCAAACGACAAAGTTGGGCCATGTGGCGTGCATTGTCGAATGAACCACCGTTCCCCATGAAAAAAAGGCGGGACTGCGAGGCTCTGCCACGAATAAGATCAAGGAGCTTTTCCAGCTTTTTAACAGGCAAGTTTTCCAGAGATTGCAGCATATTCACGCCGCCAGCAACTGTCCCAAAATACTTTTCAAACCATGACTTCATGACTAAACACCCCTTCCATTGGAATTTCTGCAAAAAATAAAAGAAGTGGGGACGGTAAAACCGTCCCCACACAAAAATCACATGCGCGAAATCATTTCCGCAACGCTGGGATGGAAGTTTCTCTCTCCTACCCAGTGGACTGCGCGGCAAATGAGTTCCGGCATTTTCTCAACGGCAAGCTTATCTTTGATGCGGTAGCGGTGCGTATCTACCGTGCCAGAGCTGATGTCGAGGATGACCGCAATCTGTTTCGTAGTCTTTCCTTGGCCGATCAATTCAAAAATCTCCAACTCACGATCGCTCAGGCGTGCCACTTTCTCGGCAAAACCGATAGCCACTGCATCGCGGTTTTTATTGGCAGCCATCTGTGTCAATATGTGGTGCGTCAAACGTTCGCTGACCACGATTTCTCCGCGTGCCGCCTTGCGAATTTGCTCCACAAGTTTATCTGATGGGATGTCTTTCATCACATAACCTTTAGCACCAAGACGCAAAGAGCGTTCCGCATAAACATTTTCATCGAACATGGAAAGAATAAGCACCACAGGCGGCTTCTCTATTGTCTGCCATTCCTTTAGCAAGTCTAGCCCGCTACCGTCTTGCAGAGCTATGTCCAGCAAAACGAGATCAGGACTCTCTTTTTTCATAAGCTCCCTTGCTTCAACAAGGCTACGGGCTTTGCCGACAACCTTGATGTCTTTGTGATGCGCGAAGAGTGCCATAAGACCATCCACCAGCAAAGGGTGATCGTCCACAATAATAATTCTTGAGATTGATTCTGTCTGTTTCATGTTTTGAAAGAATACAATATTTTGTCTTTTTGTAAACTGTTTTTTTCATGGCCTAACATCTTTATTACAATACACGGTGCAAAGCAACTAACTACTAGATGTATCAAAAAATTCTTTTTTATTTGGGGTTTCTTTAGCTATACACCGTCAAAAAAGTTCTTTATCAATAAACGCAGTATTTGCTTTGATGCGTGTGATGCAAGCTTCACATGTTATCGTTCCCCAATGGAGTTTATCCCTTTTTCTGTCAGTTGGCGGCCAGTTCCGCCTGTGGTTACCAAGCCCATCTGTATAAGGTATGGCTCTATGTCGCGGGCGACTTCATGCTCGTCCAAGCCAAGTTGACGGCTTATAGCCGACAAGCCCATGGAGCCTTTGCGCAAGCACGCCAGATAGCTAAAGTCCCGTGCGCCAAGGCCGTTCTCGTCAATGCCCCATTTCTTTGCCATCTCATTCAGCCCTTCATCGGTGGCTGGGATTTTGTGGACTCTGTGAAATTTCATAAACTCGTCCAAGCGAGATTTTGCAATGCGCGGGTTCAGCCTAGACATGCGTGCGAGGCTTTGGCGGAACGCATAGTCGCCCGGTGCTTTGTTGCTGCGCAAAATCTCAGCTACTTCGCTGACGCTATATGAGCCAAAATGGTAATCGTCGAAACGGGTCAAAAAGGGTTTTGGCAAATCGCCTTTATCTGTAGTGGCAACGATAAATGTGGAATCAGGGAAATACGCGACCCGTTTGCTGCCCACCGCCCGCCTTTCGTTCGGCTCAAAAAGAGGGAGCAACGCATCGGCAGCTTTTTTGAGTTCGTGGACTTCATCCAGAAATAAAACAAGTGGCGGATAAATGAATTTGGGCAAGCCAGAATCAACGCCGTCGCGGTCTGGTTTTATTTTTTGTGATTCGAGTGCCGAATCAATCTTTTCCAGCAGGTCGTCCACCTTTTTGATTGAAGAGCCAGGCAGATTGATGAAAGGGATATCTAAGGCTCGGGCTATCCTGCGGGCGAGTTCGGTTTTGCCGAGCCCCCCTGCACCGCTCAGGAAAAAACCCGCTTTCAACGCTTTGCCGCCGCCATTCATCGTCGCATCTGCAAGCGCTGTCTGTATGCGCTCGACCAGGTTGGCGTTGCCTATAAAACCGTCGAAAGCCTCCAAAACAGATTTCGGCAAGTGGTCTGAAATGCGGGCGCGGCTGTCTGGCGAAGGGAGTTTATCTCCATGAGTATCTGGTGGGGCAACAGCCCGCTTGGCAGAGAGTTTTTTTTGCAGCTCGTTTTCTATTCTGGTTTGCAAATCATTTATTTTCTCGGAATCAATAGTTTCTGTGGTCAGTTGCGGGGAGTATGTTTCCAACACGCATTTGAACTGCAAATGCGGGTGGCTGCGCGAGAGCAGCTTCGCATATAGTGCCAGTTGCACCATGTACTGTGTGCTGCGCAGGTCTTCTTTCGGGTTTTTCGATAGCTTGTAATCCACTATCTCAAGCGAGCCATCCGTGCGAGTTCTGCGCAGAATGTCTATCCGCCCCGACAGAAACACCTTTGTCCCGAAACATTCCATAACAACACCTTCCACAGACTGTTCGCCGTGCGGGGGCGGGTATATGTCCATCCACCGGAGCGCATTCGGGAACGAGTCGCGGATGGCCGATATGTTTCTCGCCAGAGCGTCTAGCGCATCGCGGATAGATGGCGGTTGCCCAACGGTGTAAGGGACGATCTCGTTCCAGAGGTTGTCCGAGCGCAAAAATTCATCCATTTCGGATGCGCAGTCGGCCTTGATGTCGGCGCGTGCGACAAGATGCCTCACGAAGTTGCACGCGAGCCTGTGGAAATGCGTGCCAAGATCCTCCGGCGAGAATGCGGTTGAAGGGTCTGGCATGGGCCTGTTCTTCATCAGCACACCGACAAACTCCGTAACAGTCATGCGGATCATCTGTTTGCCGCCAACGACCTCAACTGTGTCCGCTTCAGGCACTTGAGCTATGGCTGTTGTTTGCCCGCAAGGGAGCAGGGGAGATAATCTGGGGCGGAGCCACGAGGCAATCTCCGAACGCGTCACGCCCAAATCGGCGGCACTGTCCATCATGCGTGTGGATGCCTGTATAATCCGCATGGTTTCCAGCGTGACTTCGTGGAGCCTGCCGCCGCGACTCAGCCATTCGTGTGTGGGGTGGTCGCTGCGCCACTTGCCTGGCACGGGTGAGTACGCTAGATGTTCATGATTGCTAAGGCACAATGCCCTGCGCACACCAATAACACGGCTGTGGTCTCCATTAGCAAATTTGAGTGCATGGACTACGAGGCTCTCCCACCTCTTGTGGTGGGCATCTTGTTCGCAAAAATAAACCAGCCCATCCAATATGTAATAGACACGGTTAGAGTCCCTCTTTTCTTGGGCACCAAGAATTTCAGTGAAAAATGTCCTGAACGAGTCCTCGTAAAAACCGATCACCTCCCGCTCTATACCGCCCAACATTTTTTCAAACTCAGCGGCAAAATCTGGCTTGCCATCGGGTGGGGCAGTGGTCTCTTTCCCGTTCCAAGCGGCATCGCAAAGCCGCAAAAAAGCACGCGGGCTCACCTGTGCCTTGTTCCGAAGGTCGTTGCGGGACGGGCAGATTTCGCGTATTTTTTTGTCGGGCATTTTCGCCTTGGCCACATCTTTCTGGTCGCCAGCTCTAGCATCCCGCAACTCTATCGCCTGTTCCGCAGTCAGGCCCATCATCCGCAATGGGTCGTGAAAGCGTTCTTTGAACGAAGTGTGCTCTTCGCAGGCGAGCATCTTTTCCCAGTCGCTGCTGTTGCAGGCGACGATGACATGTGTTTTTACAGAGCCCGCCAGCATCTCTTGTATAAACGCGAAGAAGCAACCCACGGAAGCCGGCCCCCATGTGTGGTAGTTTTCGATCTGGTCAAAAATAAAAAGGAGCGGCTTATGCAGTGCCGCGATCTGCGCCAAATCCGCAAGACGCATCTGGCACCTGGCCTCGTCTTGGGAAGGTTCGGCATGGGCGTGCGGGGCGTATTGGACATGTTCGCCCAGCATCCAGCTCCTAGAATATTTTAAAGTCTCATCATCCCCAGAACAGAGCGTGTCTGCAAGTGCCTGCGCCCAGTCGCCGGGCTGCTGCAACTCGGGGCATGCCCCCTCGAAATACTTCTCCAGTGCAGACAAATATTCTGGCCGCTGGTTGATGTAGTGTTTCTGGAAAGACGGTTTGCTGTAATCGGAGACCTTTCTCTCCGCGAACTCCGGGTCCGCTGATGAAAGCAGGGCGTGCGCCATTGCCGCCATCCTAGTGATGGTTTTATCCGCATCATTATCTTTAATCCACATCTGGCGCACGGCACGCCTTAGCACATCGCAGGCCATGCCGTTTGGCGAGTTTATGGGAGGGATGAACAGCGGGACATATTTGTGCGCCGCCTCTCCGCACATCAGGCGCCAGAGCAAGTGCGTTTTCCCCATGCCGGGTTCCGTGGCCACGATGAGGTTTGCGCGGTTGCAGTTGTTGTGCAGGAGCCTTCCGGCGATTTCATCCAATATCTCCGCATGGTAAGACGCGATGTTGGCCGTCGGTTTTTCATTCGGGCTGGTGAGAGAACTGTTTGCAAAAGGGCTCATGGCAGTTTTATTTTTCGCCTATACGGAACCTGTAGTATTGCATCCCCGCGATGTTAAGCCCAGCGGTTTTTGGGTCTTTAACATCCCGCTCCTCACCCCGCACCCACTGGATTGGTTCACCGTAAGCCTGTGCCTGCTCAAGAACCATGCGGGCGGCAAAAGCGGATATGCCAAGCTGTTCCCCGAGCTGCTCGAAGGTCACAGTCCCGTCGCATCTGGAGCTTGCCAGTCGCATGGCTGCTGCGCGGACCGTGGACCATGTGGGCAAATCGTCATCGCAGTCACCTTTGTTTGCCGATTGGATGCCGGGCTCCTTTTTGCTTGGACTGACGGTGACATGGATGCGTTTCAGGAGCCCCGACTTTATCAGGCTTTCTAGGGCAGACCGTTTGCATTCAGCTTTTTTACCTTTGCCCAGCAGCACTTTTTCCAGCACCACATCCGAACTTTTAATAAAAGCCAGCATTTCATTTTCGAGAAGAGCTGAAGGCTGGAAACCGTTCAAATAATATTTTCCACCCTCCAAAACGAGCGTGCCAGCGCGGGCGAGTTCCATGATCCCGGCAGGATATTTTTCCGCAATTTTCAGCGTGACACCTTTGGCTTCATTTTTGGAGGCCAGATTTTTCAGTGATTCCATCTGTTGTTCGGCGGACAAGACCACCGCCAGTTTCTTTTTTGATTGAGCCATAACATAATCAAATCACCACCCAACCATTGTGCAACACAAAAGCGGGGCTCCGTATTGTGTTTACATGAATAAGGTCTTGCATATCCATCATGTTTTTTGTATATCAGCAGAAACATGACAAGCAAAAATAATTCAACCATTTGGGCTTTTGAATCATAAGGATGCTGGTTTCTCCCATTAAAATCTGAAGATGGGCGAAATCCTGCTAGATGATCTGTTATGAAACAACTTAAAGAAATTGCGGCTCTCTGCAAAAGTTGGGACGATTTCAAATCTTCGCTCGGCCCTTTGGACGACCTCGAAAAAGGGCGTCTTTTCGAGGAGTTGGTCAAGCACTTCCTCCTACTCGATCCTGAATACGCCACGGTGCTGGAAAAGGTCTGGCTTCTCTCCGAAGTGCCTACTGCTGTCCGCAAAAAACGTATTTTCGCGGTTGAAATGTTTCGAATAAAATAAACTCGAGATTCATTCTTTACTTTTTTCAGAAAAGTATTACTTTGTTTTTATGAAGACCACGCTATCCGAAAAGGGGCAGGTAACGATCCCCAAAAAATACAGGGATCAATTTGGATTAAAGTGCGGGACGGCTTTGGAGTTTTCGGTAGAAAACGGCAAGCTCTTTGCCACAAAGAAAATTGAGGAGCATCCCATTCGCCGATGGGTGGGAAAGGGAAAAACAAATTTCAAAGGTAAAAAAATCCTGTCCACCGATGAAATTATGAAAGATTTGCGCGATGATTACCGCCCTTGATACATGCATCTTGCTGGATATTCTTCTGGATGACCCCATGCACGCCGAAGCCTCGGCTTCGGCTGTTGAGCGGGTAGCCAGAGAGGGTGTGCTGGTCGTGGGGGAAGTGGTATTGGCTGAACTCGGCCCAGTTCTTACCGCGCACCAAGCCAAACATTTTTTACAGGATTCAGGCATTGAGTTTATACCATCCAGCATCGAGTCGGCTTTGCTGGCAGGCACTATGTTTGCCGAATATAAAAAACAGGGTGGTGGACGAGAAAAAATGGTTCCTGGTTTTCTGCTTGCAGCTCACGCCATGACTTTTGCTGACAGGTTGTTGACCCGCGACAAGGGATTCAAACGAGGGCTTTTTGCTCGGCTAAAGACCGTATTCCCATAACGGGTTCCGCCCTTTGTCATCCGCTATATTTCTCCGTCGTTTTTATACACGGTGCATCCGGTGGGCTTGCTGCAAGCAGTTATTGAGTCCTAGCCGACTTGTTCGCGCCAGATTGCATCGGTGGATGTGACGAGCGGGAGACGCGTTGAAACTGCGTGCAGTGCTATGAGGTGGATGAGCTGATTGACGGTGGTGCAGCAGTCCGTGAGAATGGAGACCTTATATTTTTCTGCTGCCTTGGAGATGGCTGTGTGGGTCACGCAATTCTGCGTCATCATGCCGCATACAAGCAGCTCACCAATTCCACGAGATGAAAGCACGGCTTCCAATTCTGTCTTGTGGAAGCCGTCGGCATATTCTTTAACAACCACAGGGCAGTTTGGGGCGGCTGATAGAATTGCGGGATGAACATCGGCTCCTGAAGTGCCTTTGTTAAAGAACGGGGCGATGCCTGCATCTGGATTTGCGATGTGCTGAATATGAATGATTTCCACACCGGCAGATTTAGCCTGCTTAATCGCTGCGATTATATTTTCGAGTGTTTTTTCGGTGTTCCAGAGGGGAAACAGTCCCCCTGCAAAATAGTCGTTCTGAAGGTCTATTAACAGCAGTGCTTTTTTCATGCGTCCGCCATCTCTCTCACCAAAACATGGCGACCTTCTTTCCACGCTTCTTCTCTCCGGTATTCCAACAACAAGCGTGCGGCTTCGATTACATCACTCACACATTCTTCCTCGGTTTCTCCTTGCCCGTTAGAACCAGGAACCTCGACGCAATACCCCCCAAAAAGAGAACCGTCCTTGTTTACCACGATCGTTAGTTTCATGAATCCAATTTACCCCCAAAAAATGAGGGATCAACCAAAACCAAAAACCAACTGAGAAAATATCAAAAGTGAGGCGCGGTGGTAGCCTTGGCATCCGTATCTTTGTTCGCAAAATTATGGTTCATTTGATTTGAGTCATCTCGTTGATCGAAAACTCTTCTATGGCACCTTCGGTGGCGGAGAGGTAGTCCTTCAGGTGTTGATTGGACATGTGCCTTTGCCAGAGTTCACGGGATTCCCAATTTTCGTAGAACAGGAATTGGGCGGGATTACCGTTGTCTTGATGGAGGTCGTAGTTGATGCAGCCTTCTTCGTCCAGAGTGATGGGAATGAGTTTCTCAAGCTCCGTTTTAACAAGATTTATCTTGTCCGATTTGGCTTTTATATTAGCGACTATTGTAAGCTGTGGCATGGTTGTTTTCTTTCTATCTGTGGCTTGTGAGGCGTTTGTTATATTTCCCAGTTAATTCCAATTTGCTTTCAAAATGAGACTCACTGGCTTGTCTTTTTTGCATCTGGCGTTGTTGCTCGTCGGTTACGATACGCAACGGTATCGCGCCCTCCTTGCGCCTAGCCAGACGCAAAAAATCATGAGCCATTAAATTTCATATTGAAAGCGAATTGGAATAAGGGTGCATCCTATCGTGATTTTGGGATTCCATCTGCTGTTCGGCGGACAAGACCACCGCCAGTTTCTTTTTTATTGAACCATAACATAATCAAATCAGCACTGTTTCAATGTGCAACACCAAAAAAACCGACAGCAGTTCTCAGTTTTGCTTTGAAAATGAAAGCCTATCAAGAACCGCAAGCGTCCCGGCCACAGTCCCCAGCGCAGGAGCCAAAAACCAGCCTGCCAGCGGCACAAGCATCAATGCGAAACCGCCCAGCCCAACGCCTGTCACCAGCCACCTATTTTCTTTGGCAAAACGGATGCTTTCGCGCACGGAATATTTTTTTCTTTCGAGCGTGAAATCCACCCATCCAAGACCAAAAAGATGGGCGTTCAGCACGCCCAAGGCCAGGGAGAAACACGAGATGTTTAAAAACGGGACTGGCAACAAAATCAGCGGCAGTAATAACACGAAAAAAAACAAGAAAAAAACAAGCTGCCTGCCGCCCAAAAAAAGTCCGCGTCCGACTTCGTGCGCCATTTCCCAAAAGTCGAACTGCTCCGCTTCTCGCCCAGGAAAAAGCACCAGTTCCACCTCTTCGGAGAGGCGAGCCAGAAATGGGTAAAAAAAAGTGCCCACCGCGCACGAGCATGTGAGTGATGCTACAAGAAAGAGTATCGCCCACAAAAAAAACTTGGCTAAACTTAAAAAAACATTTTTCGCAAAAACCAAAATAATTTGCCCGCCGCCAAGTGCGATCTTGCCGATAGTAGCATCCCAAAACAAAGAGAGGTCGGAAAGAGAACTGTCACCCCAGTAGCGCATCCCGATCCAGACAATAGCTGCAACATAAAAAAATCCCAGTATTGCCGGGGCAGCTAAATACACCCAAAGACGCCTGTTTTGAAAAACGAAACGAGCCGCGCAAGCGTGCCACTTCATCCCACGCCACACATCTTGCAATGCACCCTTCATCCGTATCCTGCCATAGATTGTTCCGAAGACTTACCACGCATTTGCAAATCCTAACATGAAAATAGAGTGTGGCACAGGCATTCCTGCCTGTGTCTTGAGTTAGCGCACATGATGCCGTTGCACAGGGAAAAATGCGGACAGGAATGTCCACTCTCACATTGTGGCCATAGCAGTGGCATCTTGCCCAATACTGTTGCTTTAGCACAAAATCACTGTTTTTGAGGTCTTCCAAGAAACTGATTTTGTTCCGAGCTTTCTGGTGGGAAACTT
>JAIFLJ010000021.1 GCA_020049135.1 bacterium | reverse complement strand
GGTCAAACGGATGTGCCGAGTTACTGCCCGTGCCACCACCGCTTTTTTGGGGTCTTTGCTGCAATCTCAAATCTAAAATCTGCAATTCTTCAGCGTCTTCCTGTTAGCTGTTAGCCGAAACTGCTGTTAGCTTCTTCATGGGCGTCACGCCAGCATCTTAATTGCTGGGAACGCTGGCGTCACGCCGGCATCTTATTTCTGTCGGCGAGCCTTGCGCTCTTTTGCCACGCGAGCCTCGTATCCGCTTTCGCGGAACGCGAGAAGCGGGTTGGCGGCCAGCTTTTTCTTTTTACGCCATTCGACTAGCGCGGGTGTGACATCGGTGAAAAAAGCTCTACGGAGGATTTCCTCTGCGTCCACCTGCTCGCAGCGGGTCTGGAGCACACGGAGTTTCTCGTGATCCACAAGGGCTGCTTTGGCGAAAAGTTCCTGCGCCATCATCACTGTCTGAATCATTGCTTCGATCTTCGGCTTGTCAATGTGGGACTGGTCTATCATGTAGGCAATGCTGGGCATTTTCTTGCTCTCGAAACCGAAGTAGAGAATCTCGTGGAATATGCGGAAAATCTGGTACGGGTCAATTGAGCCAAGAGTGAGGTCGTCATCGGCGTAACGGCGGTCGTTGAAGTGGAATCCACCGAGCATGTCTTCGTCTAGGAGCCACGCCACGATCTGCTCTATGTTTTGCGACTGGAAATGGTGACCCGTGTCCACGAGCACTTTCGCCTTGGGGCCAGTTTTTTTCGAGAGGACATAGGACATGCCCCAGTCGCCTATGTCGGTGTGATAGAACGCGGGTTCGAAGGGCTTATACTCAATGAGCATGAGCTGTTTTGGACCAAGTTTTTCATGGGCTTTTTTGAGACATTCCTCGAACCATTTTTTGCGCTGGCGGATGTTGGCTTGTCCTGGGTAGTTAGAGCCATCGGCAAACCAGAGGGAGACGATCTGGCTTTTTACGGCTTTGCCGATCTCGATAGAGTCAATCACATGCTGCAATGCCTGCTTGCGTGATGCGGGGTCAGGGTTGCCAAAAGAACCGTACTTGTAAGCTTGGTCTTGGAAAACATTCGGGTTGATGGCCCCAATGCTCACGCCGTGTTTGGCGGCCACTTTTGCTATTGCCTTTGGGTCTTCGCCCTTGTTGAAATCCCAGAGGACATGAACAGCCACAGTGGGGCAGCATCCCGTGAACTGGTGAACCTGCCCAGCATCGGCAAGCTTGTCGGGGGTATCTATCGCCGCCGCATCTTGATAAAACTGGCCAAAACGCGTCCCCGAATCGGCGAACGCCCAACTAGCGGTTTCGATTTTGAAAGTGTCGAGTGCTTTTGAAACTTTTTGAAGCTGTTTGTCATTCATGTTTTTTCTCCCGTTGTTTGCGTTAAATTTTCATCAGTTCTTTTTCCTTGCCTGCCAAGTGCGAGTCTAGCTTCTTGGTATAGTCATCGGTAAGTTTCTGGATTTCTTTTTCGCCCAAAGAAAGGTCATCTTCGGTGATTTTGCTCTCTTTCTGCATTTTTTTCAGGACATCAAGAGAATCGCGCCTGATGTGGCGCACCACTATGCGCTGGTCTTCGGTCATTTTTTTGATGATTTTGACCAACTCCTCGCGCCTCTGTTGTGAAAGCTCGGGGAACGGTATGCGTATGATTTTTCCGTCCACTTGCGGGGTGATACCGAGCGAGGAAGATTCCAGTGCTTTGCGGATAGATTCCACCGTGGAAGCATCCCATGGTTGGATGAGCAGGAGTCGGGCTTCTGGCGTGGATATGCCAGCCAACTCGCGCAGTTTCATTGAGGTGCCCTCGTAGGCTTCCACAGAAATATTTTCCACTAGCGCGGGCGAAGCTTTTCCCGTGCGAACAGTCTGGAACTCGGAAGCCAAAAAATCGGCTGTTTTAGACATTTTCTCTTCGGCTTCAAGCAGAACATCATCCATGCTCATAATAAACTTCTCCTTCTTGTTGTTTTGCCAACCCCGTTTTCACCGTGCGGCACAGAGCCGCACGGGCGGGTTAAAGCACTGGAGCCGAGCCCCTTTTTTCAAAATTACTTGCTCAGCTTGATCGCTGCTTTTTTGACGACTGTTTTGAGGCTTTTTGCACGAGCCTTCGAGCGGAGTTTCGTGCGGTGTTTCCGCATTTGAGCTTCGATTTTTTCGACCACTAAATCCACGCCTTCGTAAATGTCTTTGCAGTGGACTTCGGCGTGGAGGTCGTTGCCAGGCACGGCCACATGAACCTTGACTTGGTACTGTTTGGCTCCGTGCGTCTCATCGTGGTAGAGCACCACATGCGCGCCTATGGCGGACTCATCGTGGCGGTCGAGCGTCCCGATTTTATCCTCCACATAGTCGCGGATTGCTTCTGTTAGTTTCAGGTGTCTTACTGAGTAGTGTATTTTCATAATTTTTTCCCTTTCAATTTTATTTTCGAATGGCTGCGTGCATCCTAAACATGTCTGCTAGGGGTGTCACCCACCAGTGTTCCTACAGTTTTGCCAGAGACCGCCCGGCAAATGTTGCCTTTTTTAAACATGTCGAAGACCATGATCGGTATCTTGTTGTCCATGCAAAGTGAGAATGCCGCAGAGTCCATGACCTGCAGGCGTTTTTGGAGCGCGTCCGTGTAGCTGATCGTTTTGAAACGCCGCGCATCAGGATGCTTTTTCGGGTCTTTATCGTAAATGCCATCCACTTTGGTGGCCTTGAGCAACATGCTCGCCCCTATCTCGGCAGCACGCAAAGCCGCTGTGGTGTCGGTGGTGAAATACGGGTTTCCAGTGCCCGCCACAAAAATTACGACCCGGCCTTTTTCGAGGTGACGCATAGCCCGCCGGCGTATGAAAGGCTCGGCTACATTGCGCATGTCTATCGAAGTCATCACACGCGTGTGGACGCCCTGTTTCTCCAAGGCGTCTTGAAGTGCCAGCCCATTTATCACCGTGGCGAGCATGCCCATGTAATCTGCGTTGGCGCGATCCATGCCACTTTTCTCGGCCATGTGCCCGCGCCAGATATTGCCGCCACCAACAACGATCCCCATATGGAAACGCAGGGCGTGCGCCTTTTTGATTTCGGCGGCCAACTCGCGCACTATGTTGTGGCAAATGGATTCGTTTTCGCTTTGAAGCGCTTCTCCGCTCAATTTAAGGAGCACGCGATGACATGAAACTTTTTTTGAACTCACCAAGGACAACATGTAACGCCACTATGACAGAACGCAACCCGAAAAATCTGGCAGGCATGTTTTTTTCTCCACACGCCCAGAAACTGTCTGTGCGGCCTACGGCGATTCGCCTTTTCTTATCGCGTGCGCCTCCTATGCTGGCGGCAACAGAGGAGTCTTGCATTTATGAAAAAAGTCCAATTAGTCAATGTAACGCGAGGGCTGGTGGTGGCGTCTGAAGTGCTGGTGGCCGATGGCATATTTTCCAGAATGAAAGGGCTCTTGGGCCGCTCTGGCCTAGAATCAAGCGAAGGACTCTGGATCACCCCGTGCAACTCCATTCACATGTTCGGGATGCGGTTTCCGATAGACGCCCTTTTCCTATCCAAAGAAAAACTCGGCGTCAAAATGGTGGGCGGCCTTCAGGTCGGCGAAATGCTCTGGCCCGTCTGGTCAGCCTATTCGGTGGTTGAGCTTAAATCTGGACGCCTTGTAGAAACAGGATGCCATGAAGGGGACAAATTTGATCTCCTACCCTGCTAAAAATATTTTCAGGTATGAACATACTCTCCGCACAGGCCAACAAGTTTCGTCCGCTAATGCCGTGGCTTGGCCTATTTTTGGCCGTCTGGGTGCTGCAAATTTTATTTTTGAATCCCGCAATCATGCCGGGGCGGTGTTCCGACCCTGACGGCTACATGCGCTTGGCCAGAGTGCAGGCTTGGCACGACGGCGGCGGATGGTACGATGAACTGTTCCGCAGGAGCAACCCACCAGAGGGCGAGGTTTTGCACTGGACTCGCCCACTTGACATAATTTTGAGAGTTGGCGCAGAGATAGGTGCCCCGCCATTTGGGTTCCGTTCCGCGCTAGATGCATGGGGGTATGTGGTCAGCCCGTTTTTGCAAATGTTGGGCATCGTTGGCCTAGTGTGGGCGGCACGCCCTTTTTTCAAAAATAGGGAGACTTGTTTTTTTGCCGCAGCACTCTTCCTTTTAGAGCCTGCCGTGATCGGGACTTTCAGTTTGGCACGCCCTGATCACCATAGCCTTTTTCTCTGCCTCTTCGTTTTTATTATCGGGGCAGCGTTCCGCGCACACCAAGATGAAATGCCAGTGCGATATGCGGTTTTGGCCGGGCTGTTGACATCTCTATCGCTATGGGTCGGAGTGGAAACTTTGCCTTTAGCTGGCGCAATCCTGGTTTCTCTCGGGTTATGCTGGGCTGCTGGCATCCACCGCGACGGCACTAGGTTGCTTGGCTACGCGGCATCACTCTGGGCGTTCTCGTCATTGGTCATGTTGGCAGACCATCCGCCGCAGGAATTTTTTCGCGTGGAATTCGATAAAATATCGTTTCCTTATTTTGTCTTGTTCAGCCTTTCACTCATGCTGGCGGCAACACTACATTTTATAGTGGGCAACATCGTGCAAGCAGAAGGGAAACGAGGCGCAGCGGTGCGTTTTGTTTTCGCTGTGGTTCTTTCCGCAACGGCAACAATTTTTTTCTGGAAAACATTCCCATCTTTTCTCAAAGGGCCGCTCTCTGCACTAAACCCATTTGAGCAGGCCATGCTGTGGGACAGGCTGGAAGAGATGCGCCCGCTTTTCGAGCCAAACGCCGCCGGGATCAGGCGGTTTTTAATTTTTGCAGGCAACATGCTTCTTGCCGTTCCTGTTTTGGCTTGGATTTTGTTTTCAAAAGATTCACGAGACAAACGCCCACTATATTTGTTAGCCACGCTTTTTGTAGTGTACCTTCCCGCTGGCATCATCCACTTGCGCATGGCTCCGTATATAAATACGCTTGTGGTTTTTCCATTAGCCATGCTGATTGAGAGAGCAGAGCCGTGGATAGCCAGTTTTTTTTCCTCCCATCTAGTTGGAGTTGTCAGGGTGTTGGCTGTTATGGTCATGGCTCTGTTTTTTCCGACACTCTCCTCCCTAGTTCCAATGCCGCCACCAGACCCGACAGTTTTAAAAACGGCCATACCGCATATAAAAGACCTGTGCCATTTCATCGAGAACGACCGGGCTTTTTCGGACCGCGTTTTAAGGTTGGTGAATTTTCCCGACTATTCGTCAGAAATACTTTGGCGCACGCGGCACGAGGTGGTTTCAAGCGTTTACCATCGCAACCCAAGCCTGCTTTTCGACTACTATGTGCTGGCGTCTGAAGATATGGAAAAGTCCAAAAAACTTTTGCGCGGGCGGGGAGTCACCACCATTGCCATAAGCCCGCCTTCGCTAGAGAGAAAATATTACCGCGTAGTGGACAAGCCCGATTCATTATACCGCAGATTGGCCGACGGGCATCCGCCAGACTGGGCCAAGCCGATCAGATTGCCAGAAAAGCTGGCACGCCAATTTTTACTCTTTGCAGTAGAAGAAAATTAGGCCGAAACCGTTTCTGCGTTGATAAGCTTCGGCTTGAGTTTCAGTAGCTGGCGAGCCATGTCTTCCACAGCAACCCTTTCGCGGATGTTTTCGGGGGAAACGAAAGTGAGGCGGTTGGCTTTCATACCCGCATATTGGAGTATGTTTGCTTTAATGAGTAGTTGGATAAGGTTTTCTGGGAGCGGGCTTTTTATTTGTTTTTCTAGTGCCTCGCAAACTTCTGGCCACTCACAACTCCAGCTTAGCAACGGCGTATTGGAGTAAGCTGAGACAAGCCCTTTTACCCACGGGAAAAGCGAGTCTTCTATCATGATACTTCTGCCCTCGTCAAAGAATCGTGCCGTCCAAGGGATCAAAATCTCTAGCTGGGCAGTGTTTTGAAGCTGGAAAGAAAGCGTCTCTTTAGAAGCTTCATCCACCGTGAAAACATCCTGCAAAATGCAGTGTTCCCTGAAAACCTCCATTATCTCTTCAAGATATTCTTGCTTCATGCCCAAGGCGAAGGCGATGGGCGGCCAATCTATGTCGGGCGAGAGGCAAAGTGCCCCTGCATCTTTCCCCTGTTTACCTGCCAACCAGAGCAGCAATTTAGCGGCTTGTGCCGCGTGTGTGAGCACAGTGTTTTCGCAGAGGCGCGTCTGCTTCAAAGAAATGAGGTGCGATTTTACCAGTTTGTCATCCGTTTGCTTGAGCCTGATTAAAATGTCTTTGATTACTGCCCGGATACCTTCAGGGATATTGTTGACAGACTTTTTGACCGCTTCCCTGTCGTAATATTGGGCTTTGACTTCCGTAATCGCCCTCGCACTGGCTGTGCGCGGCGAGGCGTCGAAAAGCGTGACCGTGCCGATCAGTTCGCCCTTGCCGACAGTGTTGAGTTGCACATCAGTTTCATTGCGTGTGTGAAAAATCTCCACCGCGCCGTTCTCAATGAAAAAAAGGTCGCCGCCAGGATCACCTTCCCTGAAAAGAATTTCGCCCGGCTTAAAATGTTTCAGTTGTATAACCATGCGCTTTAGCTACTTTTTGCACAGGATGTTTCCCCTGTTGTGGAAACGGTAACGAAATCCAACTGGAATGCAAGACTCCTCGTTCGCCCATGAAATAGCCACGCACGGCTCCGCTTTGCCAGTGCTTCTGATTCCAGTATTCGCATCGTCAGAAACCGTTTTTTTAGCTTTGCAAAAAATCGTTTTCGGAACACTCGCGAACCCCGCCCAACTCCTGATAATCGTGAACGACGGATGCCCTCCACAGGCTGGCGCGTTTTTTGAAAAATACGCTGCAGAGCCGCGTCTCCATCTCGTTTCACACCATTCAAACCAAGGGAAAGGGGCTGCGCTTAAAACTGGCTTCAGACATTATCTCAGCCTGCTGGAATCGCAAAAACTAAAGTCGCCTGGCGTCGTCACAGCGGATGCCGATGGGCAACACTCCCTAGAGGATATTTTGCGCGTCTCAGCCGCCTTTTCAGCCGCCCCCGCTGAGCTTCACCTTGGAGTCCGCTCGCTCGGTGCTGGCACGCCTCTGGCTAGCCGCATAGGAAATAGTCTTTGTTGCAGAGCATTCAGGCGGATAGGCGGCCAGAGACTATCGGACAGCCAAACGGGCTTGCGTGGTATTCCCAACAGCATGTTGCCACCGCTGCTCGGACTTACGGGGCGGCGCTACGATTTTGAAATGGGAATGCTGTTAGAGGCTGCACGGTTGGGCGTGCCCATTTTAGAGACGCCTATCCAGACCATTTATTTCAACAGGAACAGCCTTTCGCATTTCCGTGGCGTTCGGGACTCCACCCTAGTCGCCATGACACTCGTGCGCACGGCGCGCACGCATGGCCGAGAGGCTGCTAACGGGAGAGGTCGGCCTGCGTCATAGTCTTGAACCCCTTGGCTTGGAGTATGGCTAGGCCGCAATCATTATCTTCCAAAAAAAGCACCAGACACACCTTGTCGTATGGGCGGCTGAGGAGCGGGTAAGCAAACTGCACATTGCACTCCCCTTGCAGCAAAGCGGCCAGCACATGCTTGAAGTCCGATGCGCCAGTCATGGCTACTACAACCACGGGCGTCTCAACGAACGACACGCCCGTCTCTCGGAAAAGCTGGCGGGTGGAATCTGGGTCATTGACTATGATACGATCCACGGAACATTCCGAAGTGTCCACGATTGAAAGTGCCAAAATCTGGATGCCGGACTGTTCCAGCATCCTCACCAAATCAAGCAGCCGCCCGACCTTGTTTTCCAAAAAAACGGAAAATTGAATGACTTTTTCTCCGTCCAGACCCTCTTTTGTTTTGGCTCCCATAACGCTAGTTTTTCAAAAACCTCCGAAAAAATCGAGTCAATTTATTAGCACAGTTTTTGCCCCAGAATCATTATGGCGCAAAGTGAAGCTCCCACGGATTATATAAGTTTAAGTGGAAGAGTTGAAATGTTTAAGGGTTGAAGAGTTTATAAAAATCTTCCTTCGTGATCTTCGTGGTTAAATCTCTTTTATTCTCACGCCAAGACACGAAGACGCTAAGAAGATTTTTTGAATATTGAATAACGAACAAGAAATTACGAAGGAAGGACGCAATGCGTGATTTAAAAGTTTAAGGGTTTATAAAAATCTTTCTCCGTGCCTCTGTGTCTCCGTGGTGAATTTCCCTTTTTCGCGTATTTCGCAGTTAAAAATCTTCCTTAGTGAACTCTCTTTTTTCTCCCGCTTGCGTCTTCATTTCAAAATTCGATTTCGTTATTCGATTTTCTCCCCGCCCCCTCTCATCCCCTCCTTGCGGACAATCTCTAGTTAAGAGCGCCTACGCCGCGCCTTCATTGGACGCCCTTTGGTGGTTTGGCGGCTCGGCTTTTTCGCACGCTCTTTGCGCTTCTTATCTGTAGGTTGGGCGCGCTGAGGTCTGCTGGTGTGCCCCACGCCTTGGGACGGCCTGCCTGCGCCGCTGCTCTGCGGCTTTTTGCTTTCGCCGGTGCGATCCCTCCAGACCCAGTGGATCGGGCATCCGTCCAATGAAAACTGTTTGCGAAGCTGGTGCTCCACAAATACCAGCCATGACTCGGCGAGCAACCGTTTGTCATTGCAAAACGCAATTATTTTGCACGATTTCCAAAGCCCCTCTTCCTTTTGCGGTGTGGCATACAAAAACTTGAACCGCTTGCCATGTTTAGCTGGCGGCGGCTGCTGCAATACGGCCTGCTGCAAAATACGGTTGAGGCGTGCTGTAGGGATAGGCGTGTGGAGGTTTTCCGCCACGCGATCCACCGCCAAAAACAAATCTCCCATGCCAGTTCTTTTTTGTGCGCTCAGAAAAACCACTGGTGCAAAATCCAAAAAGAAAAGTGCCCGCAAAACAGCGTCGCGGTAAGATTCCTTGAAAGACTGTTTCTTTTGCCGCGTGAGAGTCTCGTCCGATGTAGGCAGATGCATCGGCACGCCAGACTCAAGGGCGAGATCCCACTTGTTCACCAAAACTAGGCACGGCTTGCGCGACTCGTGGATATGGTGGGCGATTTTCTTGTCCTGCAAAGTCACACCTTTGTCCGCATCTATCATCAGCAGGCACAGGTCGCAGCGGTTGATGGCGTGGACGGAACGCCCCGTCATGGCCTGTTCCAGCTCATCGCGTATGCCGCCGCGCTGGCGCATCCCGGCTGTATCCACGAGCATGTAGCGCATTTTGCCTGATGGCGTTTCCCGTAGAAACGGAACCTCCACGGCATCCCGCGTAGTGCCAGCGATCTCGCTGACTAAGGTTCTTTCGTCACCAAGGAGCGCGTTGACAAGCGATGACTTGCCAACATTAGGCCGCCCCACGATCGCTATCTTGGTAGCAGCATCTTTCGGAGCACGGGGAATGGTGTCGGCTGGCAGTATGGCGAGACATCGTTCCACCAACTCATCAATCCCCGTGCCGTGTGCGGCAGAAACAGGAAAAATTTCCTTGAAACCTGTGGACGCAAAATCAGCCTCTAAAAAGTTTTGCCGAACCCCGTCAATTTTATTGGCTGCTACCAGCACGGGTTTATGTTTTTTTCTCAAAATTGAAGCTATATCAAGCTCTAAGGGGACAAGCCCCTCGCGGCCATCCACCACCCAGAGAAGCGCGTCTGCTGCCTCCATAGCCAGCTCGGCCTCGCGCCGGACTGCTTGGACTAGATCGTCACTGCTATCGGTGTCCATACCGATACCGCCCGTGTCTATGAGCGTGATCTCCCTGTTTTTCCAGACCACATCCGTAACGATACGGTCACGGGTCACGCCAGGTCTGTCGTGAACCAAGGCGAGACTTTTGTGCGAAAGCCTGTTGAAAAGCAGGGACTTTCCCACATTGGGGCGTCCGACTATGGCAAGGGTTGGCATGCTGGAAATGCTAGGGATTTTTTTTGAAGTGGCCAATGCTTATTCCAACTTTTTCTAAATCGCCTTGCAGACGCACACTCCCTTGCACGCCGTGAGCAAAGGGACAGCAATGCCCTTTTTCATCTTGCAATAAACACTTTTTAGCCGTAGTAATCGCAAGCTTCAGATGGCGGCAAGCACCAAAAAAGGGGGATTAGCTCAGTTGGTAGAGCGTCTCGTTCGCAATGAGAAGGTCAGGGGTTCGAATCCCCTATCCTCCACTCTTTACAGAGCATTTCTAAAACCGCCGCAATCCAAAATCTGGGTTGGAAACATATTCATTTGAACTTCGGCAGCCATCTGCCATGGGCTCGGATTAGATCGTCGCATAGGCTCCTGATTTCTTTCAGCGTAAGCTCTGCCCCTGTGTGCGGGTCTAGGCTGGCGGCGTGATATATTTTTTCTCTTTCGAGCGTCAGCGCGGCCTCGATAGCGAGAATCTGGACATTTATATTAGTCCGATTCAACGCAGCGCATTGCTCCGGCAACCCGCCAAAAAAACACGGCTGGACACCGTTTTTATCAACGAGGCACGGCACTTCTACGATGGCTTTTTCAGGAAGGTTTGTTATCAGCCCAGTGTTGGCAACATTACCGTGTATGCGAAACGGCACGCCGTTTTCCATGGCCTGCATGATGCGTGAGCCGTACTCAATGGAACGCTCATGCGTTATGTTTTTATCGCCCAAAATCTGTTCGCCTTGTTTTTTACAGTCGCGTGCCTGCTCCTCGCACCTGCGAATGTACTCGTCCAGAGGGATGTTGTACTCGCGCACCAGATGTGGCTTGTGCGACTTGATCCAGTATGGCGTGTACTCGGCGTGGTGTTCAGATGATTCGGTCGGGTAATAGCCGAAATGCAACATTGTCTCGAAACGGACTAGATCGGTGTCGCGCTTGTAATGCGGAGACAACCACCAGCGAAAATCTTTTCCTTCCTTCCGCGCGTAATGCCTGCGCAGCCCCTCCACGGAACCGCGCTTGGCCAAAGCGAACACACTGGCTGCTCGTTTCTTTATCTCTGGGTATAAATCCTTTTTCCCATCGCGGATATCCAGCAACCAAGCCATGTGGTTGATACCTGCGATAGTCCACATCAGGTCATCCACTTGCCCGCGCAAGTCTAGCTCTTTCAAAAGGAGGTCTGCGCACTCTTGCACGCTGTGGCACAGCCCCACGGTCTTGATGCCCGACCCGCGCAGCATCACTCCAGTGAGGATCGCCATAGGGTTTGTGTAATTTAAAAACCACGCGTCCGGCGCAACATCTTCCATGGTTCTGGCAAACTCCAGCATCACTGGAGCAGTTCGTAATGCCCTGAAAATGCCGCCTATCCCAAGGGTGTCTCCTATCGTCTGGCGCAGGCCATATTTTTTCGGGATTTCAAAATCCGTAACAGTACACGGTTTGTAACCGCCTACTTGCACTGCGTTGATAACATACGATGCGTTTTTCAGTGCGGCTCTTAGATTTTTTTTGCCGAGGAAAACCGACACTTTCGCACTGCCTCCAGCAAGGTTTTCATTCAGCCGTTCGACTAGGAGACGCGCCTCTCCCAACCTAGTAGCGTCAATGTCGTAAAGAGCGAACTCGGCGGTTTGCAGTTCTGGACAAAGCAAACAGTCGCCTATGATATTTTTCACAAAAACAACGCTGCCCGCTCCAAGAAAAGTTATTTTTGTCATATTTGAAAAACTATATGAAGCTATTTTGAACCGAAATTTTTGATTAACAAATTAATTTTTTGGCAGCGGTAAATTTTCCATGCCGCCGCCAATGACCCGAATCATTAGCATCACCATTCTGGAAATACGGCATCATGCTGGGAACGCGTTGGGATTTTTTGAGCATCTGCTCGTTTTGCTGTTCCTCCAGTTTTTGGCGTCGCTGGAGTTTGGCGACATTCTCGATGCCCAATTCATTTTTGAGGTAGTGGTTGAAAAGCAACAAGAGGTTGTGGGTCATGGCGACAAAGGGGCGTGAGCAAAAGCGTCCGCTTCACTAAAACGCAAAAAGTTCTATATTCGCAGGTTGGCCTGTAACTCAAGTGTGTCGGGGAAAGGTTTCCTGCCCTCGACATTTTGGATGTGGTTGAAGAAGCCTTCAGGGTCTTCA
>JAIFLJ010000186.1 GCA_020049135.1 bacterium | reverse complement strand
AATGAAAAGAACAAATATATTGCTTGACAATGAACTTGTGCGCGAAGGACTGAAACTCACTGGCATTAAAACTCAGAAGGATTTGATCCATCACGCATTACAACAGTTGGTGCGGCGTGAAAGTCAAGTGGGGCTACTAAATCTCAAGGGAAAGATATCTTGGGAAGGAGATTTGGATGTAATGCGGAAAGGTAGATTTTCATGAAGGTTCTCGTTGATTCTACGGTTTGGATTGATTTTTTATGTGACAAGTCAACGCCACTCACAAAACAAATTGTAGAGCTGATTCAGAATAGAGAAGATTTGTGTATTTGTGGTTTTGTCCTTACTGAAGTCCTGCAGGGCATTCGAGATGAGAAGCAATATGTAGCAACCAAGCAACAGTTCAATAATCTGATATATTTAGATGACGATTACTCTACATTTGAACTTGGTGCGACAATATACCGTAATTTGAGAAAACAAGGTGTTACGATCAGAAATTCAATAGATTGTTTGATTGCAGCGGTTGTGATTCAGAATGATGTGATGCTACTTGAATCAGATCGTGATTACGCATTTATTGATCAGTATTTTCCACTTAATCGAATATTAACTTAAAAATAACAAGGCCGAACAAGGCACTGCAGTTAACCGCTATAGGTGGCCGAGTAAGGAAACTCAGCCCCAGCCACCATCGCTTATTTTAAGGTGCTTTTGGCCGAAGATTGGAGTCCACCTCAGTATTTTGGGGTAAGGATCACTTCTTGATTGGCATTCTCATTTCCGTGGCCTGAATCGGTCAGTGAAAAGCAGAAGGATGCCATCAAGCTGGCTGTGCAGGATATTTTGCGGCTGAGAGTTGGGCGCGGGCTTGACCGCGCCGTGTACAAAGCCTATTGCAAAGAGCCCTTCACCAGCGAATGCGAGGGGGTGGAATATTTTTTTGCCCTCTACGAAAAGCACGAGCTACACGAAAAAATCATGCGCATAATGCACACGATTTGATCGGTAATGGACTAATTCAAAATCTGTGTTGAAGGCGTGAAGTGGGGCGTTTTTTACACGCCCACTTCTTTGCGTGCTTCGTCGGCCAGCATGGTGCTGATGTATCGTTCGCCTGTGCTGCAGGCAAAGGTGACGATTTGTTTGCCTTTGTTTTCTGGTCGTGCCGCCAACTGGAGTGCCGCGTGAACATTGGCACCAGTCGAGATGCCGACTAGCAACCCTTCTTCTTTGCAAAGGCGTCTCGCCATGGAAAATGCGTCATCGTTGCTTACTGTCACGACTTCATCCACAAGATTGAGGTTGAGGTTGCCGGGGACAAAGCCTGCGCCAGTCCCTTGGATTTTATGAGGTCCTGGTTTGACTGGTTGCCCAGCGATGGTTTGGGATATGACGGGCGAATCTTTGGGCTCTACTGCGATTGCTTTCAATGCTGGGGTTTTGCCTTTGAGCATCTCGGCGCACCCAGAAAGTGTCCCGCCCGTGCCAACGGCTGAGACGAGCATGTCAATCTTCCCGCCCGTATCTCTCCAAATTTCTTCTGCCGTAGTTTTTTTATGGATGGCCGGGTTGGCCGGGTTGGAAAACTGCTGTGGCATGAAAGCTTTGGGCGTCTCTTTCAAAATGGCTTCGGCTCTAGCGAGTGCCCCTTTCATCCCTTCTGCCGCTGGTGTTAGAACCAGTTTTGCGCCGAGCATGGCTAGGAGGACGCGCCGCTCGCTGCTCATGCTTTCGGGCATGGTCAGAATGAGCTTGTAGCCTTTTGCCGCGCAGACGAATGCCAAGGCGATGCCCGTATTACCCGATGTCGGTTCCACAATAATGGTTTCAGGGGTTATTTTGCCTTCTTTTTCTGCGGCATCTATCATAGCGGCACCAATGCGATCTTTGACGCTGCCGAGTGGGTTAAAAAATTCGCATTTCAGGAGGATTGTTGCGTCTAGCCCACCTGTCACGCGGTTCAGCCTGACCAGTGGTGTGTTTCCAACAGTTTCGATAATATTTTTGAAAGAGGCCATGAGCTAATAGTGATTGCTTTTGGCTGTTCGTCAAGGAAAGGGTTTCACTTTTCTGATGGGTTAGCCTATTGTTTCGTTCTGTGGGACGGCGGATGTGTCGTCTCCAATAAACAAAAAACAGGAAAGCGAGGCAGGGATGAAGGCGATGATTTTGGCGGCAGGCCGCGGCACGAGGATGAAGGATTTGACCAAAGATGTTCCGAAACCGATGCTCCCCGTGGCGGGCAAACCAGTTTTGGAGCGCATAATGGAAGGTTTATCTACGCACGCCAGAGTGAAGTCATTTTTCCTTCTTGTAGGGTATCGCGAAGATGTGATCCGCGACTATTTCGGGGACGGTTCTAGCCGTGGCTGGGAGATCACCTACGCGACGCAGACCACGCAGGACGGGACAGGTCGTGCGGTGGCATACTCCCGCGACTGGGTGGGTGGAGATCGTTTTTTTCTAGCTTATGGAGACATTCTTATTTCGCCACCCGAATACGCCACCTGTTTGCAGCAGTTCGATTTGGACGGTCTCGTGGCCGTCAAAAAAGCACCAGAATCTGAACTGGCCAAGGGCGGGGCGGTGAGTGTGGACGGAGATTTTATTTTCAAAAGAGTCGTGGAAAAGGCGCGCCCGGAAGAACTCCGTTCTTCGTGGTATAACGCCGGTTTCTACGGTTTTACACCAGCAGTCTTTTCATTTATAGACAAGCTGGAAAAATCGCCACGCGGCGAATACGAACTTACAGACGCCCTCAACGGCATGGCTGGAGCAGGGCTGAAACTCCGCTGCTGCGAACTCAAAGAGCCGTGGGCAGATGTCCGTGACCCGGAGGTGCTGGACAGCCTGAACGCGTCTTCCCAGTGGGTGTGAGCGTTGCTGTGGGCAGATTACTTTTTGGCGGATGTTTGCGCTGCGGCAGGAACCGCCAACATTTCATCTAGCGGCAAGAACGCGGGGAATGGGCGCCCCCACAGCATGAGCCGCCGCTGCGGTGCAGGCGATGCGTCACCCAAGAAAAATCTATAAAAAACCTGGAACGGTATGGAACAATATATCCGCCGTTGTTCGGTATTGATGACGGGAAAAATATCCATGCCGCCCGTGAGTGGACGAATGGATGTGATTTCTTTCCCCACTATTTGTTGTGCTGCATCAATGGCACCTGTTTTGGCAATGGCTTGGAGGCGCATCATGTCATTGGTTTTCAATGTGCCCCATAGCTGATGCCAGCGCTCTGGTATTACAGTGATTTGGTGGAGGGCAACTACTTTGAGAGATTTGCCGTTTTTTTCTGGCTCATAAAAGCCCACTATAAACTCGAAGTCTTCCGCCAACTTGATCTGATCCAAAGCTTCGCCGAGATAGATTGGCGTACCCCATTTTTGGAATCTCACGAGTGCTGGTGTGCCAGGGTTTGCGCGGTTGGCTTCACCTGGAATAGTCCAGAGTGAGGTGGGCTTTTTCCCCATCATTTGACCGAGGACACGGTTTTCAAACAGCACACCAACGCCGTATGAAGTTTGGGCGGGTGGCTGCTGCGTTTCGGCCAGAAGCGAAACTGCAAATGTGACTAGGCAGAGGTGGAGGATGAGTTTCATACGCTCTTTTTTGGGATAATCATGGCGCAAAGGACATAGAATAATATGCCCAAAATGCCGCCTGTGAAAAATGTGGCCAGGACATACAGGACGCGAATAACTGTGGCATCCATGCCGATGTATTCAGCCAAGCCGCCGCAGACGCCGGATAATTTTTTATTTTCTGAAGAGAGAGTCAATTTCTTGTCATTCATTTTGTCTATGTTTTCAAAACCACGGACAAAGACAAGCTCGTAATGAACCAAAAATGCAGAGGTGCATTCAAAAATCAAAATAAGACGCCAAGAGCCTGCCGGACTTTACAATCCCAAACTGGGACCGCTGGCGTTCCCAGCAGCAAATTGATCCAACCCCTTCAGAGTTGAGATCGTTGTTGAGAAAACCCAGCGTAGCCGCTAGCGCGGCAACACTGGGCTGGTTGATGAATCCCTTTCAGGGATTGCTTTTCATTCGTGACCTCACCCACTTTTAATCGCACCCAGAGATGTCAGCCGTTCGCCGAAAAATTTGAAAAATTTGGTCATTCTGGTTGCATGAGCATTACAGAAGCAGAAAAGATGAGCACAGGAGAACAAATTGATGCCATGGAAAAGCTTTGGAGTGCATTAAGCCGAAATGAAACTAGCGTTAATCTGGATGAAGTGAAAGCACCTCGCCGTATGCAAATTTAATTTGCTGGAGCCAAAAAGAGCGAATATTGAATGGATAAACTAAACCGCTGAAGATGCGTTGCGCGATAAATGCAGAGCCAACTACTTCACCAAAGATTTCAGAATATGGCTCAAACAGTCACAAATGTCAGCCTGACCCCGATCCCCCGTGAGTTTCTGAAAATGCCGACGATAGCGGGCAACGAGTTTTTGAACCCGCTGACACTCACCGGAGTAATAAACAAGTGTCAGTTCGGGGTAAAACACCTGCGCTAGTCCGTCGCGAAGGCGCTTTGCGAAATGGTCCAGCGGCAATCGCCTCCCATCCACCGTTACGGAGGTCCGGCGGCCTTCCCGTTGCAGCACGACCACCCGATTCTGCGCTTCAAATTCCAGTTTGAATTCAAATCGCGGTGCTTTCTCGAAATAGCAGCCAACGAGGATCTCTAGGATCGCCTCGATAAGGTTGGATTTCCCGCTGCCGTTGCTGCCGATGACGGCGTTAATCAGAGGCGACTGCGTGAACTCGAGATCGCACGCATTTACATTCTTGTAGCCCTCAATTTGCAGACGCCTAAGTTTCATCGCCGCTTCCATATTGAGTGGTGAGAGCGGAAACTGGGCAGGAGCGGAAGTTTTTCATAGCGACTTGCGGGGGCGACCGCGGCGGCCAGTGCCGGAGGTGGGCGAAGGGGAAACTTTGCGGTCGTTGGCGGTGCCGGTGAGTTCGGCGACGAGGGCGGAGAGGAGGTTTGCGGCGGTGGCGCGGAAGGCGGCGAGCTGCGTCTCCAACTCGTCCACCAAGGCCATCAGTTGCTCCACTTTGGCCACTATCCGGCGTTGTTCGGCGAGGGGTGGGAGTGGAACGAGGAAGTTCCGAATCAGTGAAAGGTTGAGGTTCCCCTGCGAGACGCCTTTGCCGTAGGTGTTTCGGCTGCTCTTTTCAGTGCCGTCCGGAGAATTGAGCCAGAGAGTGATGTAATCCGAGAACACGAAACCTCGCACGGGCCGAACCAAGCCGAGGCTGACGTAAATCGCGAAGTCCAAGTCTTGGTCTATGGTCGCAGCTTCGCCGATGCCCGCGCCAACTCGCGTTAGAAGCACGTCACCTCTCTCCGGCTTCCGATTCTTGACGTAGCCTTGGTAGTGCTCCTCGGAAACGAAGCGGTGCTTGGTCGGCATGAACTTGAACGGCTTCACGTTTTGAGCGGAGAGGAACATTCGCCCCGATTCCGTGTATTTGGGCGTTAAGTGGGTTCCATCGGTGATAAGTTCGCAGATTTCCACGAGACGAACCCACGCCCATGAATCTGGGATGTCATGATCGACCTCGTCCGGATCAACCAGGCGCGAGGGATCGGACTTTTTGATTACCTGCTTCCGGACGAGTTCAGCCTTCCTCACCTGAATAGTTTCAAGCTGCTGCGCAGCCGGTTCGTCGTTATGGTCTTGGGAGATGAGTTTGCCTTGGACGGCAAGGGTGAGGATGGACTGGCGTAAGGATGAAGGATGAATGTTGAAGGATGAATGGAAGAGGAAGTTGAGGTTGGCGGGGGTGGGCGCGTCGGCAAAGCGGGCCAGCGACGCGCGGGCGAGCGCAGCGTGCCGCGTCTCCCGTTCCTGCTGCTGCGCCTCCAGCCGATCACACAACGCCATCAACTCATCCACCTTCGCCACGATCCGCTTCTGCTCGGCGAGGGGTGGGAGGGGAATTGCGGAGGACTCCAAGTCCTGTGTTCCGAGGCGCGGCATTTTCATGCCGTAGTTTTTTGCCGCCGCATATCGAAGGAAATGGGGCGACCGGAGAAAGAGGCGGAGATAACCGGCTGCGACAAATTTCTGGGGGCGCAACGGAATGATCTCGGTGGTGCAAAAACCGGGACGGTCAGCGATTACCACTTTGTTTAGGTAGGGGCGGAGCTTCCCGTAGAGGACGTCGCCTTTTTGAAAGCTGGCTTTGGTGCTGAGGGACCTCCGTTCGGCGAAGGTTGCCGTGGCGATAACTTTTCCGGCACCGCCATCAATGTCTTCGAGGTCGAGCACCCAGTCGGAATCATTCAGCGAGGCAGAATCAACTTTTGCAGCGGCGCGGCAATCGGCGGCTTTGTTGAGCGCGATCCATTGCCAATCTTGCGGAATCGCAAACGGGCTGGACGGATCGGACGGAGCTGACGAATCGGGGCTGGAAGAGGAAAGGAGGCGACCGCGCACAGCGAGTTCCAGCACCAGCTCGCGCATCTTCGCCACCGCATCGGGAGCGTCGGCGAACAGGTCGAACTTTTCAAAGAAGGTTTCCAGCGTCATGCCTTGGCTTCCTCGGCGCGCAGCCATTCGAGGAGCTTGGCTTTGAGCAGTTCCTTCGAGGGCAGGTAGAGTTGGTATTCCTTGGCGTGGATGTTGGCGTCCTTAGGCAGGGTGAGTTTCACCACGGCTTCGTTTTTCTCCCGGCAGAGCACGATGCCGATGGTGGCATTCTCCTCCGCCAGCTTCACATGGCGATCGTAGTAGTTCACATACATCTGCATCTGCCCGAGGTCCTGATGGGTGAGCTTGTCGAGCTTCAGGTCGATGACGAGGTAGCAGCGCAGGAGCCGATTGTAGAAGACGAGGTCGAGGAAGTAGTGGTCGCCATCGAAGGTGAAGCGCTTCTGGCGGGCCTCGAAGAGGAAACCTTTGCCCAGCTCCAGGAGGAATTTTTCCAAGTGGGTGATGATGGCGGACTCGAGATCGGATTCGGAGTAGCCGGACTTCTCGTCCAGTCCCAAGAATTCCAACACAAAGGGATTCTTCAAAACGTCTTCGGGCTTCGTGATGATCTGGCCCTCGGCGGCGAGGCGTTTTACGCCCGCCTTGTCGCGGCTCAGGGCGAGACGGTGGTAGAGGGCGGAGGCTTTCTGGCGGCGGAGTTCCGGGAGCGACCAGCTTTCGTTGGTGGCTTCAATCTCATAAAAGCTGCGCTCGTCGGGGTCTTTGACGGTGAGCAGTTCGACATAGTGGGACCAGCTCAGGGTGAAGGGATTGGTGAATTGCCCAGAAGGCTTCTGGGCAATTTCGGAAGAGGCCAATTTAACAGAAGGCTTCTGTTGAATCTCAACTGCCACCAATTGCCCAGAAGCCTGCTGGGCAATTCGCGGAACACGATCCTGCCACTCCAAATAGAACCGCCTCATGTATTCGAGGTTCGCTTTTGAAAACCCGCGTCCGAATTCCTCCGTCAGTCGTGCCGAAAGCACCTTCAGCAATTCGGCACCATACGCTGCGCGTTGCTCGCCCTTCTGCTCATGCTCCACGATGCGCCGACCAATTTCAAAGTTCGTGAGCACTTGAAACGTATCGACGACGGACGCCACGCCCCGCCGGGCGGACTGGATGAGGCTGCGAACCTCGGTGATGAGCGGGGCGAGGCCGTCTGCCTTCACTTTGGCGCGCGCGGTTTTCTTTGGGGTAATGGCTTTCTTTTTCATCGGGTGAGAGCCTCCATGAGTTGCGTCTTCAACTGGCCGCGCGTCGCCGCAATCTGGGCGAGGAGCTTTTCGTATTCGGGGAGGAGGTGGTCCACATCGCCGGGGCCGGTGTCGGGGCTGTGCGGGTTTTTGAGGTCGAGGTTGAAGCCGCCGGAGCGGATCGTGTCGATAGAGACGCGCCAGGCCTGCTCGTTTTCCACGCGGGATTTAAAGCCGTCGGCCTCGCTTCCCCACCAGGCGCGCTCGGCCTCGAACTCCTCGATGCGGATGGGTTTGCCTTTGTTGTAGCTCTTGGCGCCGGGCGGATAGGGATGCTCGTAATACCAAACATGGGTGGTGGGCGCGCCTTTGGTGAAGAAGAGGAGGTTGGTGCGGATGGGGGTGTAGGGAGCGAAGACGCCGTTGGGCAGGCGGACGATGGTGTGGAGGTTGCACTCGGTGAGGAGGGCTTCCTTGATGCGGGTCTTGACGCCTTCGCCGAAAAGAGTGCCGTCGGGCAGCACGAGTCCGGCGCGGCCACCGGGCTTGAGGATCTTCATGAGGAGCACGAGGAAGAGGTCGGCGGTCTCGCGCGTGCGGAACTCGGCGGGGTAGTTGGACTCGATGCCGTCCTCCTCCATGCCGCCGAAGGGCGGGTTGGTGGCAATGATGTCCACGCGCTCCTTCGGGCCCCAATCGCGGAGGGGGCGGGCAAGAGTGTTGTCGTGGCGGACATTGGAGGGGACATCAATGCCGTGCAGGAGGAGATTGGTCACGCAGAGGATGTGCGGGAGGTGCTTTTTCTCGATGCCGGCGAAGCAGGTTTGGATGAGGAGCTCGTCCGCCTCGGTCTTGGCCTGTTTGCGGAGGTGGCGGATAAGGGAGGTGACGAAACCGCCGGTGCCGGTGGCGGGGTCGAGAAAACTCTCGCCGAGCAGCGGGTTGAGCCGGTCTATGATGAATTCGGTGGCGGCGCGAGGGGTGTAGAATTCGCCGGCGTTGCCCGCGGACTGGAGGTCCTTGAGGAGCTTTTCGTAGATGTCGCCGAACATGTGGCGGTCATCGGAAGCATTGAAGTCGATGCCGTTGATCTTGTTGATGACCTGACGCATCAATGTGCCGTTCTTCATGTAGTTGTTGGCACCATCAAACGCGGCCTTGATGAGCGTGACGATGTCGCCACTGCCGGAGAGGACTTTCAATTTGGGTAGCAGGTCGTTGTTGGCAAAGGCGAGGAGGGCGTCGCCGGTAATGCCTTCTTCATCGGTGGCCCAGTTGGACCAGCGGAGTTCCTTGGGCAGCGGGGATTTGTAGTTGTCGCGGAGGACCGCCATCTCCTTTTCGCGGTCGTCGAAGATTTTGAGGAAGAACATCCAGCCGAGCTGGGCGAGGCGCTGGGCATCCCCATCCACACCCGCGTCTTTGCGCATGATGTCCTGGATGGTTTTGATGAGATTGGAGACATTGGGCATAGGTCAGGCAGCTTTCTGGTAAAGGGCGGTTTCGAGTTCGCGGATGGCCGCGAGATAGCCGTCTCTGCCACCGAAAAGTTTGACGATTTCCACGGGCGTGCCGTGCGTGGTGAGCGGGTCCACTTTGAGAATCTCCAGTGACTCCACGCTGGTGATGCCGCTGTCGGCATATTTCTGGAGCAGAGCATCAAGGACGGCGCGGGCTTTCTCGCCATACTTGGTGAAGATGTCGCGTTTTTTCACTTTCTCGGCCCGCTCCTTCCGTGTCAGCGGCGGGGCATCGAAGGCGACATGACAGACGAGGTCGAAGGGGTCGTATTCGTGGCCCACTTGCTCGGCGAGTTCGTCCACGAAGACACCCTTGGCGGCGAGTTCCTCCAGAATGGCCTGCTTTTTCTCGGCGTCGTTCCAGACGGTGAGGAAGGCGTCGAGGGAGGCGTAGGCGTTGCGGACGGTTTTGCGGGAATAGTCCTTGAGCGTTTCGGTGATAAGTTTGCCGTGCTCATCGAGGTATTGGACGCGCTCCACGGAGACATTAACCTGCACATTGTTGACCACATAGCGTGTGGCTTTTTGATCCGCTGAATCGCCGGATGCCGTGCCAAAGGGGATGGGATCTTCGCGGAGCACATTATCATCCGCCGGGTCACCTCCCGGAGACGGCTCGTCTGGCGGCACCGGAGGATCATCCGGGCCGGGCTCATAAATCTGCACCGGGTCGCCGTCGAAAGTCGGGTCAGCGAACAAGGCGGTCGCCCCGCGGAAATCCATGATGGTGAAGAAAAACTTGTCGTAGTCCTCGTTGATGCGGGTGCCGCGACCGATGATCTGTTTGAACTCGGTCATGGAGGCGATGCGCTTGTCGAGGACGATGAGGTGGCAGGTTTGGGCATCCACGCCGGTGCTCATGAGCCGTGAAGTGCAGGCCACGACTGGATAGGTGGACTCCGGGTCGATGAAGTTGTCGAGCTGGGCCTTGCCTTCATCGTCGTCACCGGTGATGCGCATGATGTATTTGTTGTTGGCAGCCGCGAGGTCAGGGTTGGCGTTCACCATCGCCTGCCTCATGCGCTCGGCGTGATCCGTGGTTTCACAAAACACGATGGTCTTGGCGAAACGGTTGGTGGTGCGAAGGAACTCGGAGACCTTGGCGGCGACCAGCTCGGTGCGCTTTTCGAGGATGAGGTTCTTGTCGAAGTCGCGCAGGTTGTATTCGCGGTCCTCAATGAGCTGCCCGTATTTGTCCACCTGGCCAAGTTCGGGCCGCCAGCCAAGGATGTCTTTGTCGAGGCCGATGCGGACGACTTTGTAAGGCGCGAGGAAACCGTCGGAGATGCCCTGCCGCAGGGAGTAGGTGTAGAGGGGATCGCCGAAGTATTCGATGTTCGAGACTTCCTTCGTCTCCTTTGGCGTGGCGGTGAGGCCGATCTGTGTGGCGGAGGTGAAGTATTCGAGCACCTGCCGCCAACGCGCATCATCGGCGGCGCTGCCGCGATGACACTCATCAACGATCACGAGATCGAAGAAATCCGGGGAGAACTGCTTGTAGATGTTCTGGTCTTCCTCGGTGCCGGTGACAGCTTGGTAGAGGCAGAGGTAAATCTCGAACGACTTGTCCACCGTGCGATTCGTGATCTTCGTCATCGCCGTGCCGAACGGCTTGAAGTCGTTGGTCTTCGTTTGGTCGGCGAGGATGTTGCGATCGACGAGGAAGAGAATCCGCTTCTTGGCTCCCGACTTCCACAGACGCCAGATGATCTGGAAGGCGGTGTAGGTCTTGCCGGTGCCGGTGGCCATCACGAGGAGGATGCGGTTCTCTCCCCGCGCGATAGCTTCCACGGTGCGGTTGATGGCGATGAGCTGGTAGTAGCGTGGAGCCTTCCGGGAGCCGTCGTCGTAGTAGTCCTGCGTAGTGACCTTCTGCTGGCCCTCGGTCCAACCTTTGGCGGCGCAGTAGCGAGACCAGAGTTCTTCGGGGGGCGGGAATTGGTCGAGTGGGATTTCGCGCGTGACGATGCCGCTGGTAACCGTGCGGTCGTGTTCCAGAAAGGAGTCGCCGTTGGAACTGTAGGCGAAGGGCACATCGAGAATCTCGGCGTATTCGAGCGCCTGTTGCATTCCTGCGCCGACCGCGTGGTTGTTGTCCTTCGCTTCGAGGACGGCGAGCGGGACATTCGGTTTGTAGTAGAGGAGGTAGTCCGCCTTTTTCGCCTCGCCGCGTTTCACGGTTTTTCCGCGAACGATGATGCGCCCTTTCGTGAAGTAGGCCTCCTCGCGAATTTGCGTCATCACATTCCACTTGTCAGCATTCGCACCGACGAGTGCGGGCGTAATGAACTTGGTGCGGATGTCCGTCTCGGTGAGAGCTTTTTTGTTCATGCGGCTAGGGAGAGTTGCATCCCATTACAGTTCCAGGCGCGGTGTTCCTCGAAGGTGTCGGAGATGTATTTGAGGAAGATGAGGCCGAGGACGACATGCTTGTATTCCGCAGCGTCCATGTTGTTGCGCAACTTGTCGGCGGTGAGCCAGAGCTTCGCCTCGAAGCCGATGGTGGCGGTAGATGCTTGTTTTCGGCTATTGATCTTCACAAATTTCTCGAAATTCTTTATGGACTGCGAAGTCTAGGTTATTCTTTTGAGTAGGGTCAAGTATCGTTTTCCGAAAATTGTAAAAGGGGGCAGGCTGATAGGGGTGACTGACTGTGCGACTCGACAATTTCTTTGCGGCCACCCCGCTCCATGAAAGGTATTCATGCCGTCGAAAAAAACCACTTTACCAAGCGAAAACGCAAGATTATGCACACTGACCCCTATTTACTTCTTGCCGTAAGCGGGAGGCTCCTCCCGTGGGAATAGGGGTCAGGCTGACATCCCTGTTCCTTCCATAAAATTAACCTTTTTTTGAAAAAGCCTCTTGTTTTCGGTATTTTTCTGTTGAC
>JAIFLJ010000010.1 GCA_020049135.1 bacterium | reverse complement strand
AGTGAAATCATCCAAGACAGCCTGTCGAGAATGAAAAACCGCTGGTTTCGGAGAGAAAAGGGCGATCCACTGATTCTTATGGAAGGATTTGGGGCACATTTTGGCAAGTTGACGAAATGCCATTCCCCTGCCTAATCTAGCGATTATGGCTTCCAAACCACTGGGTCGAGGATTGAATGCTTTGCTGGGCAAAGATAAAGCGGCGTCTCATGCTGCAAGCACTACGCAGCCAGGCGAAACAGTCAGAAAAGTTCCAGTTCATCAGGTGGTGAGATGCCCATTCCAGCCACGCAAAGAGTTCGACCATGCGGAACTTCAAGAACTGGCCGACAGCATCCGCGCTCAGGGAATCATCCAACCCCTGATCGTCCGCTCTTCAGGCGTGCAGTTCGAGCTTATCGCTGGGGAACGCCGCTGGCGTGCTGCACAGATGGCGGGTCTCAGGGAAGTCCCCGTCCTTGTCAGGCAAGCCACGAACCTAGAGGTGGCCGAGCTGGCTTTGATCGAAAATTTGCAGCGCGTAGATCTTAACCCGATCGAGGAAGCCGAAGGCTACGAGCGGTTGCAAAAGGAGTTCGACCTCACCCAAGAACAGATGGCTGAGAAGGTGGGCAAAGCGCGAGCCTCTGTGGCAAACTCACTGCGCCTGCTTGATCTCGACCCAGAACTGAAAGGCTATGTGTCCAAAGGCCAAATCTCCGTCGGCCACGCCAAAGTTTTGCTAGGACTAGACAACGCCGAACTCCAGCGTGCCTGCGCCCAAGAGGTGATCAGGCAAAGTCTTTCCGTCAGAAAAACCGAAGAGTGGGTGGCTCGCAGCAAGGATTCTTCTACTGCTGGAAGTTCATCTACCCAAAAGAAAAAATCTGCCCAAAGTGCCCCCGACGCGCATGTCAGGGATATTCAGTTGCGCCTGCAGCAGCATCTAGGCACGCAAGTCAACATACACCAAGGCACTGACAAAGGACGGCTTGAAATTCAGTTTTACGGGATGGACGACCTTTTCCGCCTCAGCGCAGCCATGGGCTTGAAAGAGCCCTGAGTTCTGCCGCTCCACCTCATTTTACAGCCATGCCGAACAGGATACAGCTTCTCGAAGAAGAAGTCATAAACCAGATTGCTGCGGGCGAGGTGATAGAGCGGCCAGCTTCAGTCCTCAAAGAACTCGTTGAAAACAGCCTCGACGCTGGTGCTTTCAGAATAGATGTGGAAATAGAAGGCGGCGGGCGTCAGCTTATCCGCGTGACAGACGACGGCTGGGGCATGAGCCGCGATGACGCCCTGCTTTGCCTCGAACGCCACGCCACCAGTAAAATCACGACATCGGAGGATGTGCTGGGCGTCCGCACGCTTGGTTTCAGGGGCGAAGCCATACCGAGTATTGCATCGGTATCGAAGATTCGCGTTCGCACATGCGAAGAAGGCGTATTGGCCGGAACGGAAATTTGTATCTCTGGCGGGCGCATCGAATCCGTGCGCGAGGCTGGCCTGCCGAGGGGAACGCAAATCGAGGTGAAACAGCTTTTTTTCAATGTGCCAGGACGCCGCAAATTTCTCCGATCACCAGAAACAGAATGCTCGCACCTCGAACATTTTTTCGAGACATGCTCGCTGGCGCACCCTAGCGTGGCGTGGAGTTACCGCTCAGACGGACGCATGGTTCACTCGCTACCTGCCGCTGCCACTGCCCTCCAACGGATCGAATCCATGCGCGGGCGCGAGTGGGCATCGTCGCTGGTAGAAGTAGATGCCGCCCACGAAGGAATGGCTCTGCGCGGCTGGGTCGGCAGGGCAGGCGTGAGCCGAGGCTCCCGTTCGGATGAAATATGGTTCGTGAACGGGCGACCAGTTGATAGCCGTGCGCTCTACCACGCCATACGCGAAGGCTACCAAAACGCGCTCATGAAAGGGCGGCATCCCGTGGCTGTCCTGTTTCTGGAAATCCCCCACGGCTCCGTGGATGTGAATGTTCATCCTGCAAAACGGGAAGTCCGTTTTCGCGACGAGTGGGGTTTGCGCAGGTTTTTGGCGGCATCCATACGCGACGCTTTGCAGATGCAGCAAAGCGTCCCGCTCCCGGTCATTTCCCAACCACCACAAAGACAAACCCCGCCCCCACAAATCCCGCAAACGGATAGCGCAGGCGCGGCATCGCCACCGCCGCCGACTCTTCGCACTGATACCGCCGCCGCTGCGCCATGGACGGAGCAGCGTGTGGAACCTGCCACCCAGCAGATGCCGGAATTAAATTTGCCGATACCGAGAGTGCGCCCTGCTGAAACTTCGCCGAGGGAGATGACCCAGTTCCAGCAGATGCGTTTCCGTATTCTGGGCGTGCTCAATAAACTTTATCTTGTAGCGGAATGTGAGCAGGGACTAGTTCTGGTGGATCAGCACGCTGCACACGAGCGGGTTTTATTTGAAAAAGTGCTGAAACAAAAAATGGCCGGCGCAGCTATGAGCCAGCGCTTGCTCGTGCCAGTGACGATCGAGACGGACGCGCGCGAAGCCGATTTCATACGCAAAGTGAGCGATGGACTCGCAGAAATAGGTCTCGTTTTGCACGAGTTCGGAAGAAACACATTTTTGGTAGATGCTGTCCCGCCCTTTTTTCCACAGCATAAAATCAAAGACCTGACGCTGGATATACTGGACGACCTGCGGGCGGCGGGCGGCGAAACGCGGATGAAGCGAGGCCTCGGCGAAGATGTGATGACAAGAGCCGTCTGCCGCATGGCCATCAAAGCCAACGACTCGCTCAGGGAAAAAGAAGTTCACAAACTGCTGGAAGACCTGCTCGCGTGCGACCTCCCTTACACATGCCCGCACGGGCGTCCCACTATGATTTTATTGGGGCACTCCGAGCTGGAAAAAAAATTCGGGAGGGTCGTCTAATGGACTGGGTCTGGCTCATGCTTGCAGGCGTGATGGAATGGGGCTGGCCCGTAGGTCTGAAACTTTTGCAAAGCGTCAACGGTCTGAAGTGGTGGGCGGCGGCGGTGCTGGTTCTTGCATCCATAGCTGGGAGCGCAGCTTTCATGTGGATGGCGCAGCGAACTATTCCGATGGGGACAGTTTACGCAGTATGGACGGGCATAGGGGCGTTTGGCGCATTTGTTTTGGGCATCATGTTCTTCGGTGAATCAGCGCACCCGATCCGCGTTTTTTTCGTCAGCCTAATCGTCCTTGGCGTAGCAGGGTTGAAACTTTTTGCAAAGTGAATGGGGTTCGCCTCAGATGTCGAACAAGAAGGTTGATGGCATGATCAGATTTGTTGATTTATTTGCTGGGGTTGGAGGTGTCAGAAAAGGGCTGATGATCGCTCTGGAAAAACATGGATTTGAATCTCAATGTGTGTTTTCGAGCGAGATAGACAAAAAAGCCCAAGAAACTTATTCTCTGAATTACGGAGAAATTCCTGAAGGGGACATTAGATTGGTGGAGGTTCTTCCCGAACACGATATTCTGCTTGCGGGTTTTCCTTGCCAAGCGTTTTCCTACGCAGGAAAGCAAAAGGGGTTTGCTGACACTCGTGGAACGCTTTTCTTTGAAATCGAGAGATTGCTCTCAAAGGCAAAACACAAACCGAAACTGATGTTATTGGAGAATAGCGATGCTCACCGTTTGGGTGTTGTCCAAAATGGAAGCCCCAGAAGCATCACCCCCAGAGAGTGCGCTAGACTCAAGGGTTCCCAGACGATTTTATTTTGCACCCCAATGATTCTTGGGCTTATCGCCAATTGGGTAATTCTGTGTCTGTTCCCGTTATTACCGCAATCTTCGAGGATTTGATTGCACATTCAAACGCCCCTTTTAACCAGAGGAATAAAATTAACAATTTCAGTTCTCTTTCAGGTGTGCAAGGAAATTTGTCTGAGTTTGAGGAAGACGCAGTGCATGCTTGAGTTCTTTGGACAATCTTTTTGCACGCTGAACAGCGGTCAGTTTTGAATCAGCTCTTGACCCTTCGGGGTATCTTTGACCGTCCAGCCCAAAGTTTGTATTTCTTGGCGAATTTGGTCTGATGCTTTCCAGTCTTTCGCCTGCCGCGCAGCCTTCCGTTTTTCCAGAAGCACCAACACTTCCTGCGGGGCGACACACTCTTCCTGTTCACCCAGCGCAAGTATTGATTCTGCGATTTGCCACGCTGCGAGATGCGAGGCGGCATCTTCTGGGGCTAGAGCATTTTGATCCATCATGCGGTTTGTTTCGCGGATGGTGTCAAAAAGAACAGCCAGTGCTTTAGAAATATTCAGATCGTCCGAAAGAGCTTCGAGAAAATCTTCGAGCCACTTGGCGGGTGGCTGCCCTTTAGCGGCGGGCAATGCGGACAGACGGCGACGCCATCCGTCTATTCTCTGCAACGCCTGCCCGACCGCGTCCAACTCATCGAATGTGAAGTTGAGCGGGAGGCGGTAGTGGACAGAGATAAGCGCGTAGCGGATTTGCCGCCCAGAGAAACCCTTTTGCATCAGGTCGCGTAGCGTGTGAAAATTGCCGAGCGACTTAGCCATTTTTTGGCCGTTGACGCGCAGGTGTTCGCAGTGCATCCATAGTTTCACGAACGGGTGTCCCGTACACGCCTCGCTCTGGGCTATCTCGGCCTCGTGATGCGGGAAAATATTGTCCACGCCACCACAATGTATATCCACCGTGTCGCCCAGCAACGCCGTGGCCATTGCGGAACATTCGATGTGCCACCCTGGTCGCCCAGCACCCCATGGTGAGTCCCAACGGTTATCTCCATCTTCAGGCGTGGCGGCTTTCCAGAGTGCAAAATCCCCGACGCTCTCCTTTTCATACTCGTCGTGGTTGACGCGTCCCGATGGTTTTAACTCGTCCAGATTCAGGTGCGCCAGTTTGCCGTAGCTTGGGAAACGCTCAATGCGGTAATAGACGGATTTATCCTCGGCTTGGTAGGCTACCCCTTTTTTTTCTAGGCTCTCAATCATCCCTATCATGCGCGGGATGTAATCCGTGGCGCACGGCATCTGCGCCGGAATCTTGATATGGAGTGCTGCGAGATCCTCCAGAAAAGCTTTCTTGTAAACTGCGGTAAAGTCGGACAAAGCCACACCTTTCGCCCGCGAGTTACGGATGGTTTTGTCATCCACATCGGTGAAATTCATCACACGGCTGACAGGATGCCCAGATACCTCAAGGTATCGCTGTAGCAAATCCTCAAACACATACGCTCTAAAATTCCCAATGTGCGCATAGTCGTAAACGGTCGGGCCGCAGGTATAGATTTTGACCGACTGCCCTGGCGTGGCTGGTAGCGGAGCCTTATCTCTGGTCAGCGTGTTGTAAAAGCGCGGCGTATTCATGGTATAAAAATTATTTGCGCGGGCAAAGAACGCAGGCCACAGCCATCGCCGCAATTCCTTCGCCGCGCCCGACAAACCCCATCCGCTCGTTGGTCGTCGCCTTGAGATTGATCTGCGACGGGGAGATACCCAGTGCCGCAGCCATCCGCTCCTTCATCTCTGGGGCGTGTGGGAGAATCCTTGGTTCCTCCGCTATAACGGTGGCGTCTATGTTTGTGATTTCTGCACCGCAGGTTTCAAGCATTTTGCGGATGTGTTCTAAAAAGATAAGGCTTGAGACATTTTTCCAGCGGTTGTCTTTCGGCGAAAAATGGAAACCTATGTCCCGCTCACCTATTGCGCCGAGAATCGCATCGGCTATGGCGTGTATGAGCACATCGGCGTCGGAATGTCCGTCGAGACCTTTCTCAAACGGAATATCCACACCACCTAAGACGCATGCGCGGCCTTCGACAAGAGGATGAACATCGTAACCAATACCTGTTTTTGGAATCATGGTTTTATAACAAGCCGCAAAACCCGTTTTTTTCCAAGCCAAAAATCCTATCTCAGGCGTGATTAAAAGAGCCGCATTTTCAAACTTTGTTGGTGTCTGAAAGGGCAGGGGAACTCGCTGGCATTTAATCACACCTCCTAAAACCGCGTGAACAATGTTGCTTTTGGCGCGGTTTAGAATTAATTTGCATGAGTGATATGGTGATATAGGTATGTGGGAACAAAGCTTGAAAATGCCAAAATCTGTTGAGTTGTCCTTTTATGAAGGGCTATGCCGGCGCGATCCAGAAAACTGGGCGGCACGCAAGATGTTGGCCGAAACCTACACGAAAGAAAAATTTCTCAATGAAGCATTAAAAGAGGATATGGCGTTGTGCCGCCATTTTACAGACGACCCATCCTGTTTTTATAACTTGGCTTGCAGCTATGCTATGATCGGCAGAATACAAGAGTCGGTAGAGACCCTCAAAAAAGCTGTCCACATGGGGTTCGATGATCTGGACTGGATGGTGAACGATTTTGATTTGCGTGATGCGTTCGAATCTGAAGAGTTCAAAGACTGGCTCGCCACTGACCCAATCGTTGCCCAGATCATTTCTGAGATGGATTCCAAATCTAAAAAATGAAAATTTTTTACGCCATATTCACACTGCTTTTTGCGGCTGGATCTGCCTCCATCTCTCTAGCCGCAGAGACGACTGACGCCCCCAACGCCACGCCGTCCGCCATGCTCAAAATAGAAAAGCGGGAGGGTGTCCGCGAATGTATTGTCCCGATCCTGACGGTGGACTCGAAGGATGGCAAAGGGGTTTGCACGCCTGTAAAACTGCGCTGGATGCCAGACGCCCCAGAGTCACAGGCACTGCCAATGCGTGTTTCAATATCGGAGGAAATATCTGGCACAGGTCAGTTTTTAAGGACGAGTGCGTGGGTCTCTTTGACGGTGGCTTCGCTTGCGCTAAACGAGCCGCTATGCGGCGCAAAATTTGAAATAGAAACGCCCGCAAGGATTGATGGGGCGAGCGCTGGGGGCGTTTTTGCGCTGGGACTTATGTGCCTGCTGGCAGGGGAGCCGTTTCCTTCAGACCTCGGTATGACTGGGGCGATCAACCCCGACGGTTCCATAGGGCCAGTCAGCGGGATCGTTCAGAAAATGGCAGCGGCAAAAGTGTTTGGGCTGAAGCGTGTGATCGTGCCTGCTGGCCAGCGTTTTGACAGGGATGCATCTACCCGCCAAGAGATCAGCCTTGTAAAGCACGCGCAGTCGTTGGGGCTGGAAATCATGTTTGCGAAAGATTTGCAGGAGGCGTGTGCGCTTGCCACTGGACGCAAAGCTATGGAAGATGCTTCTGCGACCGTTTCCGAGCCCACATACAGCCAAGTAATTTTCGATGAACTTTCGCGTATATGCACAGATGAGATAGCCATTTTTGAGAAGCAGAAGGAGAGGTATCAAGAGCTGGTGAAACGCGAAAAAAAACTCCGCCCAGCCGCCCAAGCCCTGCTTAAAAAAATCAGGTCAAACCACGGTGCTGGACGCGATGCCTATCAGGCAGGCAAAGTCTATGTAGCATCGGAACTGCTGAAAGATGCAAACGCCGCTTTCGATGCACTCCAGCAGCTCCCCGAGACTGGCAGTATATCGTCTGAGCAGAGCCAAGGCTGGATAGAGCAAAGCCAGAAGATTAGGAAAAAACTGGACGCGGCTCTGTTTGAAATACCAGCAGGTGGAGAGAGCGTGGGGCGCGGGCTGGTTTTTTCGGAGAGGGCAGCACTTTTTTCCGAAATGACGGGCAAGATAGACCGCTCACAATCCATGCTACAGGCGTCGCTGAAACGGATCGCACAGACGCCTCCTGGCGACAAAAAAATGATCGAGATGTTACAGAAGGAGCAGGACTATTTTTCGATCCTTTTGTTTTATGCCAACCATCATGCGGAATACCAGCTATACCGTGAACATCTTTACTCAGGACTTTGGGGGGCACTACGCCAGACAGAAGTGGGAGTAGGTGTCGCGTCCAAGGCTGACAAATGGACGCCTATCCTCCTGCAGGCGTGCTTGGCGAATGCCGACTATTTCGGGGAGGGCGTGAAACTCGCCTCACTACGCATGAAACAAGATTTGCTTTACGACCCGCAGTTCGCCGTTTTTTCGGATGTGGCGCAGAAGGCTTCTGATCAGTGGGCGTTCCTCCGATTCGAGGGACGGCCTGTAGCTCCCATGTCTCCTTCGGCGGATGAGTCGCTCATCAGTTTTTCGGCCAGCATCAGGAAGCTGGGCGGTCTGATGCAGTCATTTTTCTGGATGAACGCCTATTGCGAATCGGCGTTGTTACAGCAAAAATATCTGGCCTTGGGCGGTGGGCGCGATGAGAACTTTGAATGGCAAACCTCGCACAGGACGGCCATGATCCAGATGTTGGAGACTGCCGACAAAAACGCGCGGCACGGTGTGGCACTGCTCCAAGAAGCACGGCAGGACACTTCGCTGCTGGCTCTCATTTACGAGAGGGCGACATGGTTCCGTGACAGCAACGACGATGCTGACAAGCTGACCGCCTTGCGTGATTACTGGCGCGTGGCGTTGTTCGGTCGTCTTGCGTGGAATTTGACCCAAGCCAAATAAGTCGCGCACACAGATGAGTGGGAATTGAACAGTTTCATTTAGATTCGGATATTTTATCATTATAAAACGATCTACCTTATAAAATCATGGATAGACGCAATTTTCTGAAAATGGGAGCGGGTGCTGGAATTGCATCATTTTTGTGGGACGGTTGCGGCAGCAGCAGTGCTTGTGAACCACTTAATGTTCTATGGATCGTTGCTGACGATCTAGGGTATGGCGATCTGGGCTGTTACGGCTGCCGAGACATTCCCACGCCGCGCTTGGATCGTTTGGCCTCTGAGGGCATTTTGTTCGAGCGTGCATACGCCTCGCCCGTCTGTTCGCCTACTAGAGCTTCACTGCTCACAGGGCGTTACCCGCAAGATTTCAGGATGGAAGATGCGCTTGTGGGGCAGCACGGAAGCCTTTCCCCCGACCCGGTCACGGCAGCCGAGCTATTCCGGGACGCTGGATACAAGACGGCTCTAGTTGGCAAGTGGCATTTAGGAAAAAATAGAGAATCGCACCCGCTCTCACAGGGGTTCGATGAGTTTTACGGTTTTTTGGGAGGTGCCATACACTACGAGAAACACACATATTTGCCGCCCGGACAGAGGGATGAAAGCTTGGCGTCCGTGGATTTTTTTGACGGTTGGAATGTTTCGCATGATGTTGGGCACAGCACAGATTTGTTTGTGAAGCGTGCTGAGACATTTTTGAAAAACAGGGGGGAAGACAAAAACCCGTTTTTCTTGCAGGTAGCTTTCAACGCCCCTCACTACGCCCGTGGCACTTCTGAAAAAAATCCGAGGAAGCCAGAAGAGATTTTACAGGCTCCTTCCAAGTGGGTTGAGATGTTTGCTAAAAACCCTGCAGCACCATCGTTGCGCGAATTATACAGGGCAGTCGTGGCTCAGATGGACGACGGCATAGGGCGTTTGCTCGAAACATTGAAAGCATCGGGGATGGACAAAAACACGATCGTCCTTTTTATGAGCGACCACGGTGCCACATTACCGCATGGCGGCTCAAACGGTCTGCTCAGGGGCGAAAAACATACTCTGTGGGAGGGCGGCATCCGCACCCCTTGCATGGTGCGTCTGCCTCTGAAATCTTTCTTTGACAAACGGCGCGGAATCCGTTTCAGACAGCCCTGTTCTGTCCGCGATATTTTTCCTACTACATCAGCTTTAGCTGGGCTTTCCATGAATGCAGCGGAAGTTGCTGGATTGGAGATGGGCAGCAACCGGGCGGACGAATGGCTTTCGGGACGCGAAAATACTGTTGCATCAGAAGTGCGTAGCGAGTGTTTCAAATACGGCGAGAAACGCGCCGTGGTTCGCGGGCGGTGGAAGATGATCCAAGACAAAATTGGTGGGTTGATAGAGCTTTACGATGTCGAATCCGACCCGTCGGAGACGAAAAACATCGCCAGTTCATTCCCTGAAATATCTGTTCAACTGGAGCGTGAGTGGAACAAATGGTATCGCCCTTACGCGAAGCGCGAGTCCGCCATTGCTTCGGAGGAACATGACTCGAATAAAAAACGGCTGGACGCCGCCACGCTGGCTTTGCAGCAGTGTCCCACCAATTCCACGGCAAGTGCAGAAAAACAAAAAGCATGGGAGCAGGCTTCGTCTGGCATGAAGTGGGCGGAGCGCGAAAAAATGCACGCCGAACACTGGGCGCGAACTGTTGGTGAATAATTCCAATGAGCCATTCATTTAACCGCACAAAAACGGATAGTATCACAGAATCCTTTTTTTCTCACGCTACGCCGCAATGACCGCCACGGAATATTTTTTGAATATCGAATAACGAACAAGGAATTACGAATCACGAAGGGCAGTAGAGTAGAGACATCTGAAAAAAATAAGGTTTAAAAAAGGGTCGTGCAACAAGTTGGTTTGTTGCAATCCATGTTACAGTGTGCGTAAATAATTGTGGTTTAAGCATCGGAGCGACAGGATTTGAACCTGCGACGTCTTGCTCCCAAAGCAAGTGCTCTACCAAACTGAGCTACGCTCCGTCACTAGAAGTGAGTCCATATTGCAGGCAAACGGCCAGTTGCGCAAGCTCATTTGATTGTGCATGCCATATTTCGTGTTTTGCCCAGAGAATGGGGTTCACCTCAGTCCTATCTTATTCAGAACGGATCGTAGGCATCTCGCGTTTTGCGCAGGATTTAAACGGCAAATGACTATTGCAAAATCTTGGTTGAAAATGGGGAGCCAGTTTTTTAGAGTAACACAGTTATGAAAAAATCTGTCCCTGTAGCCATGACCATTGCGGGCTCTGACAACTCTGGTGGAGCAGGACTGGAGGCCGATCTGAAAACATTTACCACGCTCGGTGTTTACGGCGTTTGTGCGGTGACATGTATAGTGGCAGAACACCCTGGCAAGGTGAAATCCATTCAGACTGTGAAGCAAGGCATGATAGTGGATCAGGTGGCGTTGAATTTCGAGGCGTTTCCTGTGGATGCTATGAAAACAGGCATGTTGTATTCTAAGTATATCATAAAGGCGTTGGCTGATGCCTTGGCGAAGATAAAAAATAGGCCGTGGCTCGTGGTGGATCCCGTCATGGTGGCTACGAGCGGCAGGCGTCTGCTCCGAGCCGATGCGATCCGTTCGCTTACGGAAATACTGTTTCCGATGGCCGACCTGATCACGCCAAACTTGGATGAGGCGGCCATTCTTCTAGGTAAACAAGTTTCATCTGTGGAAGGCATGTGCGAAGCGGCGGCGGCTCTGGCGCAGAAATACGGCTGCGCGGTTCTAGTGAAGGGTGGCCATCTCGGCGGGGAAAATGCGTGCGACGCCCTAGCCATCAAAAGGGATGTCACGCTTTTCAACGCCCCATTCAAAAAAAACATACACACACACGGAACCGGGTGTACGCTTTCGGCTGCGATAACGGCCAGTCTGGCGAAAGGCTCTACGATCAGTGGAGCCGTAGCAGACGGGAAGGCTTTCGTCTCGGCGGCCATAGGTCGCTCTTTCCGCCTAGGCAAATTCGATGTCCTGAACCATCTCCCATAAAAAACAGCCCAACCATCCTGCCTCTTTTGGGTTTCCATTTTTAAAAATGCACGGCTATTTAAAACAATGACTTTCAAAAATATCCTTTCATCTGTCGAGGGCTACATACAGCTCGGCATGTTGGAAGAAGCATGGAAGGAGATGGATAATCTCACTCCAGAGGAGATGTCGCGACCGGAATCACATTTATTGAAGGCGGAACTTTTTATCGCAAGCAAGGAGTGGGACGCTGCACTGGTTTGTTTGCTGCCGATGCTTGAAACAGCACCTCAAAACCAAGGCGTTTTTCTCCATGCCGCATTTTGTTTGCACGAGCTGAAGCGCACGGAAGAAGCTAAAGAATGTTTGCTTGCAGGGCCTTCTGCTTTGAAGAACAACCCATTTTTTCACTACAACCTCGCCTGTTACGAGGCTCAGACGGGGCGTCTGCTGGAATCCATACAATCTCTAAAAAAGGCCGTAGAGATGGAACGCCAGTTTTGGGTCATGGCACTGCAAGACCCAGATTTGAACCCGATCAGAGAATGGCTGAAAGGGGATGGTGGGGCGTTTGTGCCAAATGATCTCATCTGAAAATAGGGGCAAGCGACAAGGGGCAAGGGACAAGGGAAGAAGAGCGGGAGCAGAAAGTAGAAGCGGCGTCTCGCCGCTTTCGGAAAGG
>JAIFLJ010000264.1 GCA_020049135.1 bacterium | reverse complement strand
TAGTGACGAAAGATGTCCCTCCTTTCGGTATAGTCGGCGGCAACCCAGCTAAACTTATCAAGGTGCTCGAACCCAAATTTCCAGTCGAAACATTCGATTGATTTTTTGGCAACTGCTCGGTTTTGTTTTGGAAAAACCAGTTTTTTTCTGCAGCCGCAAAATTATGAATACTCCTGTAACCCTCTACGACACCACTCTGCGCGACGGGACGCAGGGGGAAGGGATAAACCTTTCTCTCGGCGACAAGCTCCGTATAGCGGAACGATTGGATCAGTTCGGCGTGGACTACATCGAAGGGGGATGGCCTGGCTCCAACGAGAAAGACATTGAGTTTTTCAGGGCTGCTGCCAACAAGACATGGAAGCACGCACGCATCGCTGCTTTTGGTAGCACGCGGCGGGTCGGCGTTCTGGCCAAGGAAGATGCGCAGGTGCAATTACTCCTAGACTCACTTGCCCCTGTGGTGACAATTTTTGGGAAAACATGGTTGCTGCATGTCTCGGAGGTGTTGAAGACTACGCCTGAAGAAAACTTAGCCATGATCCGCGACACCGTGCAGGTTTTGTGCGGAGCTGGGCGCGAGGTTGTTTACGATGCCGAGCACTTCTTTGACGGCTACAAGGACAACCCTGAATATGCCATCAAATGTCTCTTGGCCGCACAGGAAGGTGGGGCGGGACATGTGATTCTTTGCGATACCAATGGCGGAACGCTCCCGAACGAAGTCGCCAAAATCTGCGCTGATGTGCGTGAAAAAATTAGGGTCAAGTTCGGCATCCACACGCACAACGACGGCGGGCTGGCCGTGGCCAACGCCATAGCGGCCGTGGAGAAGGGCGCGGAGCAAGTGCAGGGCACGATCAACGGTTACGGCGAGCGCACGGGTAACTGCAACCTCGTCACCATGATCCCCAACCTACAGCTCAAAATGGGAAGGCCAGTAGTTTCGCAGGAAAGCCTATCAGGGCTGCGGGATTTGTCGCTTTTCCTCGATGAGGTGGCCAACCAACGGCACGACACGCGGGCGCCGTTCGTTGGAGAATCCTCTTTTGCGCACAAAGGAGGGATGCATGTCAACGCAGTCAACAAGCTTGCCAAAACATTCGAGCACATAGACCCCGCCACCGTGGGGAACCACCGCCGCATTCTCGTTGGGGAACTTTCCGGGCGCACCAATGTTTTCATGAAAGCCCGCGAAATGGGGATTGCGCTCGATGAAAAAGACCCGGACACACGGGAAATTCTCCAGCGCATCAAAAGCATGGAAGCAAAAGGCTACGAGTTTGAGGCCGCAGACGCCTCTTTCGCCCTGCTAATCAGGCGCATCAGAGAAAAGACAGAGCCCGCTTTTTATTTGCAGGAATACCATGTTTCCATGCGCAATAGCCCCGTGCGCCAATATCAGGAAGCAGAGGCCACTGTCAAAATCCTCGTGGGCGGCGAACCCTTCTACACCGTGGCGGGCGGCGATGGCCCTGTGAACGCGCTAGACAACGCTATGCGCAAGGCACTAGCCACGGCTTACCCGCAAATCCAAAACATTCGCCTGACAGATTACAAGGTGCGCATACTGGATTCGAACCGTGGCACAGAAGCCAAAACGCGGGTGCTCATAACCAGCGCGGACGGTGCTAAAGAGTGGAGCACTGTCGGCGTCTCGGACAATCTAGTGGAAGCCTCATGGCTCGCTCTGGCCGACAGCATCGAATATTATTTGCTGGATCAAAAAGTATCTGGAAATTGAACGGAGTGTGGGCTTCCAGCCCGCTTCTTTTGCGGCGGAGGAAGACGCATCGCCGAAATCTGAAGAAGCAGGCATGGGTGCCCGCACCACTCTCATACACACTTCATCAGCCATCTTTGCCAAGGAACTCTCCAACCAGAATGTAAACTCGGGAGTCAGCGCAGCTCTGAAACCTTTGGCTGCCCGGGGGCGGTAGGGGCGTCTAACCACCCGTAAACCAATCTGGAACCCAGTAGCGGAAGGAGTTGGCGGGATTCGCGGGCGCATTTGCCCATTCCCATGAGAGCTAGATTCTCTTTCTTGTTTTCGAGCTGAAATGCTAAAAGTCGCGCAAGCTCGTCAACCGTATCGCAGCGGACGGCCATTTTGATGATTCCAGAGGTCTTCGCAGCTTTCATTGAAACCAGCCGTTTTTTTAGTGCGGCAGGCTTCGGGCACTGCTCGAAATCGTGCGTGGAGAGTATGACAGGCAACTTTATTTTTTTTGCCTCTTTCAATATCGGCTTCATGGCGATGCGATCTGCCCACTCTATATCCACGGCATCGGCCATCCCGAGAAAAGCGAACAAGATGGAGCGGCGTTCTGACTCGAACAGGTCGGCCTGCCCACCTTCGCGCGGAGAGCGGAGCGTGATTAGGACTGGGCACTTTCTTTTTTCTATGCGTGCCAACACTTTTTCCAGCGGAGCCTGCGCTTTCATCAGGTAATCAAGGCGCACCTCAGCCATGTCGCACGGGAGCTGGGACTTATTGAGATGCGACAGCCCGTGGAAGGTGCTTATCACGCCCACGCGGCAACAGCCCGATTTGGAAAATGGGTTAAAGTGGTGTCTCATTGTTTTAACTCCATACGCGCAGCCACCATTTTGCGAGCCACATCGGCCATCTGAGTTTGCGCTTTCCAGCCAAGTTTTTTTTCGGCTTTGGCTGGGAGCGCACGGCTCACGGTCAGATCGGTAGGACGGAACAGGCTTTCGTCTATTTTGACATGCTCTCTCCAGTTTAGCCCAAGGCACTCGAAAACGGATTCCATGAACGAATGGAGCGGGTGCGAAACGCCAGTGGCTATCACATAATCGTCCGGCTCGCTCTGCTGTAACATGCGCCACATGGCATCAACATATTCTGGTGCCCACCCCCAGTCGCGCTGGACGGATAGGTTTCCGAGTGTAAGTGTCTCGCGCGAGCCACCAGCGATGCGGCAAGTGGCGGCTACGATTTTGGAAGTTACAAAACGGTCAGGCCGCAGCGGGGATTCGTGGTTGAACAGGATGCCAGAACACGCGAACAGGCTGTACGCTTCGCGGTAGTTGGAGACCTCCCAAAAAGCTGCGGCTTTGGCAACCGCGTATGGGCTTCTCGGACGGAAAGGCGTCTCCTCAGTGGCTGGCGTATCGCCGATATCGCCGAAACATTCGCTGGAGGCCGCGTGGTAAAGGCGTATAGGCACACCCATGAACCGTATGGCTTCTAGGAGGTTGAGTGTGCCGATGGTGATGCTCTCCAGCGTTTCCACGGGCTGCGCGAACGAGAGTCCGACAGAACTCTGCCCAGCCAAGCTGTAAACCTCGTCAGGTCGTATTTTTGAAAGTGTCTGTATCACGCTGCGGAAATCTGTGAGCGTCATGGATTCGAGTTCCACGCGATCCCTGATGCCGAGACGGGTGAGACCCGAAAACGAACCCATCTGGACATCGCGCGAAGTGCCTGCCACGCGGTAGCCCTTTTCCAAAAGGAGCTGAGCCAGATAAGAGCCGTCTTGGCCAGAAATGCCGCAGATAAGGGCGGTTTTCATCCCTGTTTCATCCAATTTTTTCGAGCCCGATAAAAGGCATCTCCTTGAGAAACTCGAACCACCCGACATCTTCGCCGCTTCCCACGGGCGGGTTCTTGAGTGCCATCACAAAGGCGCACTGGATATCCTCGTCGAGCTTTTCTGGACGCCCCATTTTTTTCACGCCCACCTCGGCCACCACTTCCACTTCGCGCAAAACGCACGAGCCTGCCTTGTCAAACGGGTGCCCGGAAAAACGGATATTACTCGCTTCTGCTGTCAGAATACGGGAGCGGGACTCGTCGAAAGTCACCTCGAAAAAAGGCGGTATGATGCGGCAGTCCAACTCTGGGTTTAGTGAGGAAAATGTTTTTTGAGCTTCCTCTGCGCTGGGGCGTGCGCCGCGCAATTCGTAAAATTGCGTCGAAATATACCGTATCTGATAAATGGGCAGCCCAGTCATGTTTCGGGGAGCTTTTTAACACAAACTCGGAAAAAGTCTATTTCATTTGGCGGGGATTGTCTGGGCTCCTCTGAAAACAGAAGGGATCGGTGGCATCTTGCCCCCGAAATCGAAAGAAGCGGACAAGAAAGTCAGCTCTCTCAATACTGGCTTTTTTTCTGCCTGCTAAGAAATTCGTCCGCCAGTGCGCGGTAGGCCACCGTCCCGGTGCTGTTTTTGTCGTAGGCGGTGATTGGCAGACCAAAGCTCGGCGCCTCGCTCAGGCGGACTGTGCGCGGGATTATAGTCCTGTAAATCTTGTCGCCCATGTGCTCCTTGACCTCGTTTATGACGGACTGCGAATGTCGCGTGCGTGCATCGAACATGGTCATCAAAATGCCTTCTATGTGCAGTCCAGGGTTGGCCGCATCGCGCACCCTGTCTATGTAACCCACGATTTTGCTCAACCCTTCCAGCGAGAGATATTCGCACTGGAGCGGGACGAGGATCGAGTCGGCAGCGGCTAGAGCCTGCGTCATCAGCGTGCCAAGGCTAGGGGGACAATCCATGATCGCGAAGTCGAACTCGTTCTGTCGCCGCAGCGGCTCCAGAAGCTGGCGCAGGCGCAAAAGGTTATCGTCCATTTTGGCTATTTCGATCTCAATGCCTGCGAGGTCTTTTTCCGATGGTATGACGCACAGGTTCGGGTAAGTGGTAGTCTTGATCACGGACAAAATATTACCCTCGCCGATGAACGAAGTGTAAAGGCTGCAACCGGGCTGCTCCTCGAACCCAAGTGCGCTCGACGCACTGGCCTGCGGGTCAAGGTCTATCAGGAGCGTTTTGACACCCTTTTCGGCGAGGCACGCCGCTAGGCTCACGGAAGTCGTGGTTTTACCCACGCCCCCTTTTTGGTTGGCAACAGCGACTATTTTCATGTGTTTCGGATTGCGATGAGCATGGTGCAGGAGACCTTTTCAAGCAAGCAACTTCTTGGGGTATTCGTCAAAAAGTGCTGCGCTTGAAATCGCAGGATTGATTCTTTCACGCCTCGGATGTAGAGCCGCTCCCGCACCAGATCCCCGCCACCGAGTGTGGCATGGTTGATCGAAGCCAAGGATTTCCGGGTCATTACGCAACCACCCAAGTCATCAAATATCGCAGGCTTGGCGCAGTTCGTAGCGGACAAGGCGACCCACACACTGGCTGGATTGGCCGATGCCAGTGCGAATGCCGTCTCGACAGGAGAGATGCAGCTCGCCAAGGAGGTGCTCGCTTCAGCAGCACGACGCGTTGTGCTGCATTTGGAGCCGCATACTGGAGCGCACAGCGCACTTTTCCCAACGGGATTCTCAGCCAGTGTGATGCAGGAACTGCGTCGTTTGGTGAGAACAATCGACCCCAATGCCTTGGTTCTCAACATCGCCAATACACCCGCCTCTGGAGTCCCTTGGACTGTTAGCTAACCAATCAAAATATGAGCCTAAAACCATGGAGAGAAATCATCGTGAAAGAAGTTTGAAAAAAAACAAAATCGTGCCAGCATCTGCCCATGAACATCGAACTCTTGAAAAAGAAAGCCGCGTGGCTGCGCCGCGAGGTGTTTGAACTCGTAGCCGTCCATAAAAAAGGCCATGCCCCTTCATCTTACTCTTGTTTGGACATCATAACGACCCTGTTTTATGGCGGACACATGCGGGTGAATCCGAAAAATCCTAAGTGGGAAGACCGTGATAGGATTTTTATCAGCAAAGGACATGCGGGCATGGCGATGTACCCAGTTCTGTGCGACCTCGGTTTTGTTCCGTTCGAGGAGTTGAAAAAATTCACCAAACCCGATGGCGTTTTCCGTTTTTACCCAGACCCTTCCATCCCTGGAGTAGAGGCCATCACAGGCTCTTTGGGACATGGTATTGGCATCGCTTCGGGTCATGCGCTCGCTGGACGGCATGCAGGGAAAAATTATCGCAACTATGTCATCCTAGGAGATGGCGAATGTTACGAGGGATCAATATGGGAGTCGGCTCTTTTTGCCGCACATCATAAACTGAACAGTCTAGTGGTTTTTGTGGATCGCAACCGCTGCTGCATCTTAGGCCACACGGAAGATTGCGTGCAGCTCGACCCGATGGAGGATAAGTGGCGGGCGTTCGGGTGGAACGCTATGACGATTGACGGACATGATTTTGCCCAGATCGAAAAAGCTTTGCAGTCTGCCTACGACCCTTCCAACACGCGCCCGACGGCCATCATTGCCAACACGGTCAAAGGCAAGGGAATCTCGTTCATGGAAAATAAGCCGGGCTGGCACAACCGCATGCCGAACGATGAGGAAATACGCCAAGCCCGCGCCGAGCTAGACGCCTTGCAAACCGCATAACCTGAGGAAAAAACATGAAAAACGAAGCATTGCCGAGGGATGTATTTATCAACGAGATTTTCGATGAGGCAAAAAGGAACCGTAACATTTATTTCATAAGCGCGGACTTAGGGGCGCAGGCACTGGACGCTTTCCGCAAGGAGTTGCCCGAGCAGTTTATTCACGCGGGCATTTGCGAGCAGAATATGGTGGATGTGGCCACTGGCCTTGCGCAGAACGGGAAGACTGTTTACCTCTACGCGATGGCACCGTTTTTGACTTTCCGCTGTTTCGAGCAGATTAAGGTCAGTCTAGCATCCATGCACCTCCCGGCAACTCTGCTGGGCGTGGGCGTGGGCTACAGTTACGATGATGCGGGGCCCACGCACTACGCCACTGAAGACATCTCTTGCATGCGCTCGCTGGCGCACATGGAAATACTTACTGCATCGGATTCGCACGCTGCTCGTCTCATGGCGCGGCTATCATACACCAGTCCTGCGCTCCGCTACATCCGCATGGATCGCCAAGCACTGCCGCCGATCTACACTGAGGCAGACACATTTATCATTGAGCAAGGTTTGGTCGAGGTGCGCCCCGGCAAAAAAATTGTCCTCTTCACTAACGGGATAACCATGAAGATGGCTTTCAACATTCGCGAAAATCTCCTCGCGCAAGGCGTGGAACTTGCGTTGGTGGATGTGGTCAAACTCAAACCGATATCGCTAGAGCGCATTCGTGAAGTGATTTCGCCTTACGACAAAATAGTGACTTATGAAGAACATTTTCTAAGCGGCGGCCTCGGCAGTTGCATCTTGGAAGCCATGGCCGACGCGGGCATTTGCAAACCAGTCCTGCGCGTTGGTATAGCCGACAACTACCATTGCGAAAACGGCGGGCGCGGCAGACTCCAAAAACTCGCTGGCATAGATGTTGAGTCGGCTACGAAAAAAATTCTAGAGTTTTCGAACCGCGCCTGAACGGCTCGCAGTCCGACATGCCCGACACAGGAAATTCGCCAGGACTGGATTGGCCCCTGATGAGGAATAACCTCGCTAGGGAAGACTTGGATGCCGTATGCCACCTGCTGCAACAGCAAGACCCGATACTTACGCAGTCCAAAAATGTAGCTTCTTTTGAGGGTGAATGGTCGGCGTGGCTCGGCGTGTGCCACAGCGTCATGGTCAATTCTGGCTCTTCTGCAAACCTCCTCTCCATGGCCGCGCTCAAAATTTTGAAAGGGGGTGGCGAAGTCATCGTTCCCCCACTCACATGGGTTTCTGACATTGCCTCGGTTTTGCACGCTGGTCTGGAACCCGTTTTTGTGGACATAGACCCGCGCACACTTGGCATGGACAACAGGCAGGTCATGGAAAAAATCGGCCCGCGCACACGCGCAGTTTTCCTCACGCATGTCCTCGGGTATAACGGGCTGTCCCAAGAGCTGCTAGACGGACTCGCTGCGCATGGGATACCTCTGGTGGAGGATGTCTGCGAATCGCACGGCGCAACATTCTGTGGACGCAAGCTTGGCGCGTTAGGGTGGATGTCGAACTTTTCATTTTACTACGCGCACCACCTCACGACGGTGGAAGGCGGCATGATCTCGACCAATGATCCAGATGTTTACGAGGTGCTGCGCATGTTGCGTTCGCACGGTATGGTGCGCGAATGTCGCTCGCAGGAGACCAGAGTTCAGTTCCACGAAAAACACCCTGACCTCTCACCCGATTTCATTTTCGCCTATCCCGCCTACAATGTCAGAAGCACCGAGATAAACGCGGTGATAGGGCGTTCGCAACTCAAGCGTCTGGATGCTGGCAACGAATCGCGGCGGCAAAACTTGGCTCTCTTTTTAGCCAATCTCGACTCCGCACACTATTTCACGGATTTCGCAGTGGAAGGGAGCAGCAACTACGCTTTCACGCTCGTGCTGAAACGCCCCGACACGGTGCTGCGTGACGCAGTTGAATCCGCCATGAAAAAATGGGGCGTAGAGTTTCGTCGCGGGACTGCTGGTGGCGGCAACCAGCTTCGCCAGCCGTATCTCCAGTTTTGCCGCGACCGTTTCCCGCTGGAAAAATTTCCGAATGTGGAGCACATCCACTCCTACGGCTGGTACATAGGAAACTACCCGGGGTTGCCACTAGAAAAAATCACAGCACTCTGCGCCGCGCTCAATCGCGTAGCTTCTGAGAGTGAATAAGGCACAACGCCGTGAAAATTTTGTTTCTTGTTTCCGATTTTCCAAAGCCTGATGGCGAAGCCGTCGAGATGATCTGCTTCGAGATGGTTCGTTTCCTGCTCCAGGCAGGGCACGCGGTGCATGTGCAGGTTTTGATAAAAGGTGATTCCTTGCCTCCGCACTCAGAGAGGCAAGAGATGGTGCGTGAACACTGGCCTGGCGTAGCCATGGAGCCATCCATTTTTTTAAACCCTTCGGGAAAAAGAGAAAAAGCTGGAAAATGGAGCCGTTTTTTTCGCAGCCTGCCAATCATCCGCAGTAAAATATATCCGCCGTTTTTTCTTGGAGCGCAGGTTGCAGAGCGCGTGCAAAGCACGGTTGATCGTGTCTGTCCTGATATTTTATTGAGTCTCTGGAGCAACGAAGCTCTCGCGGCATGTCATGCGGTCAAGGGGGTGCCAAAATGGATTTATTACGGCAACCCAGACCCCGTCCCGCAAGCGGCTAGATTGGCAAGGCCAGATTTGTTTGGCTCACAAAAAAAGGGTTTTTCCGCATGGATCGAAGGGACGCTGGCTCGCATGGAAAACCGTGCGAAAGAAGTCCAGCACTTAGCCATGATTCGTTCCTGCGATGCGGTCGCCAACGACTCCACGCTGTTCGCCGAATACTACGCGGCGCATGGTCACAAAAAAACTTTTTATCTCAAACTGTGGCATCCAGCTCGTTCCGCTCCTGTCTTCGGCGGCGTTTCGTGCGACACGCCCAAGATTGTGGCGAGCGTGGGACATCTCGGAGCCACGGGCAATACATTCGGACTTTGGTATCTTGGACGCGAGCTTTTGCCGTTCCTTGAAACGCGTTTCGGAAAAAGCGGGCTAAAAATTGCAATCATTGGGAAAGGCGAACCTGTGCCGACTGTGAAGCCGTTGCTGGAGCATCCCTTGATCCACCGTCTCGGATGGGTCGAAAATATCGAAAAAGAAATTTGCGGTTCAGCACTCTTCCTCATACTCACCAACGCCACTGGATTTCTGGTGCCCAATACGCGCATACTGCTCGGCTGGTCACTTGGGGCGTGCGTGCTGGCTCACGCGAATAGTGCGCTGTCCATGCCTGAGATGCGGCACAAAGAAAACTGTCTTCTGGCCGCAACGCCACAGGAAATGGCAGAGACGATCGCGTGGGCACTAGATAATCCCGATGAGAGAGAGCGCATAGGCCGAGCGGGGTTCGAGTTGTTCAGCGACCGTTTTCACATTGAAAAAGTCATGCCGGAACTCATAGACAATCTTGAGGTATGCGCCTGTGAATTTCGCTCGAAAAAATTGGCGAACAGGCCATTTTGGAGGAGAGGGGCTTTATGCTAATAGGAATTTTTGGGACAGGGCGTAACGGGAGCACGCTACTAGGGCGTCTGCTAGACGGACTGGGAGAGACTTATGTGCATCCCGTGGAAGAGAATTTTCTCTCCGTTTTCGACGATATTGCAAAGCTAGGCAGGGTTCGGGGCGAAACCCGTTTCAACAGCCGTAGCAGGGCATTGAAACATTTAAGCGAGCCCGTTTCATCGGAGCTTTTGAGAAAATATTACGCCCATAGCGTGAACGATCTTTTCGGAAGGTTTGTGAGCAAGTGCGCCTGCACTGCGAAGCAGCAGCCATTCGGAGTAGAAGATATTATCCCTGAAGGCAGGCATCTGGCTGCCGACTTTTATCCAGCCTATCTCCAAGCTCTCGCCGCCCGTTCACGCCCCGATGTTTCTTTTAAACACCACTCTTTCAAAACCATTGAAACCCCGTTTATAGAAGATTATCTTCGCGTTTTTCCCGGCATGAAGTGCCTCCATATTTTGCGCGACCCAGTCACGACTTGCTCATCTGCGAAACGGACGCTTATGGAACGGAAACATTACCCCGCCAGCTACCTCGGGATGGATTGGCTCGTCACCATGATAGATAAAAGATGGCTCCCGCACGCCCGCGCTATTTTTAGGCACAAAGGTGACAGCGATCATCTAACGGTTCTTTACGAAAACCTAACGAAGAACCCCGCGCACGAAATCAAGCGCATAGCAGACTGGTTGCAAGTGGGGATGCCACCGCATCCTACCGAGTTGACTGTCCTGCACGACTGCGATCTGCCGGAAGGCGATATGAACCCGAGCCGCGCTGGCGTTATAACACCGAAAAAAGCTGTTTCTGACCTACAAAAACAGGCGGGCTACCAAGAGATTTTGACCGAAAGAGAAATCGCCTACATCAGGTTCAAAACAGCACCTTTTTTGGCAGAGTTCCGTTATGATGTTAGTGGTGAATCCGCTCCAAGTCGGTTTTCACTGGCCGCTCAATATCTCGCGGTGGACGAATGGGAATTTATGCACTGCCACAATATGAAATGGCGTCTGCGAGGTTTGCGCGGCGCCATCTATCGGCGTGCGCACATATTGGTTTAGTCACCCGTACGCGAGGGCGTGATTAAAAGTGGGTGAGGTATAATTAATCAGTTCCAGATAGACATCTTCTGAAAATAGAAGGGAGCGGCGGCATCTTGCCGCCGAAAGATGCAGGCAAGGATGCCCGCACCACATTTTTATCCCTTGCGGCGTTCGAGGAACGAGGTGACTCACCCACTTTTAATCACACCCCGTGCGCGAAGTGAGCATGGAAATGTAATTTTTCGGCGAAAATCCTGTATGCATTTTGAACTGCTTGGAAAACTGGAAAGGGTCAGAGTATCCCAATGCGTTGGCGGTCTCTTTGACATTCATTTCTAAGAGGAGCTTGCAGGCTTTTTCAATCCGCCGCTTAACGATGAAGTCTTTCGGTGAAACGCCCATTTCTTTTTTAAAAAGCAGGCTGAATGTGTTGTCTTTCATGTGCAGACTGGAGGCTATTTCTCCAATGGTGAGATCGCGCCCAGCAAATTCTTCGATGCAAAGGAGTGCCTTTTGTATCAAGGGATGCTTTTTTTGGTCGGCCACACCGAGCTTGGCCAGCGCATTGATTATGTGGACGGATAGCTCGTAAGCTGACCTAGGCATTTCATCGTCCGCTTGCATCATACGAGCCAACAGTTGGTCGAAGAGGTGCAGAGGCGAAATGTGCAGCCCTGGATGAGCCACTGGTTTTTCTGTGTCCAGAATGTGGATGTCAGCTAGGTGTGATGCCGTGGTTTCATCGAAAGTCAATATCTGTTGAAAAAAATCATCACCATCTGGGGTAATTTTGAATTTGGCCGTGTGCAGAAGGAATGTGTCGCCAGTCTGCACACGGTGCGTTTTTCCTGTCCAGTCAGTGTATTGTGCAGAGCCTCTCAGGACATAGTGGAGTGTCATTCTTTCTGGATGCTTGCGACCTTTTGGCTGCTTCCAGTCGTTGTGCGGACAGCGGCATGCGAATATAAATCGCGGAGATTTCTCATTGCAGCGCAAAAAGCAGAAAGCATGAATTGGAATCAAATAAGGCGCAATTAGCTCCCGCCTATTTTGTTCGAGGAGTGACCGCATAGTCATATGGTATATCGTGCCACATAAGGAGGCAACCAATAATCCCAAAAGCAGACGGGGTGTGATTAAAAGTGGGTGAGGTAGAGCAAACCAGAGTTGGGAAATAGCGTGCTCTTTGTCTGGCAGTGTGGGAGGTATGGAAT
>JAIFLJ010000110.1 GCA_020049135.1 bacterium | reverse complement strand
CAGCCCGCCACTGTAGTTGGAGGCATTCTCCCTCTGTATCCCGCATTATCGAGAAGAAAGAGATTCACCTCACCCACTTTTAATCACACCCCTCCGCGTCGGGTTGGAAAGGGCTGTAGGGTCAATGTTTCAATCCGCGCCCCGTGATTTCTCACGGGGCGATTAATCGTTGCCCACCCATCCACACTGACCACTGGGTTTCAATCCGCGCCCCGTGATTTCTCACGGGGCGATCTCTTTTTTTACCCAGTTATCGCACGCATCATTTGTTTCAATCCGCGCCCCGTGATTTCTCACGGGGCGATTATTGATGTGAATAAACTGCAAAAGCAGTATTTTAGTTTCAATCCGCGCCCCGTGATTTCTCACGGGGCGATGAAAAACTATCAAATGGAAATTATGAGTTATGGAGTTTCAATCCGCGCCCCGTGATTTCTCACGGGGCGATGTCCAGCGATTGTGAGTGTAGCGACATTGGAAGTGTTTCAATCCGCGCCCCGTGATTTCTCACGGGGCGATGCGTTCCTGTCGCTATCGCCATTGCGACATCGATGTTTCAATCCGCGCCCCGTGATTTCTCACGGGGCGATAGATACTAGAACCGAACAGTGAATCCTTTTTACTGTTTCAATCCGCGCCCCGTGATTTCTCACGGGGCGATAACCTATACGCTTCGCTAACATACGGGATTTGATGTTTCAATCCGCGCCCCGTGATTTCTCACGGGGCGATGAAAAGCTCACGAAGGGTTTTTACAACGACACTTGTTTCAATCCGCGCCCCGTGATTTCTCACGGGGCGATGTTGTGGAATACGCACCTGAAACCCTATGTCATGGTTTCAATCCGCGCCCCGTGATTTCTCACGGGGCGATTGGCAGAGCGTGTCCAAATGATACTGACGGGGACGTTTCAATCCGCGCCCCGTGATTTCTCACGGGGCGATGTGTGGCTCTCTGGCATCATGTCACAATGCCACACGTTTCAATCCGCGCCCCGTGATTTCTCACGGGGCGATGGCAGAGACAAAGAGGCTGGAGCATCCTGTGTGGGTTTCAATCCGCGCCCCGTGATTTCTCACGGGGCGATAGGTATTCGGAGATGACGACGAGGCTAAATCCAAGTTTCAATCCGCGCCCCGTGATTTCTCACGGGGCGATTGGAATCAAAGGAAGAAGAAGGGCCTGCTTACAGTTTCAATCCGCGCCCCGTGATTTCTCACGGGGCGATCTGTGAGGCAAGCCAACATTGACAAGTTCAACGCTGTTTCAATCCGCGCCCCGTGATTTCTCACGGGGCGATTGGCGTGATGCAGCCGCTGGTGGTGAGGGAGGCTGGTTTCAATCCGCGCCCCGTGATTTCTCACGGGGCGATTTTCATGGGATCGCCTGTCTTTACGACCAGCAACGTTTCAATCCGCGCCCCGTGATTTCTCACGGGGCGATGCGCTGCGCAGCGCGGACATAAGCCGATTTGCGGAGTTTCAATCCGCGCCCCGTGATTTCTCACGGGGCGATCACACACCTCGACTCGCTCGACATCATGTGCGGCGTTTCAATCCGCGCCCCGTGATTTCTCACGGGGCGATGTGCTAAACGCTTTCCTCTCCTCAGCAACCAAGGTCGTTTCAATCCGCGCCCCGTGATTTCTCACGGGGCGATTTGAGGTAATCGATCCGCCAGACACGGTTGCCGTGTTTCAATCCGCGCCCCGTGATTTCTCACGGGGCGATTTTAGGGAAGGACGGGCTGTGTCGTGACTGTTTTTGTTTCAATCCGCGCCCCGTGATTTCTCACGGGGCGATAGAAGAATACCACTGTCCTAAATACAAGAATTGTGTTTCAATCCGCGCCCCGTGATTTCTCACGGGGCGATTTTTTCTGTTCCTTATGACGAATGCCAAAAACGAGTTTCAATCCGCGCCCCGTGATTTCTCACGGGGCGATATATTGTTTGTTGGACGATGGAGAAATGGGTGCAGTTTCAATCCGCGCCCCGTGATTTCTCACGGGGCGATTGGAAATGATGTGCTTCGCAATCGCCACGCTCATGGTTTCAATCCGCGCCCCGTGATTTCTCACGGGGCGATGCGTGCATTGGCGTCATGGCTGTTGTGGCATTTCTGTTTCAATCCGCGCCCCGTGATTTCTCACGGGGCGATCTTCCAGTCCTTCGGGTAGCGTAATCGGTTTTCGGGTTTCAATCCGCGCCCCGTGATTTCTCACGGGGCGATGTATGCCGCAGGCCAGTAGCAGTTCGACAGCATCGGTTTCAATCCGCGCCCCGTGATTTCTCACGGGGCGATTCTTATTGCATTTTGCACACCACCTGAAAAGGTAGTTTCAATCCGCGCCCCGTGATTTCTCACGGGGCGATATGTTCTCCATGTGTTCGACGACATTCGGGTGAGGTTTCAATCCGCGCCCCGTGATTTCTCACGGGGCGATCCCAAGGATCACAACTACCTGAAAAATAGAGAGTTGCAACCCCTGTTTTGCGAAATAGGAGCACAAGTGCGCCACTCCGAATTTTATACTGTCAAAGATCACCATCAACTCTTTGATGCACAAGCATTTTTCGAGTTTGCGAAAGGGTGCGAAGCGGGACAACGCCAGAGGTTCGCGGGGAATAAATCATAAGATAAGCGGTTCTGAGAAATCAACGGGTTGCGCTACGCCGTGGTGCTCGGTTTTTTCAGCGGCTGAAGAATCGAGGAAATAAAATCTAATGGAATCTTTGTCGAACTTGCCTTCTTGTAGTAACCTAGTTTTGAGCTGAACCCATTCCTTCGCTCCGATCTGACATTCGAATACGGATTTCTGAACTCTGACACCGTAGTCGGCACAGGCTCTGGCCACGCGCCGAAGCCTGCGTGAGCCGCCTTCATCGGATGTAGCGACATCGTAAGTGACTAGAACGAGCATAGGTTCACCTCGGTATGAACGGGGTGTATTCTGTGATGTCGCCCCGAATAAGGCGAGCCAAAAGACGGGCTTGGACGAAGAAAAGTCGGGCGATGGCGATGTGTTGATTGAGGATGTGCTGCTGGAGCGATTCGCGTTTTCGTTCTTGGTAGGCTTTGACGATGGTTTTTCGCCCGTCTGGGCTGAGTTCCACGGCTCCGCCTTCGCGAAGCACAAAATCCGATGGCTTGATCTGCTGACGGTTGATAAGCGTGACTGCTAGTCGGTCGGCGAGCCAAGGGCGAAATTCTTCCATGAGGTCGAGGGCAAGTGACGGGCGGTTGGCACGCTCGGCGTGGAGGAATCCGACGAAGGGGTCGAGTCCAGCGACGGTGAGGGCGGAGATGCAGTCGTGGCGCACGAGGGCGTAGAGAAAGGAGAGCAGGCAGTTGACTCGGTCGAGAGGGGGTTGTCTGGAACGGATACGGAAATGGAAATCGGACTGCTGTTGTTTGAGAAGATGCCCGAAGACGGCGAAGTAGGCTTGGGCACCCGCCCCTTCGATCCCACGGGCGGCATCCACGGAATCCGCTTCGGGAAGGCGGGTGATGAGGCGGGCTAGAGCGTCACAGACAGCGGTGATTTCTGTGGCGACCACGGGGTCGCCGGTCTCTCTGGCGCCGCGCAGGAGGGAGTTGCGGGCGTTGTGGAGTTTGCCAGCGACGAAACAGCGGGCGACGCGAAGGGTGAGCGTGGGGTCATCGGCGGCACGGAAGTGGGCACGCCTCAGGGTGACGCTGGTGTCGGGGACACCTGTGACGCGGGCGTGAAGTCGCCCGTGTTCATCGAGATAATTGACGGGGACGGAGTTTTCGATGGCGAGTTGCATGGCTCCGTGGGTGAGAATGGTGTCGTGGCTCATGACGCAGACGCTTTCGACATGGTGGATGGGGAGCGACAAGACGAGTTTTTTGTCGCGCTCGATGCGGAAGGTGAGGTGATCCCTCTGGATAAAGAGACCCGGGGTGGTCAGGTAGAGGACATTTTGGATGACTTCGGGCATGGCTATTTCCAGTTGCTAGACGAGGGCGGGCACATCGCTACGGGGTTGCTGGGTCGGTGAAGAGGCTGAAGCGGCGAGGAGAAAAACTCTCTGGCAGACAGATGTCGCGGAGGGAACACCCGTCGCATTGCGGTTTGAGGGATGCGGGCGGGACGGAGGTGGAATCAAAAAGTGCGCGAAGATCGGTGATGGCGCGATGCGTTTCCTCGCGCAGGATAGAGTCCATGGGGACGAGCGTGCGCTGTTGCGACTGGGCATGAAAGACCAGTCCTTCGATGACGGCAATACCGAGCATTTCTTCGAGACAGAGGGCTTGGGCGCAGAGCTGGACACGGTCGTTGAGCCACTTGGATTTTTTGCCCGACTTGTATTCGATGGGGCGGGCTTCGGTGATGATGCCTTTGGATTCTTTGACCTCGACGATGTCAGCTTTGCCGTTGAGGCCGAGGGAGTCGGACCAGACGGGGAGGGCTCGGAGAAGTTTCCAGCCTGCACGGTGCTCGAAGCCAGGGAGGTCGGCGTGCTCGTGGTGAATATCGCCGAGGAGGGTGTGTTCGTTGGCACCACGGACGCCTTCGTGCATTTTCAATCCTGCCCTGCGTTCGCAATAGAGCAGGTCGTTGAGGAGGGAGAGGGGGATGAGTTCTGGGGATGGTGGCCGTGGGTTCATTCGAGGATGAAACTGGGTCTAGGTTCGGGGGGATCACTTTGAGGGACGGTCTTCCCGTAATTTTTGACCCACTCTTGTCGGGCGGCTTCGACTTCTTGCATCCACGCTTCCCAATCGAATGGTGCCAAGCGGGAGTCAGGCAGAGGCTCCTCAAAGGTTGGAAGATTTAAGAGGAGGTCGGGATTATCTGCCATAGCTCAAATCTTTTTTTAGCCGTTCGATGGCGGCGATGCCCCCGTAGCGGATGACGATGGATCGGAAGGTCTCATCGTCTAGGGAGAGGTGGTGGATTTTGATGATGTCGAGGATGTCAGACCAATCGGAATTGCCTGGCCTACGGTGCGGGGAGGAGACTGCCTGCAATTTCATGGCGACGATGTGGGCTGGGGCTGGTATCGGGATTTCCCAATTTTCGGCGACAGTCTTGCGGAGGGATGCGGCCACCAGCTTTTCCCAAGTCGCGACATCCACCAGCATGAGGTCTATGGGGGCGTAGGATAGCGGGTCGCCGTGCTGGAACTGGGCAAAGGCGTGGACGAGATGCGTCTGCCGATACCCCATAGATTCGAGTTTCTCTGTCCATGCCGCCAAGTGGGTGTCGGGGATGAGTAGGTCGAGATCTTTGGTAAAACGAGGGACACCCAAAAGGATGACCGCGTGACCGCCGACCACCAGAAACGGGAGATCCCGTTTCTGGGCGGTGTTTGCAATCTGGAGGAGGAGGGGAATCATAAGACATCTATACCTGTTTTCTGCGCTTTCATAAGAGGCAGGATTCCTGCCATGTATCCGATGAACGGGTTGTATTCTCCAATCCACGCCCACAGTTCGCCGTCATGGCCCATTGGTTTCACTGGAAGTTTTCCTGCGTCCAAACGGTTGCCCCACAACTGCACGCTTCCAAGCATCAATTCTCGCGAATGAGGCCACTGACTGCGGTCGGTATTCTCCAATCTCTGAATCAGGTTGGATTCGACGACAACTGTTTGGGTGGCGGCATCAATGATCCGACATAACTTTGCGACCTCGGGATAATCTGCATCCTTCTCCGCTTGGAAAATCTCTTTCATGCGCGAAGACTTTTCGCCGTGGTCTTGGAGGATTTCGCGTTGGATTGCATCCGTGCAATCGTCCGGGCTGGGCTGACGATTCTTGCCCCCGCACTCGGCAAATACTTGCTCCAAGATGCTCCGCGAAAGTTTCGCCTGCGGATGGAGCGAGAATCCTTCACCAGCATCGTGCCGGAAATCCCAAACCTCTGCGTCGTCGTATTCGCCCGAACGACTGGCGCGACCGGCAATTTGCAGCAGGTTCACCAAGCCCCAGCTTTCGCGGAACGCGGTGCGGAACGAAAAATCCACACCTGCTTCTACGCAACTCGTTGCCACCAGTGTCCAATCCACTTCATTGGACGCAAGCCGCTTTTTCACTCGTTCCACAGTTTCGGAACGGTCATGGGGTGTCAGAGCGGTGGAGATGTGTTCGACATTGAAGCCGAGCTTTAAATCTTCCCGCAGATAATTTGCGAACACAGCGGCGGATTGCACCGTGTTGAAGATGACCAACCGAGGGCCGGGCTTAGAGGAAACAAATTTAGCAAGATCTTTGACGGAAAGGGCTCGCGGTTCTCTGCAAATAGAAACTCGCTTCTCCTCGAAGGACATTGTCTTATCCCTGACTTCCGTCTTGATGAGATCGGGAATTTCGAGCCGTTCTTCTTCTTGAAGAAAGCCTGGGCGATTCCAGAAACGAGGCAAAGTGCCGGAAGCCAGCACCAATTGACATCCCCAATCGTCGCAAAGTTCCCGCAACCAGCGAAACATCTGCGGCCAGAGCGCGGGCGGAACGGCGGCGTGCGCCTCATCCACAAAGATGGCACTGCCAGCCACCTGATGGAGCTTTCGCAACGAAGCCGTGTCCCGAGCGGCCAGCGTCTCGAAGAACTGCACGGCAGTGGTGACGATAATCGGTGAATCCCATCGCGCGGCAAGGCCTCGCGCCTCATAGCTGGAGAAATCCACTCGATGATGATGCGCGGCGACCACATTCTCCATGGCCTCCTTGGACTCGGCGGCCAGACACAACGCACGGCGATAAACGCCCACCGACTGATCAATGATGTTGGTGAACGGCAACACGACGAATACGCGGCGTAACTTGCGCTCCGCCGCCACCCGCAACAGGTGCGCCATAACTGCGGTGGTTTTGCCCGTGCCAACCGGGCTGTCGCAAGCAAGAATGCGCTCGTCGGGTTTGACTTCTCGCTCACGGCAGGCGCGATAAACCGCCTGCCGCAACTTCAGCCGCTGCTGTTCACGGTTATTCTCTGGCGGATTCTTCGCCGACAACCCGGTCATGTATTCATCTAACCGCGCCAACCGTTCCGCTGCGTGCAAGTCGGGAGCGGGAACTTCGCGCTCATTCCGATAATGCCGTGCCGTGTCCGAGTGGTCGGCGTCCACGAGGCAGGACAGGGCGAGACGGCGAAGCAAGCCTGTGTCGAGCTTGCACGCCTTGACTTTGACGGCAGACAACAAGCGATGATGCTCGTCGAGATAGTGCGACAATTGCTCGTCGGTTCGTTCATGCTGCCTGAGCTGAACGCCTTCGATTACGCCGTAACTGCGAAACTTATCGTTGTTGATCTGGTGTTTGTAGCTCGGCAAGCCGATGTGGTGAGCGAATGTGATGGCGGCGGCTTCGCCGGCTTTTTGCCGCAACAAATTAGCCGTGCCCGCGTCAACGTGATTGAAGCCACGATTTGTCCGGCGGTTGTGGCGCAGGACATCTTGAAACACCTCGTCCAACTTGCCGAGATCGTGGTAAGCCGCAGCCGACTCAACCACGGCCACGAACGCCTCGCGCTGCTTTGGCGAAAATACTGCCGCAGCATCAGCAAACGCCTTGGAATAGCGCAGGACATTCCCCGCGTGGTCACGATACGACTGTTCTGACATGCCATTGCGGGCACTGTGGGCGAGAGGTTCAGGGTTCATCGGTTGATTGGATTGTATTCAGTCGGCATTACTTCTCCGGCTCATTCTGGCTCTCGTTTGTGCCAGAGGCACTCGCGAGAATAGCCCAGCGTTTCAACGCCGGGTTGGATGCAAACGAATCTCGCGTCCCGAAGGGACGGTTGATGTTCATTCCCAAAGATAGCGTTCATCATATTCGATGCGGTGGTTTTTCAACAGTGCCAGAAACTCCTCATGAAACGATATCTTTTTGTGATGCGCCTCCTGGCCTTTTATATAGGCAATGATTTTGTCCAACTGCGACACGCTCACACTGAACGCGCCATACTTTTCCTGCCACGCAAAAAGCCGATGTTCGGGAAAGGTTTCATGAATCCATTTGGACGAACCGCCCTTGATTAGTTGCATGGCCTTGGAAATGGCGAATGTGGACGGAAGGGAAAGCAGGAGATGGACATGATCCGCCACTCCACCGATTTCGATGGCCTTCATCTGATGGTGACGCGCAATGCCACCGAGGAAGGGCCAAAGCCTTTCAGCAAGCGTGGGCACGATGATCGGGCGTCGTTCCTTGGTGCTAAAGACACAATGATAATAGGAACTCACATAAGACATAGGATAATGCAGTCAGCCGTCCCTTCGGGACTGATACGATCCGTTCGTTTTCCCGGCGTTAAAACGCCGGGCTATTTTCACGATGTCCCTTCGGGACGCGGAGAGGCATGATTTACCAATGGGCATAAAATCAGAGCGCGTAGTCTTGGTATTCTCCGCATTGCCCAAATGTCACCTTGCTGTCGGGGCGAACAGGGAGGTCTTTGATCTTCTCCCATGTTGGAAGCGTGCCGTAGTCTGCCAGCGCCTCGGAAGCCTTTTCGAGCTTCGTGGGAGTAAAGGCGTCAATGAATGCGAAGTCAGAAACCGAACCTGCGCGGCTCTTGTGCGTAAGCGTGTGAGCGTGAACGACCTCGACCATTGAGCGGACAACCGAGCGAGTGCTGGCGTAGGTGTGCTTGAGCAGGTGCAACATCAAATCCACATCCTGTTTTGTACATCCGGTTTTATGCGCTTGGTTCGGGTTCACGAAAAACGGAACGGCATACAGACCATGCTTCACAACACGGAACGCCATCGGTGCCATGCCTCGATCTTTTCCATCTTCAACGCCGGACTTACTGGTCCAAGTAGAGAACTCGATATCAATTGGAGCGATAGAAACGCCTACGCCGAAATGAGCAACGCCGGCACGAATTGTGTCCTTTTGACCTTCCTCAAGGAATGTGTTGCCGAAAAGGCGCCCGTCCCAGTAGGCGTCAATGAAATCCTGTCCGATCTTGCCATCCTTCGGCTCCATTTTTCTTTTGATTTCATCACGGTTGCGCCCACGGCTCTCTAAAATTTGGAACCTGTCATCAGAAATGCCGAGTGCTGTCTTTGTCTCGCTCCATACCACACCCTCCTTTTCAAGAACGAGATCGCGGAGTTTTCGCTTCACGGAGACAGGGGAGATTTCCCCTTTGCCGTCGGGGCGCTGGCGCGGGGAACTCTCGCGTTCCGGGTCGCCGTTGGGGTTGGATTTACGGACTTCCAAAATTAGGAGTCCAGTGATGCGGGGAACGAGGTTATCATTGTTGTTTGTATTCATAAATCGGATTTTTGTCTTGGGTTATTGTTTGGTGGTTTAGTTTTTCGGGTGATCGGCAAGGTAGCCGAGCAAAAGTTTTGCTTTGTCGGCGTCGGTCATGCGCTGTGGCAATTCAGCCAGTCGAATCGCAGCGGTGCAGGCCGCGATTTCGCCGAGGAAATACTTCACCAAGCCAACGCCAGCTTCCGGATCATTACTTTGGAATGTTCGTGCCCAAGCTTGGTATGGAGTCAATCGCTCCGCCAATCGCGCCAGCGCAAAGACCGGCTGTTCGAGGGCGGTGTTGAACAGAGCGTTGCCGATGAGTTGCGATGGCGAATCGCCTTTGCGCACATGTTTGCAGTATTGCAGATGCAGGCTGTCCGCCAGAGCGAGCAGTCGTCCGATTTGGGTCATAGGTTCTTGCATAAAGTCCTTTCTGTGGTGCCCGAGTTGGTGAAGGAGAATTCCGAGAAGCGCGATGGTTTTGACCGATTGCCAGCGAACAGCGTCGCTCAAAGTCGGCTTGCTCTTTCTGAGCCACTCCTGTCGGTTCTTGATGTCCGCAACAGTGGCCAAAACGGTGCTCATCCTGTCGATCAGGAGACTCAATGCAGCTTTGGCCTTGGGTTGGCTCAACTGCGCGTCAGCCAGAAAAACATCGTAGGCGTCGGCAACTGATACCGCCCGCTGATACTTGCAGGTAAATCCACCATCGGCATTACTGCTCCAAACCCAGTTAATTGTCGCGGCAAGTTCAAGCGGACAAGGAATGGTATGGGAGCGAAAAACGGACTGCTTGGCGGTTTTGTCATAGAACCAAACCGAAACTTCTGGCGCGTTGCGAGCACCTGCTTCCCAGTCTTTCACGGCTCGAATGACATCTTTCACCCGAAACCGGCGGCTAAGACTGATCTGCCGCCGCCCCGGGTCCAGAGAAGAGAGGGCAACGAGTTGAACCCTGAGTTCGGCGTTGGCAGCCAGTTTGCCTTCCAGCATCTCGATAACTGGCTGCGCAATGGCCGAGAAGTCGGCGTCAGAGAAAGTTTGCGCTTCGCCGCCAAACATTTCAGCCAATTGTTCGCGGCCTGCCGGAACCCCTTCCAAGTATGCGATCAGCAAATCGCGTTTGCCCGGTTGTGCGCTGGGAATAGCACAGCAGGTTGAACCGCGCTTTTGCTCGCTGGCGAGATACCGAAGTGCGGTATCCATTCGCTGCGTGAGCGCTGATGAAACCGGGAACGCCTTTGAACCGCCAAGGCCATAGCGGTGCAGCGCGCGCACTTCCTTGGTGTTGACGGAGAAAAGTTTGACCGGCCCAAGCTCGGCCACCTTGGGTGTTGGGAACTTGTCCTGAAGTTCAACAGATTCACTTGTGAATGCATCCACACCTACGTTGCGTGCTTTACCTTTTCGTTTCGCTGAACTTGCGTCGGCCTTGAGCAGGGCTTCGTTAACCTGTTCGCTGGTGTCAGTCCGAGCGATGCGCGATCCCGAACCCAAGGAAACCAAATCCAAATAAATTGGATATTTCGCGTCCTTGTCCTGTTTTGACTTCTCCTTCCAATAGTCAGGAGCCCCGACTTTGGCCGCGCGCCTACTCCAATCCAGTTTCCCGAAAAGAACTTGTTGAAAGATCAGCAACGCGAAGCGGTCGTATTCCGAGCCACCGTGCGCGAGTTGTTCCGCAAGCGATTCAGCAAAGACGGGCAATGTCGGTTTGGCAGTGCCAACGATTGTTAGCAGCCTCATAAAGTTTGTGAGTTCAGGGGGCGCACCAGAAAGTTTTTCACAAAGCTGCCTGACCAACTCACCACAAGAGCGCTGAAACTGGCTTTCTTGCGTCTCGGTGAACGCACGGGGGCTTGAGAGCTTGAATAGACGTGCGATGGCCTCGCTCAATGCTGCGGGGGACGCGTTCTTGTTCTTGGCGAGCGAACAGAAAGATTCAATCGTCCCCGTCAGTTCATCGGCAGCATTTGAGCCAAATGCTCTGATCGGCGTTGGCAGGTTGAAGCCGGGAAATCCCGGGCCGTTGTTAGCCGGTGCATATTTTAGGAAATGCTGTCCCACTTCCGCGCGAACAACTTCGACCGACTGGATTTTTCCGTTGTCGCCCAGCAACGCCACGAGGACATCCGCGTTCTTCCCCATCGGCTGGATATTTTGATGCCTTGCTCCTCCGGCAATTCCAACCGCGTCCAGAGCATCTACAACCTGTGCCAGTTCGTTAAGCATAGGTGAGGACTCCTTTCTCAACGCGGAGGTTGGCGTGATTGCGCTTGTTGTAGAATGACGGCTTCACTTGGCCATTCTGCATTTTGTCGAAGACCATTTTCAGCATGGTTGGCAGTTCGTGGTTCTCGATTTCGCAGACACGCGTCTCTGGGCGGAACGGGCCGACATAATCAGGGGCGAATTCTTTCCACCCCAAGCAGGGAGTATAAAACCACGAACCGCGCAACAAAGCACGATTGAAAGCTTCTTGGTAGGCGTGGGGCGGCGACTTGGTGTCACTGTGATGAGAGGCAAACTCGGCCTGCGCGTAAAGCCGGTAGCACACATTGACCAGCACGACGGTGTAAAACTGAAATGATGCTCCCTTGTTCATCGCATCGCTGGCACGGAGCGGCCCGCCGTAATTCGTGGTGTAGCGATGGAATTGCACCGGTGCGCAAATCTCAACCTTCATGGGCCGCACATTCACCGATTTCCAGCGCAACACAGATTCAAAAATTCCTTTCACGGCACTGAATGTAGGTGCGACATAGGAGACAGGCGATGAGCCAGTGTCGGGTCGTGTCCACATGGCGGTATGACCAGAGATTTCAAGTTGAACGGGATAGGTCTTCATGATCTTTTTTGAGTTGGAAGAAGATGCCCGCATACGCGAGCAGAGGCAAGCCAGTTTTGTGCGTTCGTGGGGGTTAGAGGGGTTCGTATGTTGGTGACCTCAAGTCGGGGTGTTCCTCCTGCGCGTGTGATGCAGGCGAAGGGGCCTTTAACGCGGAGGCAGACGGGGGCGGAGCGGAGGGAGGATGGAGTCATGGCTTGCCTCCGGGGAGTTGTTTGGCGACAGAGGAGCGGAGCAGGGTTTTCATTTGGGTAATGGCGGTTTGGTTGAGGGTTTGCAGGCGGTCGGCGGGGGCGATGCTTTGGCGGATGAGGAGGGAGTTCATGCTTTCGAGGTTGGATAGGACGACGAGTTGCTCGAGCGTGGCGTGATCGCGGACATTCCCTTCAGCAGCGGAATTCGTGTCACGCCATTGCTTGGCGGTCTGACCGAAGAGGGCGACATTAAGAAGGTCGGCTTCGCTGGCGTAGATGGCGGTGGCTTGCGCCTTGGTGATTGTGGTGGGAATGAGGTTTTCTTGGATGGCATCGGTGTGGATGCGGTAGTTGATTTTGGCGAGGGTGCGCT
>JAIFLJ010000234.1 GCA_020049135.1 bacterium | reverse complement strand
CCTCTGCTAGAGGCAGGGGCACGCTTGAAAATCGGTCAATGTTTCATTTGACTTCAAAGCGGTTCACCCAAAATCAGATGAAGCAGCCCTGTTCTGAATAGTTTGTCTGCTGCGGTTTCGATAGAAAGAAGCCGCGCTGTTTCTCCGTGATGGGCAACTCCAATTTTTTCATAACTTCGAGAAGGTCTTCCCAAACTTTCCTTTTTTCTGAGAGCGACTGGTTGCGTAGCAAATATGCGGGGTGGTATGTGATCATGCACGGGATAGACTGGTACTCGAGCCATTTTCCGCGCATTTTTCCTATCTGCGTGGTGTCGTTGAAAAGCCCTTGAAAAGCCACCGTACCAAGTGCAACCAAAACTCTCGGGCGAATGATTTCGATCTGTTTTTTCAAGAACGGTATGCAGGTCGCCATCTCTTGAGCCGTGGGCTGCCTGTTGCCAGATTTGCCCTGTGGCACATCGGGACGGCATTTGAGGATGTTGGCTATGTAAACTTCGCTTCGTGAAATGTTCATCGCCTCTATCATTTTTGTCAAAAGCTGCCCTGCTTTGCCAACGAAAGGTTCCCCTTGCAAGTCTTCATCTTCACCGGGTGCCTCTCCCACGAACATGAGCGAGGCCTCCAAATTGCCCACGCCAAACACGGTTTGCGTTCTAGAAACTGCTAGGTGTTCGCATCGCCGACATTGTATAACGCTCATGCGCAAAAAATCCGCTTGAGTAGTTTTATCGCCTTCAGGGAGGCTGATTGAAAAAACTGGTGTCGCGGGAAGTTTTACAGGTGTCGTGGGTTTTGGTGTTTCACGCACTCTGGAAAAGCGCGGCTCAGGGTTAGATGTGGGGGCGTCAGGTTTTGCAGGGGCTGTGGGCTTGCTTGCTTCATGCGCCTTGGAAACACGCGACTCAACGATGCGTGTAGGCGCGGCTACCGGAGTTGTGGCTGGGGCAGAGAGGCGGGCACGGGCTTCTGGGGAAAGGCGGATTCGTTTCACGCCCTTTTTTTTCTGCTGTTCCAAATGGTTTGCGAGTGCGGCTTTGGCTTGTTGGGACTCTTCGTTCATGTTTTTAAAATTTCGGCTAACAGTTTTTTGAAATCATCGGGCAAAGGCGCTAAAAATTCCAGCCGTTTCTGCGTTTCTGGATGGATGAAAGAAAGGTGCGCCGCGTGGAGCATCTGGCGTTCGGCGGCGTAGCGCGTGTTTTTTTTCCCATAAACTGAGTCGCCCAAGACTGGGCAGCCGAGCCATGCCATGTGGACACGGATCTGGTGCGTGCGCCCAGTGAGAATTTCACATTCCATGAAAGAAGCGGCAGCACCTTTTTCCACAACGCGGTAAAGTGTCGTGGCCGAACGCCCGCTGGAGACGACGGCCATTTTTTGCCTGTGCAATGGATGGCGACCCACGGGCTGCTCTATTTTGCCGGAAACAATTTTAGGGGCACCAGAGACTAGAGCGCGATAAATCTTTTTAACCTCGCGTCCTTTGAATTGGCGGCAGAGAGACTGGTGAGCCGCATCTGTTTTGGCTACGAGGATGGCGCCGCTGGTATCTTTGTCTAGGCGATGGACTATGCCAGGCCTCTCCACGCCGCCGACACCTGAGAGTTCCCCGCTGCAATGGTGTAGTAACGCGTGAACCAGAGTGCTGCATCGGTGGCCTGGCGCAGGATGGACTACCATGCCAGGCGGCTTATTAACCACTAGCAGGCAAGCGTCTTCGTAAAGGATGTCGAGCGGGACGGCTTCTGGAGTGAGCGGTGACGGTTCGGGCAAAGGTGGATTCAGCGAAACGACATCTCCAATTTTCAGGCGGACGGAAGGTTTTGCGGGGAGACCATTAACGAGGACAAGGCCGTCCCCGATCCAGACCTGCAACCTGGTGCGCGTGATTTCGGGGCATTGCTCGGCCACCCATCGGTCAAGTCGCAGGCCGCTTCCGACATTAACAGTCAAAAGGTGCTTTTGTGGTGAGTTTGTCATGCCGTTTCAAGTTTACAAATGCGCTTTACTCATAGATGGCTGAGACCTGCGAGACGCGAGCGTTCCCAGTATTGATAGGATGTCTGCGTGCCACGCACGGGCGATGTTCCTACAAGACTATCTCTCAGATCATGGGCTGGCCACTGGCACATCTGGCGGTGAAGAGTCGGATGAATTCCCCCCGTTTCCATCCCTAGATGAATCGGGGATTTCCATAGGCATAGGAGGGGCTACTGGCTCGCCCAGCAGCTGGTTCGACACGCCATCAGCAAGTGGTGCCTGTACGACATCGTTCACCGTAGCAGTCAAAGATTGCTCAACGGATTCGCTCAAGCTCTGGCCTATGCTCTCTGCAACATGCGGGGGCAAGTCAGCCATTTGCACGATCACCAAGTTGCCCGCATCGTCTATTGTCATACATTCGCCAGCTAACAGTATTTTTTCGTGGTCTTTGAAAGCCGAACCTTCTCCCGATTTGCCCGATATGCCAGCCTTGAGATTCGGCGCGGGTTCGGTGAGCTGAACTATATCGCACAGGATGGGCTCAGCCAGCTCGACGGGGACTTGCGCGAAGGCTTGGATGCGGTGTATCACGAAAGGCTGCGGGCTGCGTTTATCTGCTTTATCTTTGTCTGCGAAAGACCAGCGCAGCGTCATAAAACGCCCTTTGCCGTGTTCTATTACTGGGGCGTAACGCATGTGGCTCCCTGCTTTTTCCACTATGAGCGTGCTAATGGGCTTGAGCCATTTCCAGAATGCATCGCCTTTGGGCGGTAGGTTCGGAGCGTCATCGCCCATCTGTATTTTTTTGAAAAGTCGCGGGTTCCACGAGATGGGCATCCAGCCCGCAACTGACTCTTGGCGCGGGATGTACCAGACAGCCGCTTCGGGCTTGGGCGGGATAGCCTCCACGCCTGGTAGTTTGTCAAAAGTATAAATATTGAGTTCACCCTCAGGGGCAGACATGCGGATAGACATGCGCTCCAGCTCTCTTGTTTCCATGAAGTCAACTGTCATAGCTGGGTTTCTGTCGAAAGAGCCGAAGAGGTAGCCAGCCTCTGGGCTGTCAGACAAAACTTGGTTGGCATCACCGAACTCTGTTCCCGATGTGGCAAAAATTACGCGCGAGTTGGTGTGCAACCCTGCCACATCCATGCAGACCGTTTCCGGCTTAGTTTCCGAATTAGTTTCAGGTGCTGTTTTGGTTTGGGGGTCTTCGCCATCTTGCGTTGGGGCGGCCTGCTGCAAATCGCTTTTCTTTTTCAGCCCAAATCCAAGCTGGTAGTCAGAACCGTACAACTTCAAGGCCGCGATCTTGCCGTTGCTTTCTGTCTGGAACTCGATTTTGATATATTGCCCCTCGACAGGCGCAAACTTCTTCACAAACATTTTTTTATCCTCAAAAGGAACGCCATTGAACGCCATTTTCCACTGTTTGCTGTCAGACGGGATTTTGGTGGGTGAGGTATAGAGCGAGAAAGTGCCGCGAGCCGAGGCGTTCAAAAAGGCAAACTCGCTCAGCACGCGCCCATCTTTGAGGTGGATGTTAAAAACCGTTTTTCCCCTGCGCAAGGAGTAGTTGAAAGATTCATCCTCCATAGATGCAGCATCTTCTTTCGGCATACTGACAGAGTCCATGTTAGCTTTTTGGTGTGCCGGAGATTTTTCGTCTCTTTCTGACCCGCCGAGTCGGAAGGGTTCGCCGCCAGCCGGATTCACGAATATTACCGTGCAGAAAAGCGGGCGAAGATAGTTGAGGCGGTACTGCCGTGCTGCATCGTAAGTCGAAAGTTGTGGGGCATTTTCTGGCAGATTTGGCGGAGTTTTTGAAGAGGCAGATTTAGTGGAGCTTTTCTTCGTAACCTGCCCTTGGGCGGCGTAAATAAAATCGGTTTGGATGGCCAATGCCATCCAAGCTAGAATGAGAAATAAACGCATTTTCATGGCCAATCAACTCCGTGGGCGTCAAACACCCCTCTTATCTATTTTCGTTCATTTTGAGTGGAACTTTAACACAAAATCTTTCGTAGTACCTTAGACGCGCAACCGGCGGAAAGCAACGAGTTTGTTTTTATCTTTATTTTATCTGGACATTTTTTTGAAACCGCCTCTAATCGTCACCTTTTCGAATGAGCAATACCTCGACAAATTCGTCTGTAACGATGCTGAGACTGGGGCTGCCAAAGGGCAGCTTGCAGGACGCGACGCTATCCCTTTTTTCAAAAGCGGGCTATTCGATCGTGTGCGGGTCGCGGACTTACAAACCTACGATTGACGACCCGTCTATGGAGGTTCGTCTCCTGCGTGCGCAAGAGGTCAGCCGCTATGTAGAGCATGGTTTTTTAGATGCTGGCATTACGGGCAAAGATTGGATCGCCGAGAACGAGTCTCGCGTGCATGTCATCGGGGATCTTCCTTTCAGCAAATCCACATCGGCACCGGCACGCTGGGTGCTGGCTGTTCCGAACGACTCATCCATACACAAGCCCGCAGATTTGCAGGGCAAACGGATAGCCACCGAGGCTGTTAATTTGACCAAACAGTACTTGGCTCGCCACGGCGTGGAGGCCCAAGTAGAATTTTCTTGGGGTGCCACCGAGGTGAAAGTGCCCGAGCTGGTGGATGCCATAGTTGATATCACGGAGACTGGCTCCTCGCTCAAAGCGAACAATTTGAGGATTCTGGATGTAATCATGGAATCCTACCCGCAATTTATAGCTAACCTGAATTCGTGGCAGACGCCGCCTAAGAGGGAAAAGCTAGAGAGCATCATGCTCCTGCTCTCGGGCGCGCTCAACGCACGCACGAAAGTCGGACTAAAAATGAATGTTCCAAAAAATTTCTTGCCAAACCTGCTAAGTCAACTACCGTCATTGAAAAATCCGACCGTCTCTCCGCTAGCAAACGGGGATTGGGTCGCGGTGGAGACGGTGATAGACGAGGCTGTAGTGCGAGAAATAATTCCCAAGCTAAAGAGTTTGGGAGCAGAAGGTATCATCGAGTATCCACTTAACAAGTTGGTTTATTGACATGGGTTCGTTAAAGAAGCGCAGAAAAGAGAAGATCAACAAGCACAAGCGACGCAAGCGGAGACGCGCTAATCGTCATAAGAAGCGTTTGCGTTACAAGGCTTAAAAAGCCTTGGGTTGTTTGCAATCCCTTTTGAACAATTGAATAGGTTCGGCTTTACAGGCTGTCGTCTGATGGGTGGGGTGTGCCCCACCTGTTGGATGGTATTCTTAATCGCCGGACTTGCTGGTTGTCCCGCCCCTAAGAAAGAGGCAAGGCAACAACTACGGACTCCCCCTGCCGCAAGCCAAGGGGAGCTGCCACAAAGTCGCGCCCAAGTCTCAGCACCACTTCCAAAAGATCAGCCCGCTCCACTATCCAAAAAAACGGAGCCACCCAAACTAGACCTAGATGCCAAGTCCGAAAAGCAGGTTGCCGTCCTAAGCAATTATGCGGCGGCCCAGCTTGCCGGAAACCAAGGGGATGCTGACAAGGAGTTGCTGCACATGCAGGCCGTGGTGGACGCAGACCCCAGTCTCACGGAAATCGGTTTACGCCTAGCCAACCAGTACCTTTCACTGAAACAGACGGACAAGGCCATCACTTGCCTACAGTCCCTTTTGGAAAAGAACCCTGAAGATACTAAAATACATCTTCTTTTCGGGTGGGCTTGGCACGAACAGGGCAACACGGAAAAAAAACGCGCATCGTTTTTGCGGGCGATCCAGTGCGACCCGCAAAATGCCATGGCTCATGCCATGCTTTATGACCTCGAAAAGAGTGAAAAAAATACAGGCGCGGCACTCGACAGACTCAAAAAAAGGGCGGGGATTCACGCCGCCCAGAGCGAGTTTTGGCAGGGTGTAGGAGAGGCTTATGCTCGGATTTTGACCGAAACCCAAAAAATGTCTGTGCGCGACATCGCCCGTGAAGTTTCTCCGCTTTTCTGTGTCAGCGCGGAACTTGCGCCAGAAGATTTCCAGTTGCTCATGCGCACAGCCGAGCTGCTCGCGATAGAGAGGAAATTTGATAAAGCCATCGCCCTCTACGAGCGTGGGCTGGAACGCCAGCCTGAAAATAGCGATATACGGTACAAGCTGGCGTTACTGTACCTAGACGCGGGTCACAAGTCGAAGGCGATCGCCATTATAGAAAACATCCTGAAACGCGAACCGGAACGCCACGCCCTCTATTCAGTGCTCGCAGAGCTATACGGCCAAGCGAACGAGCGCAAAAAAATGGTGGCGTGCCTCCGCCAAGCGCAGAAGCACGATGCCGACTTGTCCATGTTAGCGGAAATAGCTATCCGCAACAAAGAGTGGGCACTGGCCGAGGAGTTTCTGACTAAGGCAGCACAGAAGCCTACGGCAGATGTGAGCGTGGCCATCCGCAGGATTCAAGTTCTGCTAATAAAAAATAATGCCGCTCAAGCCAAGCATGCGGTTCTCGCCGCAAGAAAGCGATACCCCCAATCCCCGTTACCTATTTTATTTCAGGCCATGCTTGCTAGGGAGACACAAAAAAACCTCAAGGTGGCCAGCCAGTTTTTGGATGAAGCCGAAGCTTTATGCCAAGTGCCAGGCATGGAGCAGATAAGGTCTGAGATATTTTTTGAAAGAGGCATCCTGCTCGACCAAGGCGGCGACATGCAAGGAGCCGAGAAACAGTTTCAGGCCACCATAGTATTGAACCCTAAGCACCACAGAGCCATGAACTATCTGAGCTACATGTGGGCTGAAAAAAACATCCGCCTGAACGAGGCACTCGCGTGGACACAAAAAGCACTTGAGCTAGATCCCGACAACGGTGCCTATGTGGACACGCTCGGGTGGGTCTATTATCGCCAGGGGAAATATCCCCAAGCACTAGAAAAAATCTTGAAATCTATAGCCATTTCTGGAGACGAGGCGGAGCTTTACATGCACCTCGGTGATGTTTATCAGAAGCTAAATCGCCAAGATGCGGCCATTGACGCATGGAAAAAATCCTACGCGATACAGCCTGACCAAAAAGGTTTGAAGGAACGGTTGCTCCAGCATTTGCCGACCACAAAAAAACATGCGGTGGATGGTGCTAAAAACAAACGGTGACAACTCTACGCCATGCCTGACCCGACGCTGGACGCATTTTTGGATTTCTCGCCTGTTTCACGCGCTTCGCTGGACGCTTTTCCAGAGTGGCGTGAATGGGTTCTTGCTCAAGCCAAGATAGGACACGGCGAACGCAGCTTGTCCAAGATCAAAATAGAGTGGGGAGAATGGAAGCCTCGCGGAGGTGATGGCCGTGCAGCCATGGAAATGCTCAGGCGTTTCAAGCGGCGCGAAATGTTGCGGATCGGGTTCCGCGACTGGTGCGAAGCATCCGCCATGCAGGAGAGCCTCACGGAGCTTTCAAGGCTCGCTTCATTCTGTATAGAGATCACGGCAGACCTGAGTTGGAAAGAGGCTGTAAGCAAGCGCGGTGATCCAGGAACGCCCTTCCTCGTGCTGGGCATGGGCAAGCTGGGCGGCGGAGAGCTGAATTATTCATCCGATGTTGATCTAGTCTTAGTTTACGGGGAAGAGGGGGACGCCACGCCGCGCATGACGCGGCACGAGTGGTTCCAGCAATGGGGGAGGCATTTTGTCTCCTCGTTCGCCGAACGAACTGGCGAGGGGTCTTTATTCCGCATAGATATGCGCCTCCGCCCCGATGGCGATGCTGGGCCGCTGGTGCGTTCGCTAGACGGGTGCGAGAATTACTTTGCAGCTTTCGGGGAAACATGGGAGCGGCTCGCCTACATGAAGGCGAAGAGGGTATCGGGCGACGAGGAACTGGCCTACGAGTTCGGGTTGAGGGTGCAGCCTTTCTGTTACCCGAAAATGATCCCGCCGGAACTGTTGGCAGAAGTTTCGCATGTCAAGAAACGGATAGAGACGGAGTTGCTGGACGGCATCACCCGCGAAACAGATGTAAAGCGCGGCATAGGTGGGATACGCGAGATAGAGTTTATCGTGCAGGTGCAACAGCTCTTGCACGGCGGCTGCCACCCATACTTGCAAGAACGGAGCACTCTCAAAGCCATGACGATGCTGGAGCAGTCTCCATTCATGAAAAAAGAGACCGTGGAAGCGTTGCGTGAAGCATATTTTTTCTGGCGTCGCATCGAGCACCGCATCCAGATGGTGGAAGAAGCACAGACGCACGAAATCCCAGAGAATTATGACGCCCGCTGGAAAATAGCACAGAGCCTCGGTTTCGGGAGCTTGGCCGAGTTCGAAGAGGCGTGCAGGCAGCGGCGTCAAACTGTGCGCCACCATTTCGACGAACTGATCCGCGAAGCGCCGACATCGCCACAACAAAGTCCAAGGGAGCGCGACTTGATGTGGGCGAATCTTTCGCCATCCGGGTTCCGTGTTCTGGAGAACCTCCGCTCCGGCCCTGCTTTCGCAAACATTTCTCCGCGCACGAAAGAGCTTTTCGCACGGCTTGAACCATTGCTTGCTAAAGAAATGGTAGCGCTGGTTTCTCCTGAGGATGTCATGGTGGGGCTCGAAAGATTCGTGGAACGCTACGGCTCGCGCGGACACCTGTACGAAACATGGCTCGGCAGCCCCAAGGCACTTCAGCTCTTGCTGAAACTCTTTGATGCCAGCGTTCTTTTCCGTGACTTGCTAGTGGCGCATCCCGACTGGCTGGAGGAGATATGCCGCGAGGAAGAAATAGATGTTTGCCGCGATGCAAAAACTTACTGGGAGAGCGCACTAAATATCGAAACTGTGGAAAAGCTGAGGCTCTGGCGATGGGAGGAAGGTCTGCGCATTGCGATACAGGATGTCCTTGGGCTTATCACCAACGAGCAGAGGGAAGAGCAACATTCACATTTAGCCGATGCGTGCGTGCGCCGAATCGCGGGCTGGACTAATGCCGATGAGCTGTGCGTCCTCGCGGCAGGAAAATGGGGCGGCAGAGAGCTGGGCTACGGCAGCGACTTGGACATGGTTTTCGTGGGCGGCTGCCAGACTCATGCTTCCAGCATAATTAAAACTCTATCGGAGCGCACGGCTTCAGGGCACTTTTTCAGCGCGGACGCGCGGCTCCGTCCAGAAGGTGATAAAGGGATTCTGACACCATCGCCGGATGCGGTTGTCTCATACTACGAGAGCCGCGCCCAGACATGGGAGTTTTTGGCTTTGGCGAAATACCGCAAGGTGTGTGGGCTGGATGAAATATGGAAGCCGATACAGCAGCAGCTTTTATCTCTATGGAAAGAACGAGGGAAACGCTGGCAGACTTGGCCTGAAGTCATAGCCATGCGTGCGATGGTTGAAAAAGAGAGGGGCAAAGGACAGCCCGTGTGGAGCCAGATCAAAACTGGGTCAGGCGGCATCATGGATGTAGAGTTCGCCGCGCAGTCGTGGCAGATGGGGCGCGGTTTTTGGGAGCCGTCCACACGCCGCGCACTGGATGCTATGTCAGAAGAGTTTCCCATAGAAGCCAAGTCTTTGCTAGACGGGTATGAGGTGCTGCGCCGTGTGGAATCGCTAATGCGCCGCTGGGATTTCGCATCTAGGAACTCGCTTCCGTCCGATGGGGATGAGCAGTGCCGCTTGGCTTTGCGCTACGGCCTCAAGTGGGGCGAGATGCTTGCGGAGTTGGACTCTGTTCGCCAGTCTGTTCGAGCCAGCTATCATTCTGTAATGCGGTCGCTGCAGCATTAACTTCGGCCTCTTTTTTGCTCTTGCCTGTCCCGCGCCCGATCTCTTTCCCGCACCATTCCAGCGATACGATATATTGCCTTGCGTGGTCTGGGCCGTGCATTTCGACCACACTATAAACTGGCGGCGGCAGTGACAGAGACTGGATTTTTTCTTGCAGCCACCCCTTCGGGTTGGTGAGAGTTTCGGCGTTAGAAAACGAGTTCCAAAAAGGAATCATCTCGGTGTCGCAAAAATGCCGACAGACCTCCCAGCCGCCATCAAGGTAGAGTGCTCCCAGAACTGCTTCCATGGCATCGGCCAAGTTTGAAAGCCGCGTCCGTCCGCCGGAACACTCCTCACCCTTTCCGATGAAGAGTTCAGCTCCGAGCCCCATTTTTTCCGCAAGCAAACCCATGGTCTGGCGGTTCACCATCTGCGCACGACGCTGCGTCAGCTCACCCTCCTTGGCCTGCGGGTATAAGCGAAACAGAAACTCCGTGCAAAGCATCTGCAGGACGGCGTCGCCGATAAATTCGAGGCGCTGGTTGTCCGAGCCGTCGCCCCTTGCCTCGTGCCGCAAGGACGAGTGCGTGAGTGCCTCGCGCAGAATAGCGGGGTTTTCAAATGTGTGATGGAGCTGGTTTTCGAACGGCGTCATAGTCTCTTTCTTAGTTTTTAATCCCCACGGAACAAAGCCAGTTCGGATGCGTCAGCATCCTTCCTTTCCATGCGTGAACGGTGCTGGAAGTAGGCGGCAAAATCCGACTCTGGTCGGGCGTTGGATCGTGCGACTTCAAACCAGTCCATATACTCGCCCAGCTCCGCACGGAAGGCATGAGTTTCTTTGGTCAAAAGCTCTGCCCTCTGTATTTTGTCTGCGAAGGCTGCATCCTTCCTGAGCAGCAAGCATGTGAACGCTTCCAGATAAGCCTCGACTACGGGCTGGTAAACGGGGTCGCAGCGTTGGGCCAGTTGCAGAAGGAGCCGCTGCTTCTCTGAGAGCTGGGAAAAAAATTGGCTATCTGGCCTGCCGCTGAAAATCTGGCGTGGCATGAGTAGGCGGACAGCACCCGTCCGCATATCTTTCATAGGCGTGGGAAGGAGGCGAACCAACTCTGCGTGTGAAGATTCCAAGGTGAGGAACTGTTCTGACACAGTGCCGCGCGTGCTTTTCTCCAGAGTGGAGCACCACCATTTTTCGGAGATGGCTGGGTCTTCGCCCCAGAATATAGGCTCCTCTTCTTTTTGCGCAGTAATGTTTGCCAGCCAGTCGGCCAGCCGTCTTTTGTCTTCGGGCGCAAAAACAAGTTCGCGCACGAGCCAGAATGAAAATGATTGTTGGAGGATTCGCTCCAAGTCGTCGTTGGAGGGGTTTTTCCATGATTCCATGGCCGCCAGCGTAGGTGCTTTTTTTCTTCTGGATATACCTTGCACCACTCGACCCCAGTTCCTCTGATCCCATGGCTCAATCAGTGAACCCATGCCGTCCACTATCCAGAACGGGATTTTCGGGAGTATGCCATCGGGCTCTGGATGAGAAAGGCGGCGTGTAGCGAACTCGTAGCAAAACTGTTCAGCGATGGCTGCCTCTATATTGGCTCGATGCAACTCAGACGGGCGGGTTATCCATAGATGGAAAACTAATCGTCCTTGTTTGATTACGGCACTACTCCTGAGCGAAGGAGTAGTGTTGCCCAGTTTGCTTTGGACATGGAAGTGAATGGGTGACTTCCATTTATCGCCGTCCGGCATGAGCGAGTCGAAGCGCCTAGACTTGCTTTCGATCTGGCGAAACCATGTTTCAGCTTCTGCCACATCGGGGCAAAAAACAGAGAGTCGCCCATCCTGCGATGAAAATGAAAAATCTTTCTGGCGTGCTGCTATAGAAAAAGTTTGGCTCACCGAAAAAAACAGGAACAAAGCAGCGCACAAGAAAAGGAGCGGCTTGCCGCCAGCCATCATTCGCTGTGTTTGCCTGCCGCCAGATCGTGCGCCGCCACCTTCGTGCATGTGGTGATATGGTGGTGGCTCACTTGTCGGCTTTTGCCTTTTTCTCGGGGGCGGGTTTGCTTTCGGTGGGCTTTGATTCTGGGGAGGCCGTTTTTGCGGGAGCACCGCTCTCTTGTTTTGCTCCCTTTTTATAGTTTTCGCTTCGGTAGTCTGTGGTATAGAAACCAGACCCTTTGAATATGATTCCCGCGCCACCAGAAAGCAGCCTTTTCACTTTGCCTTTTCCCCATACTTTATTCTGGCATAGGTCTTTGGGGCATGTTTTCAGCGGGGAGTCTTTCATTGACTGAATAGTTTCGAAAGACTTGCCGCATTTCAGGCATTCGTATTCATAAGTTGGCATAGCTAGACTCCTTTTTTCAGTTCAACCCAATTTTGCGTTAGGAAATGCAAAATCTGTGTTTAATAAAAAAGCCATCCTGTTTCCAGAATGGCTTGAATATTTCCGACTGGTTGTTTAGGCGATGGCTTTTACATGCTGACTGACATGTTTTGTCATTTCAAACATGGTCACCGATTTTTTGCCGCCGAAAACCGCTTCAAGATTAGCGTCCGCATTGATCTGCGTTCGCACCTTAGCATCTTGCAGTCCGTTCTTTTTGATGTAGTCCCAAAGACGCTTTGTTATTTCCGTGCGAGGTATCGGTTCGGAACCGACTACTTTAGCCAAGATAGCATCTGGCTGCACTGGTTTCATGAATTTTGGGTTTCCACCCTTCTTTTTCTCTGACATATAATTTCTCCTTAGAGTTTAGATTAACTGGCTTGTTCGCTCTTGAGCTTCGCCCAACGAGCTCTGGTTGCCGCCCCGATCTTTGCTTTGGCTTCCGCACTCATTTTGCGTTTATTTTTGCCTTTGCGCCCGTCCATTTTCTTTTTGGTTCCATAAGAACTGGGTCTCTTTCAGGTTCGCAACGAAATTTGTCTGAGTTTGAGGAAAAAGTAATCCATGTTTGAGATGCCGCAAGTTTTGTAGAGGAC
>JAIFLJ010000175.1 GCA_020049135.1 bacterium | reverse complement strand
TTTGACCTTCTGAGCCTAACCTCGCGGGCGAGACGCACCGCGTTCCTTTCCGAAAGCGGCGGGACGCCGCTTCTACTTTCTGCTCCCGCTCTTCTTCCCTTGTCCCTTGCCCCTTGTCGCTTGTCGCTTGCCCCTATTTTCAGATGAGTTACTTAAAAAAACGCTTTTTAAAAAGAGAGGCCAACGAAACAAGGGCTGCTAGATGGCGGTCGGCGGCTGCAGCCCCACTTGGGGCATGCCCACATGATAACCTTGAACCATATGGACGCCGAAAGTTTTCAGGAAAGAGAGCGTTTCTGCATCCTCGACACATTCGGCCACCGTGGTGGCTCCCCATAGCCCAGCAATCTCCAAAATAGTCCGTCCTAAAATTTGGTGCAGTGGGTTATTGCGGATATCTTTGATCAGGAGCCCATCCATCTTGAGTATGTTTACAGTCCAGCCTTTTAGGCTGAAGAGTGGAGTCAAATCCGCATAGATGTTGTCGCATGCTATACGCACACCAGCAGCCTGCAAGCGGCTAAGTGAACCATGAGCACGATCAAGATTTTTGACCGATTCGTGAATTTCCAAGATCACGCGCGATGGCAAAACACCGTGTTTTTGGAGTTCATTTTCTAAATAATCTGGAAGCTCATCGTCTGCGAGCGATGCCACCGTCAGATTCACCCCTATGGCACCTTCCTGCGATTCAGCTAGTTTTCTGGCGACCATGCCAATCACATGGCGGTCAAGCTGCGCGTTTTTCCCAGCCCTCTCTATGGCAGGAAAAAAAACGGATGGGCGCAATGAGATGTTTTCGGAGCAACTCCTGCGGATCAGTGCTTCGTGGTAAACTACAGTCCCTGTAGCCATCTCCACCACTGGCTGAAACCAAACTTCCAGTGACTTGCCAAATTCGAACTCGTCCTGTTCCAGTTCAACCATATTTTTTCAAGTGCCGCTTAGTCGGCGAAGCCTGCCAGTTCCATGACAGGCATCGCCAACCCATGTGTTACTTTTTAGATTTTTTGCCGCCGCCCTTTTTCTTGGACGATTTTTCGCCGCTACCACAACTACAGCCACATCCGCAGCCACAAGAGCTCTCGCCGAACCCCATGGCTTCCCATGGGTCTTCCGCAGCTATCTGGCTCGCGCTCCAGTTGAAACGGTGGTCGGGCATACCGAGATTTTTCCTCATTTCAAGGAGCTTTTTAACCTCGTCTCCTGAGATGCTCGTGAATGCCGTGGGGATAGACATCGCAACGACAAGCGTGCGGCAATAGGCATCCGTAATCTCCACTTTGAAATATGCGTCTTCCACGCTCTTGCCCCAGCAGATCAAGCCGTGGTTGCCTAGCATGATGGACTGGTGTTTCGGCGCCAGTGGGGCGACCACATCAGCCATCTGTGGGCTGCCAGGAGTCCGGTAGGGTGCTATCGGCACGGTGCCAACGAACACTTCCATTTCAGGAATCAAACATGTGGGCGGCTCGAAACCAGCAACAGCAAAAGCCGTAGCATGAACAGGGTGGGCATGGACAACGGCCTTGGCCTCAGGCACCGCGTTCAGGATGGCTAAGTGCGTGGTTATTTCGCTGGAACGCTTAATTTTTCCTAGCAATTGGTTCCCCTTGTCGTCCACGAGGCAGAGCATGTCTGGCGTCATAAAGCCCTTGCTCACCAGCGTGGGCGTGCAAATGAATAAGCCCGGTGCTAAGCGACACGAAATGTTGCCGCCGTTAGCGTCCACATATTCCCTAGCCCAAAGCCTGCGCCCGATTTCGCAAATCTCTTCCTTGATCTGTTTTGCCTCTTTCGAATTGAAAAGAGCCAGCATTTTTTTGTCCGATTTTTTTTCCATATATTTTTTAAGTTAAGTTTTTGATGTGAATCATACGACCGTGCCATCGGGTATTACCGAGCCTTTAGGAACGATCACTATGCCTTCGCGGATATAGTAGTTGCTTGCATCCACATTTTCGGGTTTGCCCTGCGGGTTGATAACAACATTGTTGCCGATGCGGGCATTTTTATCAATTATAGCTCCCTCAATGACAGTGTTGCGCCCGATACCCACATCTGGGCGGTTCATCTTCTCGTTCATATTCAACTGATCTGGCGTCTCAAAATAGTCCGCCCCCATGATGATAGAGTTGCTTATCCTCGCCCCACTGCCGACCTTAGAACGCAGGCCAAGCACCGCTCTAGTAATCTCTGAGTTGGCTATCTGGCAGCCGTCCGAAATCATCGTGCGCACGAGCTTGCTCTCTTGTATGATAGGCGCAGGTAAATGGCGGCTACGGGTGTAAATCGGAAATGTCGGATCAAAAAAGCTGAACAGCGGCGACGGATCGGTCAGCCCAAGGTTGCAATCGAAAAACGCCTTGATCGTCCCGATGTCTTCCCAATACCCCCTATAAACATAAGAGAAAACGCGCTTGTTCTGAATCAGCGCTGGGATTATCCCCTTGCCGAAATCCTGCTGGTCGAGATCCGAGAGGGATTCTTTCAGCACGCGGCGGTTGAAAACATAGATGCCCATGGAGGCAAGATATAGATCCTCGTGCGAATTAGGTATCCGCAGTGTATCAATGACGGATGGATCTTTAGGTTTTTCTACGAACCGCGTGATCCGAGATTCGTGGTCAATCTGCATGATGCCAAAACCAGGTACAGCATCGCGGTTCACAGGGATAGTGGCCACGGTCACATCCGCTTGGTTATCCACATGCTGCGCCAAGATATAGCGGAGATCCATGCGGTAAAGCTGGTCTCCAGAGAGGATCAGAACCAGATCGTGGTCGTGGTTATTAAAATGCATGAGGTTCTGCCGGACTGCGTCGGCTGTGCCCTGATACCAACTCAGGCTCTGAGCCGTCTGCTGCGCTGCGCAAATTTCCACGAACCCGCGTGGCTGGTAATCCTCGAAACGGTAGCTTTGCTGCACATGCCTGTGCAGGGATGAACTCAAGTACTGCGTCAGCAAGAAAATGCGTTTGATGTTCGAGTTGATGGCGAGGCTTATGGGGACATCAACTAGGCGATATTTTCCTCCTATGGGGACTGCGGGCTTGGAGCGTTCCTTGGTAAGCGGGAAAAGTCGCGTCCCTGCGCCACCTCCCAAAATGATGGCTATAACTCTGTTTGTATCGTAGAATGGCGAGGTTGAGTTTGACATATATGAGACACCTAACACAGCGGCAAACTTTCATCAAGCAATTACTATCATCAAAAACAGGTGTCGAAATTATTTTCAAAAATTACATTTCTTCTGAAAAAGAGATATTCGCACTTGTTTTATGCCGCCCGAAGTGATTAGTTTTAAACCTTATGCCCGAAGAAAAAAACAAACCGCCGAAAATCCCGAAACAGAAACCGGCCAAACAGCCTGCCCGCACACCCACACCTGAGGGCGGAGACGATGGGTTTAACTGGCGCAGTGCATTGCTCACTTCGCTTGGCCTGATGCTCCTCGTGCTTTTCTTCTATTCCAAGCAACTGACTGCAAACAGCACGAAAGAGCTTTCCTACTCCGACTTTATCGCGGCCATCCAAGAGGGAAAGATAAAGGGGGCAGAAATCATCATAGACCACTCCACTGGAGAGCAGCAGGTGCGCGGGCGTCTCGAAACAGCCAAGGATGAAAGCGGCAAAGAAATTGATTACCTAGTGGTGATCAACCTTGATTTCAACCGCGACCTCGGCGAGAAACTCGCCGCTGCGGAAATACCAGTCAAAACCCGCTATAGCACCAACTGGATAGCGTCTGGTCTGATCTCGTTACTGCCAGTCGTAATCGTGTTAGTCATACTTTACTGGATGTTCAGGCAGCAAATCAAAATGACTGGCAAAGGCCCGTTTAATTTCGGCAAAAGCCGTGGACGCCTCCTCGAAAAAGGAAAAAATAAAGTCTTTTTCAAAGATGTGGCCGGCATCGAAGAGGCTAAAGAAGAAGTCCAAGAAATCGTGGACTTCCTCAAAGACCCCAAAAGATTCCAAAAACTTGGTGGGCGCATCCCCAAGGGCGTGCTGATGGTGGGTCCTCCAGGCACTGGCAAAACCATGCTCGCCAAAGCGATCGCAGGCGAAGCAGATGTCCCATTCTTCTCAATCAGCGGCTCCGATTTCGTGGAAATGTTCGTCGGCGTCGGTGCATCGCGTGTCCGCGACCTCTTCGATCAAGGACGCAAAAACGCCCCGTGCCTGATTTTTATAGATGAAATTGACGCCGTAGGACGCAGCAGAGGTCACGGCGTAGGCGGTGGCAACGATGAGCGGGAACAAACGCTCAATGCGCTGCTTGTAGAAATGGACGGCTTCGACACGCAAGAAGGCGTCATCATAATCGCAGCCACCAACCGCAAAGATGTCTTGGATCCAGCACTGATGCGTCCAGGGCGTTTCGACCGCGAAGTGCGTGTGAACCTCCCCGATGTGAAAGGCCGCGAGGAAATCCTCAAAGTCCACGCAGCAAATGTGAAGCTCGGCGCGGATGTGGAGCTTTCTGTGATAGCTCGCGGAACCCCTGGATACTCTGGCGCAGAGCTGGCTAATGTGATAAATGAAGCCGCACTCCTAGCAGCCAAACACGGCAAAAAATCCATAACAATGCTCGAACTCGAAGACGCACGAGACAAAGTCCGCTGGGGCCGCGAACGCCGCAGCATGGCTATGAGCGTAGATGAGAAAAAGACCACGGCGTACCACGAGGCCGGGCACGCCATACTGAATGTCCTCCTCAAACACACCGACCCACTGCACAAAGTCAGTATCATACCGCGCGGCCCCGCACTAGGTCTCACGATGATGCTGCCCGAAAGGGATCGCTACAACATGCTCAAAAAGGAACTAGTGGACAACCTCTGCGTCACCATGGGCGGACGCGTGGCCGAAGAGCTTTTCTTGGGCGACATCTCCAGCGGCGCAAGCGGCGACATAGCACAGGCCACATGGTACGCTAGAAAAATGGTCTGCGAGTGGGGCATGAGCGAAAAACTCGGAATGATCCAGTACGACAACAACCAAGAGTACATGTTCTTGGGTCGCGATCTGATGCGTGCCCGTAACTCCAGCGAAAAAACGCAGTGCGAAATAGACCAAGAAATAAAATTCCTGATAGATGACGCATACGGTCGTGCGAAGCTGATACTTTCTGAAAACAGGGACAAGATGGAAATCATCGCCGAAGCTCTGCTCGAATTCGAAACTTTGGACGGAACCGATGTGGAGGACATCGTAAAACTCGGCCACATGAGCCATCCGCCAATAAAAATCGTCAAACAAAAAAAACAAAAAACAGAGAAACCAGAAAAAGCCACGGAGCCATCTGAAACCCAAGACACCAACCCTGTTTCATCCGAAGAAACAAGTGTGAAACCGCCGCCGATTGACAAGCCACCTAAAATTAAATAACCGTAAAACAACACTGATAAAATTATGAACCAAAACATAATGGCTGCATTTTTAATCGCTGGCATCATATTTTTCGGATGGAAACTTGTGCAAAACGAGCCGCCAAAATCCGCTGCTGCCGCACAAACAGAGCAGCATGGAGAGTCATCAAAAGAATCCCCTGTGGCACAGGCCAAGATTCCTGCCGCATGGGAAAGTCTGATCGGCACGCAACTCGTCGGACACGATGGCAAATCTGTCCCGCTAGAAACTGTGCTTTCGGGCAAAAAGGTTCTAGCATTTTATTTTTCGGCTTCATGGTGTCCGCCATGCCGTTCTTTCACGCCCAAGCTTGTTGATTTTTATCATGACAACAAAGGTGATATGGCGGTCGTGCTAGTAACCAGTGACCGCTCTTACGGGGACATGATTGAATACATGCGCTCACACTCCATGCCGTGGCCTGCCATACCCCACGGCGACACGCATATCCGAACGCTTTCTAGCAAATACGGCGTGCGCGGCATCCCCGCCTTGGTGGTGGTTGACGAGTCGGGTCGCCTCATAACATCTGAAGGCCGTTCGGATGTTATGCGCAAAGGCAACAAAGCAATCTTAGACTGGATTCGCTAATCCGCGCCAGGCTGTAGCACAGGCTGCAAAATAGGCTTTTCTGCACCCATATCGTCAATCTTCCGCAAGGCATCTAAACTCCTTGTGTGTGGGTTCTCTTTGTCTCTAAAAAATGATGCGCCCGCAAAAGAAAGGATGTACTGGTATCGTTCTTTGGCCTTGGCAATTTGACCAGCCATGCCGAAATGCTGCGCCAAAGCCTCGTGGAAATACGGGTTGAAAGGCTCCATGCGGATCGCCTGCAACAAGAACAAATACGCCTCGGTGTGCCGCTTCATACGGTTCATGACCCACGCCGACTTGATGAACACTGGGGCGTGCCACGGGTTGTTTTTTCTAGCCAAATCATACCACCCCAAAGCCGCCTGAGCCACTTCGGCTTTTTTCTCCACATCTTGCTCCCTGTTGGCTTTGACCCTCAACACATCACCCATGAGTTCTGCGGCTGCATACTGCCCCGAATCCCAACGCAAAGAATCTCGGCAAAGGCGCAAGAGAGTCTGCTCAGGGAGATTATTGGCTCCCACCAATGCCTGATTGAAATAATATTCGCCCACCCCAGTCCGCAGAACAAGCCAAGCAAACCCCAACACCAGAACCAGCAGTGCTAGACGAAAAATATTTTTCAAAATGCTAGAGACCTCGCACCCGTCAGGCAGATGCGTCCTAATGGCGAACGGCAATCCTACCAATACGAAAAATGTCAGTGCGTTGCTTGGGATGTGCAAATTAAAATCAACGACAGAATGTAACAGTATCACGGCAAGCACTAGGCAGCTACCCGCCCACAGCGCAACATCGTTCCTTCGCTCTATGCGGGATCGCTGGCGGTGCAATGCCGATACAAGCCCTATCAAAAAACCGCCAGCTAACGCTCCGCCCACGAGGCCGTAATCGCACAGGAGATTCAGGTAGTCGCAGTGCGTGTAAGTGGCTCGTAAATTCGAGACCGACCTAGAAGCATCCGGCTTGATCTGAACACGCGGGTGCATGTACTGGAAAGTGCTAGGGCCTGTCCCCAAAACCATGTGCGAACCAACCAGCTTGACTGCGTCAGCATAGATCAGATGGCGACAGTCCTGACCAGTCGTTATAGAATCAAAACGACTCCGTATTTTATCCGATGCAAAATACGCAGCAGCACCAGCCATAAAAACAGCCACCCCGACCACGGCGGGAAGCCACCACTGAATGCGCTTGTTCCTCCATACTGTCAGCACGATAAAAACTGCGATCATCCCGCCAGTTGCCAGCCATCCGCCACGCGAAAACGAAAGCCCCAGTGCCCACAGCATCAATAAAACGGCCACAGCCAAAAAACATTTGGCCACGCGGTTGAATTTGGAAAACAGCACTAGGGGAAGCGCGATTGCCAAGCCCATCTCCAAATATCCCGCGAAATGGTTGGGGCACTGGTAAGTCCCCCCAGCACGCCCGCCGTACTGCGCGGCTCTCACTACATCAAACAAAACAAACGGGCTTCCGCGATACCACTGCGCTATGCCGTAAAACGCCTCCGCAGACGCAATCACCACCACCCACACGGCCAGCGCAAGGGCGTGCTTCGATGATGGTAGATGCCTTGATGCTGCATAAAAACATGTGGCGTAAAGCCCGACATTCATCAGCTCCAAGCGCGCCACATATTCCGAAGGTGCTTTGAAATAGTGGAACAAAATATAAAAAACGAAACCAGCCACAAAAACATCTGCCGCAAAAAATTCAGAGGATGCCTTTTTTTCAACGATTGTTTTAGCCGCCACAAAAACGGCCACAACAAGACCGAGTGCCAAAACAATTGACTGCGACCAGACTCGCGTCCCGCCCATAAGCAGAGGGCCAGACAAAAGAAGAGTCATCAGGGAAAAAAATATCGCCTGCGAAAAAAACATCGGCATCCGCTCGTATCTCGGCAAACGCCTGTGGCAATAATGCCGCTCATGCTCATCCTCCGGCTCAGAAATATCGCCAGGAATTTCATCAAACTGGTCTGCCGCTTCTCTACCCATACGAAAAAACTCGACGCGGCAACGGCGTCAGATCAAAAAACGCTCCTGCGGACTTCCATCGTGTCTCCGGCATGAAGCGGGATGTCTTTTTTCGGGTCTTTCAAAGCCGCTTTTGCATTAACGGTTATTACCTGATTCCCCCTCTGTATGCGGATAGCACTTTTGTTGGCATATTCTGTGAAACCACCAGACGCGCTCAGGGCACTCAGGACTGTGAGATCACTCGTGAAAGAGATGCGCTGCGGGGCACGCACCTCGCCGATCACATTCACAAATCGCCCGCTCACCATGACAGAAACAGTCGGGTGCGTGAAAATCCTTTTCTCGCGGTACAGCTTTTCGATGTGGCGCTCTAGCACCCCAGTTGACTTGCCAACGACCTCCACGGGCGGCAAGTGTGGTATGGAGATGGTCCCATCATCGTTAATGCGAAATTCCTCATCGCGCCTCTCCTCAGCAGGCACGCCACCCAGTTTCACGCGGATCATGTCCCCCACCCTGAGCTTGTCGGCCTGTCCGCCGGAGCTAGTCATAGCAGGTTGCTCATCCTTTTGGGCGCGTGGCTTGGCTGGTTCTGGCGGAGGCGTTTTTTTGATTGGAGGTGGCTCAGGAACAGAAGCTGTGGCAGGTTCGCGTGCGGGTCGAGACTGCGCCATCATCTCTTGGGCGTGCCTAGATGTCGGGCGTTCCTGAAATACTTCAGAAGATTCCGATGATTGCCCAGAAGAGTCTGGGATGCTTATTTTGGTAAAGCCAGGCTGCGTAGTTTCAACGGGCTTTGGCTGTGACTGCTGCGATGTTGACTCGCAACCAGACATCACCGCGATAACCGCCCAAAAAAACAATTTAATAATCTTCCGCATTTTGTGGTTTCCTTGCTTTGGTTGGCCGATCCTGTGAAAAAACTTTTTTCTGCAAACCGCCCTGCACCTTTACTTTTTTGCCAGATTTTTTTGCCTGTTTGCCGTAATAGCTGTAATAGCTATTGTAATACCCGTAAACCTCATCCTGCTCCGTGCTGACTTGGTTGAGCACCACACCCAACAAATTCCCGCCCACCTCCAAAACGGCCTGCTTCACGCGCTGCGAAATGTTGAGCGGATAACGCCTGTGCTGTATGACGATCAGCGCACAATCTACCGAACGAACCAGCACGGACGCATCGCTCACGCCCAAGATAGGAGGCGAATCAAAAAATACCCACTCATACCTCGATTTCAGATCGGCTATTATCTCCAGCATTTTCCGAGAGTTGATGAGCCCGTGCATCCCGTCTATCTGTCCGCTCGGCAAAAAGTGCAGCGTTGGAAGCGTGGAACCCTGCACCACATCCTCCAAAGGTGGGTTGCCAACAAGCAGGTCTTTCAGCCCCTTGTCGTTGGCCGTGTTAAAAAACTTGTGCATAGACGGGCGATACATGTCGCAGTCCACAATGATCGTCATCATCCCGCTCTGAGCGCAAACCCAAGCCAGATTGAAAAGCGTTGTGGACTTGCCCTCACCAGCCCCGCCGCTCACGATTGTGAGAGTGTTCATGGAAGAGTTGGCTCTGAAAGACTCGACTTTCGTCCTGAGTATGCGGTAGCCCTCCGCGTGGGGCGAATCAGACTCTTCCTGATTCAGCAGCGGAACATCTTTGGGAATGACGCCCAGAACTTTGAGCTTCAATGAACGCTCCACATCATCAATTGATTTCACGCTGGTGTCTAGGTACTCAATGAAAAAAGCTGATGCCACCGCAAAAACAAGACCAACAACAACACCGAGGATAATGTTCAGTTTCCAGTTTGGTTTCACCGGGAAAGGAAGGCTTTCGGCGGGGCTCCTGATAATGATCGGGGTGAACGATATTTCAGACTCGATCAGTCGCTGCTTGTAGCGCGTGGAAACCGCGTCGAAAAGCCCTTGCTGTGTCTCGAACTTACGCATCGCTTCGCGGAACACGCTATATTTTTCGCTCGTGTCAGAAATGGTTTTCTTGCGGAACTCTTCCAGTTCCTTTTCCATCTGCTCCACCCTAGCTTCCTGCGTAGCCAAATCTACCTGCAAACCAGAGCGGAGGCCTGAAATTTGCCCATCTAACTGCTGCTTAAGCTTGACGACCAGCGCCTCTGCAGATTGGAGTTTCGGGTGGTTGACATCGTAGCCCTCCTTCATGAATTGCACCACATTGGCCTCCGCCCCGAAATATTGCGACTGGAGTGCCTGCAAATTCTCGTCTTTGATGCCGAGCGATGTCAGCGCGTTTTGTAGGTCTGACAGGCTTAGCTCATTAATTTTCTCCACACGATTGCGCCTAGCCATCAACTCCACCTTCGCCTCGCTAAGAGCCCCCTCCCTCTGCTGCAAAATCACTTGAGCCATAGGCGCGGCCTCGGACGCACGCAAAAGACCTGTCCCCGTGACCTCCGTGATATTGTATTCCTTGCGGAGACGCTCCACCTCGTTCAACGCCACTTGGCGGGCTGCCTCCTGCTTCTTGACCTCCTCGTCCAACTGCTCCAAGCCGCGAGTCATCTGTTTCCTAACCTGAGTCTGCCTGATGTTGGCGTAACTCTTTGCAATGGCATCGGCCACTTCTGCCGCCTCCTGCTTGGAAGGGTCGTGAAATTGAATCTCCAAAAGTGCTGTGTTCCGTATCTGTTTAACATCGAGCCGCTTGATCATTATGATATAGGCTATATCCCTAGGGTAGATCAGGTCTTCGTAATGGTCACGCTTGCCCCAGCGTTCGCCCAAATGCAGCGCATCAATCACTGGGTAAAGAACATCTTTCTGGTTTAGATTGGCAAACTGTGTCTGCTGGAAATATGGATCGAACCCGCCGCTCCCATCGCGGTCGAAAACATCAATGTCTTTTTTGTCAGACACGACCTGAATCGTCACGGACGCCCTGTATATTTTGGGCATGAAATATGTCGCAACAACCGTGGACAAAAGGACGAGTGAAAATATGACCGAAACAAGCAGCCTACGATTGGCGATGATGCGCCAATAGTCCCACAAGTGCAACGACATTTCCGAGGTGTCGGTCATAAAAAGAAAAGGCTGTTTTCACTCGAAAACAGCCCAACAAAAAAACTCCTTTTTACCAGCCTTTCACCACCCCACGCATCGGGGCAGACAGTGTCAAGCCATGCAACAGGTAAATTAATATGTTCCCCGCACGCCCACAAAAACGCGGTTCCTATCATAATCGCGGGTGTCAATATCACTATCCAAGCGCGTATAAGAATAACCCAGCTCGGCGGATAAATATTTATTGAATGTATAAACCAGCGTTGGTGCTACATTGAAAATGTTGTCGTGCATGTTCGCACCTTTCACGGCACCGATCATGTTTGTGTCCTGCAAATAGCCCATCGTGTAAGTTCCGTCTAACCTCGCCCCAAATCGGCGCGTGATGGATTGAAAAATGTTCAATGCCAGCGTGTCTGTCGTCTGGATTGTGTAGGTGTTAATATCGGTCATGCTCATCGTGTGGGTATAATTAAAGCCCGCCTTGCAACCCTGCGCATATTCGTAATCTGTCCCGATTGACGCGTAAGGCCCGATATTTGTCTGATCCATGCCAGTGTTGAAATAGCGGAATTCAGCACCAGCGCGAATCATCCCTGCCCAGCGTTCCGTGAATTTGTGGTCGGCACCGACATAAACATAGTGGCCTGTGGAATCTTTATCGGCTCCCGGCGTGTTGAACTTGTAATCTGCAAAGTTTATACGGTAGCCAAGAATGGCTGTCGTTGTCGTAAGCCATTGCCAGCGGTTATCAAGTGCCACCGTGTGCTCCATCCTATCTTGCCCATCGGATGTCACTGGGTCGGTATAATCAACAATCATGTTGTCGTATTCGATCGTGTTGCCGAAACGGGGAACCCACTGCGCCTTACCGAAAGCTGCAAAAGTGTTTTGAAAATAATCGCCTTGGCGACGGCGAAATGCCCCGCCGCTCCTGATTTCGGGTTCGGAAGTGAACCGGAACTGATCCTTGAAATCTACGGCAAAACGCGGAGAAAACTCATGCGTGATCTGACCAAGGAAATCGTGCGTCACATCCAAAATATTATCGCCAGGACGGTCGGCATAAAGTGAAAGCCCGAGCAGGTAGCGGGCACTTATGCTGGTCTGGTCAAGCGGCATATTGAAAACAACACCTGGCTGCACAAGAGTGGAAAAAATATCTTCCTTCGCAGTCGTAGAGTTGGCTGTGAAAAAATTATCGTCGTATTCTTCCTTCACATAGCCCGTGAATGTGAAAGCGCGGCTCTTCACATCCTCTTGGGTTACGGGTTCATATTGGGCAAATGATATTGATGCTGTGGAAACCAGCGCAAATGCCGCCAATGTCAGAGTTGGGAACCTCATAATTTTTGGACGATAAAAAGATTCCCCTTTTTTGTCAACCCCGAAACTAATCATTTTTATTTTTTTTCTCATGCCACACTCAACTCCAGCAATTTCACCTAATCTGGCGAAGCCAGTGCCAAGGAGGAAGCAACAAGGGACAAGTGGCAAGCGACAAGGGAAGAGAAAAAGAAAAATGCATAGGATTTAAACTACGAAAAACAGTAGAGTAGAGAGACAGGTCATCAGGATTTAGGTTTCGGTCTATTCTGTGTCTGGGTTTCCCCGTCCGTGTCTCAATAACCGCATAC
>JAIFLJ010000209.1 GCA_020049135.1 bacterium | reverse complement strand
CGGGCACCCTCACTTACAATGCCCGAAAACTTTACATGGACATCTCTACGGGCAAGCTCATTGCGGGGCTCTTGGATCGCCAGACGCTCAACTCGATTGAGATGAAACGCGGCGACACGCCCGTCTATCATATCTATTGCACCGAGGACGGGGTCGTCCGCGAGTTGCCCGACGGGACGACTTTCAAGTTCGGGATCAAACTCAAAGGCGACTATTCGGGCGACTACCTCGCTTACGCCGAGGGCGTGAAATCTGGCTCGGGCGAGAAAGCGATCTATGTTTTCGCGCTCAACCTTTCATCGCTGGCTCTCTCCGCTGCCTTGGGCACTTCTGCCAAGCTCGAAACGGTCGGCGAGTTCGAGGCTTCCTCGGAAGATTCGATCTCTTCCTCGACCTCCTTCGCCGTCTGGATCCACAACGACATCATCCGCGGAGACGAAACCGTGGCTCCGCTCCCCGGCTCGCGCTCGGGCTACTCTCCGTTTGTCGCCGGTCAAAACTATCTCGACATCACTTTCGCCACGCCTTTGCCAGACGCGGGCTACCGCTACGCCGAACGCACCGTGCAATTTGTCGGCACGGGCGACATCGAGCTGATCCAACCTTCGGTTGTTTCTAACAAAACCGCGTTCGGGTTCAGGCAATATTTCACTGCGGCACCCGCCGCTGCGGTTGACTACCTCTACCATTGGAGAACCCTATGAAAAAATTCGCCCTCCTGACTCTCGCCTTGACGGCCTGCCTCTCGGCTCTGGCCGCCACCCTCACCCCCATCGAAAACGGCAAACTCAAAACAGACCTCGATGCAGGTGGCAAAAACATCAGCAACGCAAACACTGTGACGGCCTCCAGTTTCTCAGGTGCTTTTTCGCTCTCCCACGCGACAGGCGTTTTGCCCGCCAGTCAGGTGGGCGGCGGTTATCCGTGGTCAAATCTGACCGGGGTTCCTCTCTCGTTCACGCCGACCTCGCACGACCAAGCCATCAGCACGATCACGGGACTCTCGGACGCGCTGGGTGCTATGATGCCTCGTCTCTCGGAGCTGTCAGCGGTGGGCACCATCCCTCTGTTCGCGGCTGACGGTTCCCTGACAGGTTCGTCCTTGTTTGGAGAAACCGTCGAAGGACTCATCGGCGATGTGGCAAATATCCAATCCGCTCTTTCTGGAAAGCAATCGCTCTCCGAGCGCGGGGTCAAATATGGCTACCCCTACTTGGATGGTTACGGAAATATCGCGCTAAATTGGTCTGGCATTTGTCCGGATGCTTACGATAGCTTTATTACAGCGGGTGGCACTTTCGGAGCTGTCTATGGGGTGTCTCCTGTCGCTCCACCCGGCAACGGATATTTGAACAACAGACAAACGCTGTTCATCAGCCCTTCGACCAACACTTTCAATATACGGCTGCCCAGCCCAAGCGTGATCCGACAAGGCTATCGCGTGAAGGCGATGAGGCTCGGTAGCGGATCGGTGACGATCTCCGATTATGATGGAAACAACCCGACACCTATCAATCAAGGGTATTCAAAAGATTATATTTGGAGCGGCACGGCGTGGGCGCAGGACAAACACACGCACGCGATGGAGGATATTGACGATTTGCAAAATCAGATCGGCAGCAAACTCGACCTCCTTCCCATCGGCGGCGCAGGCTACCTCTCTTTGATCGCCGAGAACGGGCAACTGACATCGAGCCTCCTCTCAGAAGAGTCTGTAGGCTTACACATTTCCAGCGGCTCTATTCATGTTCCCTCTGGCACGACTGACGGCCAATCAATCGCATGGGATGCATTCAACGGTATTTGGAGCGTGGTAGGAGCGCGTGAGACATCTCTCGGCAACCCATCCAATGACGGTTATGTGTTGTCCTCCACTGCTGGGGGTGTCAGGTCATGGGTCTCCGCTGGCGCAGGCGACATGCTTAAATCCGATAACCTCTCCGGGCTCTCCAACGCCGCCGCCCGCAGCAATCTCGGGCTCGGTGCAGTCGCCACAGCTAATGGCACGCTCTACGACACTTCAGGGACTCCGCTCCCGGCGATTAGCCTGACCAACCGCCAACTCTACGGCATCAGCAGTTCTCACGCATCCTTCTCCTGGGACGACCGCGGTATCCAGTCTTCGCTCCTCCAAGATTTCGATTCCTACAACCACGGCAATGTCTCGCGCACCAACTACATCAACGGCGCAACCAACGGGAGCGGCTATTGGGCGACGGTCAATACCGCCAACGGCGGCAACCTTTCGACGATGTCCGTTGACCCCGCCAACCACAACGGTTGCATGTCCATGCTCCGGCTGGCGACAAGCTCGGCATCAAACGGCGCCGCGCAGGCTCGCGGCAGCTCCGGCGTTTATCTGGACAAAGATTTTCTGACTTACGAGTCGTGGTGGCGCGTCAAGGTCTCGGTCTTGTCGAATGCGGCTGACGAATACGAGGCTCAAGTGGGCTTGACCGACGCCACCACGAGCACCCACGCGCTGGGCAGCTACCATCAGGTCTCGTTCCATTATTCCAGAGCCTTCTACGGCAACGACAACTGGCGCTGCGTGACGCGCGACCAGACGGCGGGCTCGCAGACGGTGACGGATTCGGGCATCGCGGCTTCTACCGCTTGGCAAAGGATGAAAATCTCCTTCGACAGAGACGCCGGGGTTGCGCGGGTGAGGTTCTGGCTCGACGGGGCTTTGGTGGCCACCCACACCACGAACATCCCGGCGGGGATCGGCCTCCACGAACGGCTCGCGATCCTCAAAAGCGCGGGCACCAACGGAAGAAGTCTGGATAACGATTTCGTGGCGAGAAGAATTTTGTTTAACTCGGAACAAACCCGCTGGGTGGAGTGATCTCGTGAACCTCTCTCTTGACCAAATCCTTTCCTTCGTCTCTCTCGCTGGCGTGGCGGGGGCGTTCCTTTATTTGCCCACCAAAGTCAAGGAACTCGAACGGCGCGTGGAAGCCGCCGAGAAAAAGAGCCTGACCATGGAAATCTCTCTGGCGGAAATCAAAGTCCTGCTCCAAGTCATGGAGCGGGAAATCGGGAAGGTCAGCGCGAGCGTGGCGGAAATTTCCAACAAGCTTGATGCCAAAGTCTCCCGGAGCGAGTGCGAGAGCAACCGCGAAATGATCCAGAAAAAGAGGGTGCTGGAAGACTGCTGAAGTTGACACGCCGCCAAGCTCATGAACACACTTAAAATCCTCTCGCTGGCCGGCAAGATTGCCGGGTTCGTCACCGCCTTGAACGCCATCCCTTTCATCCCCCAAGAATACGGGGTCTGGATCTTCGCAGGCGCGTCCATCCTCAAAGATGCCATCAACCGCGTCGGCGACCTGCTCGACGACGGCAAAGAAAACCAATCGTTCAAACCCTGAACCATGTGGGCGACTGTTCTGGCGTTCCTCCAAGCGATCCCCGTCATCGGGCGGGTTCTCGACAAGCTCATCCCGAGCAGGGAAGAACGCCATATCGAAGCCGTCCGAAAGGAAAAAGCCCGTGAACGCCAGTGGATTGACGATTGGATTGATCGCGGCTCTCCTCCTCCTTGACGGTTGCGCGGCACGCACGGGCGATGTCGCCACCCTCCCCGAAGGCAATGTCCGTCGCCTGATCCAGTCCTACCCCAAAGAAGCCGAAGCCGCCCGCAAAGCCGCTCCCAACTTCACCCGAGACGCGCTCAAGACGATCTCGGGGTTGGAGGAAAGCAGAACCTCTGGACATCGATAAGCGATCCATCGGTAGTTTCGTTGACGAATCTATTTGTTTTGTTTACTAACCCCTATTGTTCAAACACATTTAGGCGAAAGTGGCGCTTTTATTTGGTTGCACGGGGGAGCCGCTGGTGCGGCAACACTGGGTTGGATGACGAATCCCCTTTAGGGATCGGTTCTTATTCGTGACCGTGCCCACTTTTAATCACACCCTGAGAGGAAAAAGGACCAAAATTCTTCTGGTCAAGCCGTTCTGATCCGCTTTATATTCACCCACTTCAAAAAAGGGATTCATGACAAAGAAGAAGCAAATTTTGGCAAAAAACTTTTCGCCAGTCGCCCCGTCCGACGCACCGCCACTCATTGAAAATATTTTCACCCACGCCCTCGTCACGGGGGGCACGGGGTCGGGCAAAACGCGGTCGGTGATTCTCCCGCTGTTGGAACAGTGCCTCCGCGAAAACGCTTCGAACCCCGCCCTAAAACCAGCCCTTTTTATCACGGACATCAAAGGGGATATTTTTCCTGCACTCCGTCTCCTGTGCGAAGAGACGGGGCGCACCGCCGACTTGATTGATCTCCATGTCGGGGGGCAATCCTCGTGCAATCTTTTTTCCTTCCTCTGCGAAGATCCTGATACGGGAGCCGATATCCTTTACCGTTCCGCCATGGCGGCTGGTAGCAAAAAAGAGAATACCATGGCGGGCGACAATATCTATTGGGAGCGGGGAGCCATCACTTACTTGAGTTCTGTTCTCCACTGGTTGAAGCGCTTGAAAGCCTCTCCTGACCCAGATGTTTTGCATTCGATTTTTACTGGCAAAATAGATTCTGATTGGAAATTTCCAGACAGGCTAGTGATTTCATGGGAAAAGAGAGAGCGCGTCATGCGAGCGCTCGGTTCTTCACCAAAAGTTGAGTCACGGATCTTGGCATCCAAGTTGAGCATGGTTTATCAATACTACAAGCTTGATCCGAAAACCCACGCGATTTTTTCCAGCATCATTGACCAGATCGTGCATGTCCTTTCCCACGATATTTTGAGGCTCGTTTTGAGCCCGCACCCCAATTTTTCTGAAACGGATTGGCTCCGCGAAGGGAAAATTGTCGTTGTCCGATTCCCCTTCGACCTTCACCCCTCCGCCAGCGATTCCGCCACGCGATTGCTGAAGATGAGCTTTTTCCGCCGCGCCCTCTCTCGGTGGCAGGGTGATCTCTCCGCAGTGGAACGCCCGTGCTACTTCCTTCTCGACGAAGCCCAGCGATTCATCACGGGGGACACCGAAAGCGGCGACCAGTTTTTTGTAGATCGGTGCCGCTCCGCCAAGGTGGGATGTATCTATTCGACCCAATCCATCAACTCCGTGGAGGCGATCTTGGGTCAGACGCATCTCAACACCTTTTTAGCTTTGATGACCGCCCGATTTTTCGGGAGGACGCTCGACATGCCTACGGCCGCTGTCGCTTCGAAGATCATGGGGCCCATTGACAGGATCGAGGGCTATGGCGGCGAAGGTCTCGTCCAAGTCAGCGACCCCGACCCCGATGTCCCCCCGCAACCCGTCCGTCTTTCGGTAAATTCCCGCGAAGAGCTTTCCCCCTCCGATCTCGCCGCGCTTCGTCCTGGGGAGTTTTTCATCAGCCAAGGTCAGCATCGTTCTTTCCGCCATCTTCCCCAGTGGAGGCCAGAGCATCAGGCCCAGATTTCTTCTCCTCTCCTTCCCCCTGTGCAGACCTTTGCCCAGATGGATGAGACTTCCGAGATCTTTTTGGAAACTGGCGAGATCCCCCCAGACGACTTTGATGAAGCTAAATGAAATGATGGGTATATGGAGCCGTTCATAAATAACAGGATCAAGGATGCGAAGTCATTTTGTCGTCAGCCAAGGCGCGACGAAGGCGCATACCCGCAGGGGTCTGTAACTGAGGAGCAACGCAGGATGGCGGCAAAAGGACGAGCAGAGTGGGTTCTGTTATTTATGAACGGCTCCTAAGCCAATAGCTTTCCTGACAATCTCGACACCCTACCAATAAGCATTTAAAAAATGAACGAAGCCAACAAGCAACCTATCGGCATCTTCCAAGACGGGCACATCCTCACCTTGAGCGGTTTTTGGAAGAATGAAAACACCGACGACTTCAAACACGCCTTGGGCATGCTCAGGGCCGTTCTCCCGCGCACACAAACGCCGCAACATGTCACTCTTCATCTGCTCAATTTTTCCATGGAGCACGAGGCTCTCCGCTCCCATCTCTCTGCCCTCCGCCTCATCTTTTTCGAACAGCGCATCCATGTCAACTTGGTCGCCCAAGGATCGCTGGATGTGGCGGGTCTCCTCTTTCTGGCCAGTGCCCGTGTCGGAAGGCCTGGCGAGCCTTCCAGAAAGATATTCTCCGACACTGAGATCAGCATAGACCCTCGTTTTTTGGGCGCGCTCGTCGCCGCCAGCCCGTTGGGTTTTGCCCCTCCAGACCGAGCCGCCATCACGCCCCCTGTCTGCGACCTCAACCCGCTCCCTGAAGATTGGAAAAAGGATCTGCGCTCGGGCACAAAGCTCACCCCTACCCCCGAAGATTGCCTGAAGGCCGACCTGGTTGACAAAATCATCCCAGCACCCAGTTTTCCTAAGCCTGCGGAGGGGGAGAAGAAGGGGTAAGCGACAAGGGGCAAGGGGCAAGGAAAGTGCAGAAGGCAGATCGCAAAATGCAGAATGGAAGACGCTTTGCGCAATACAGAGTTTTTTTCTCTCCCACTTCAATTTCTCAATTCCTCCGTGGCTACCTCTCCGTTTCCATCGCCTAGCCTCGGTTCAATTTCTTGAAAATTCGGAGTTGTGATCCGAAATTTCATGGCGAAGGCAGGAGAATGGAAGACGCTTTGCGCGAGACAGGGTGCTTTTTCCTCCCACTTCAATTTCTCAATTTTAAATTCTCAATTTACTCCAATCTGTGCCACCCGATCGGGTTTCAAGAGGGATGTTTTCTCTTGATGTCAGTGATTCGGTCTGGGTAATCTAACGGGAAAGTTTCTCCGATGGTCGGAGAGACGAAACCAGAAAAAACAGAGGGACAACTTATGGCGACAACGATACATGAAATCAGCGGAATGCTCACTCAGCTTAAGGCGGAACATGCGTTCACGGAGAATAATGCGATTGCGGCAAGCTTCGCCACGGAAAAATATCTCAGTCCCGCAGGAGAAAAGAAGGTGCTTTTATTGTTTTCCTCGAACGAAGCGGGGGTGGAGATCAAAACCCTCGGAGCCTACAGCATGAAAGGGAAAAAAGAGAATAAAGCCTTTTTTAAGCTCTGCTCGATTTTGCAGGCCTTTTCGTTTGGGTTGCAATTTGAATACATTGCACAACATGGTTTTGTCGAGGCGGTCGTCGAGGTGCCTTTAGGGACAACGGGAAAGCTTACGGTAGAGCAGTTGCACCTTTGCGTGGTGTCCGTGGTCGGGTGCCTGGAGTCATACCACGAGCTTTTGGTGGCGGCACTGGAGACAGGGGAACTCCGTCTCCCCGACGAACTCAAGAAAAAGATGGAAGAACACGAACAGGGCGCTTCGGACGACGATTCAACCACCGTTTGAAACCCGAAGAGAGAGGGAGCAGACCGTATGGAGATCAGCGAAGAACAGCGCGCCGTCTATCGCTACGCGAAATACATCGCCCTCTCTCGCGCCACCGACAAGAAGGTGACGGTATTGACGGTCAGCGATGTCATGGCGGCGTTTCACTACCTGAAAAATCACAAAGATTATTTCGGGAAAATGATCCCGTCGGTGATCAAACAGATCCCTGACGGCCTTGTTTTCCCCGAGGATGCGAAGGAGGTGCTCGAGGAATTTGAGAAGGTCGAAAGCGCCTTGTCTCAGAAAGAGCCAGAAGTTCCTCCGATGCACATGACGCCCCGTCTCGCCAAGATCCACAAGAGCCTTTTGCAAGGGGAAAGTCCCCCGCCGTTTAAACGGTTCGTAGAAGAAATTTGCAAATTTTATGAGTCTCAGGCTCCCGCCCCAAGGGCGGAATCTCAGGAGATGCCCCAAGTTTCTGCCCGACCCGTGGCGGTGCAGAGAGATGCCACGGCGCAGGGCGCGGGCGGAGTGGCTCAAGCGATTCTCGATGCGTCTAGGAAGAGCAAGAAGCTCAAAGAAATACTCGGCGACATGGTCATCGGGCAGGAGCAGGCGGTGGAGATGCTGGGCAACAGCTACCGCCAATCCCTGATTTTCCCTCCGACGAAGGGGGTGCGCGGGATATTCACTTTCATGGGACCGCCCGGGGTGGGGAAGACGATGCTGGCCAAGTCGTTGGCGGAAGGCTTGTCCCAAATCGAGGGCCAACCCTACGGCTTGTTGGTCGCCTCGATGGAGATGACCTTACAGCAAAATGGCGAAGATGTGGTGATGGATCTTTTTGGTGTCCATTCAAGCTATAAGAGCGGAAAACCAGGGCGGCTCCATGATGCGATCAACGGTGGGAATGGAAAAAAAGGAAACCCGAGGCAGGTCTTTCTGATAGACGAGGTTGAAAAAGCACCAGCGAAAGCGATCCAGAGCTTCCTCACCCTGCTCGAAGAGGGAAAGATCGAGGATCTCCACTCTCGTGCCGTGGTGGATCTGAGCCAGTGTTATGTCGTCTTCACGACGAACCTCGGCCAAGATGTCTTCGCATCAAAAAACCGCGCTGGAATCTTGCGCGGGAGCGGTTTCACGGGCGACGACCTGTTTGACCTGCTCGGAAAAGCGAAGCAGAGGGAGATGTCGGGGGTCGAAGGGGCCCCGTCGGCTCTCTCCCCCGAATTCATCTCGCGGCTCCGCACCGGGGGAGCCGTCCTTTTCAACCAGTTGGCGGGACGGGATTTGTTGAGTTTGATGGACTCGGTGCTGTCGGGCAAGGCAGGCGACAAGACGCCGCCTATCGCTTTCAGCCGCATGGCGAAGGACATCCTCCTGCTGGGGTGCTTGCCCGATATTTCGCCCCGGCGGCTGGTGGCGGAGTGTGGGCGGTGGAGGAACCGTTTTCTTTTCGAGGGCGTGACCGAACACGAACGCGAGCTGGAGCGGGATCGTCCGCAGAAATTTTCTATCGAGGTTCATGCGGATCAGAAAGCGGAGGATTGGCTCAAGTCCCAAAGGAAAGGACATTGCCTCGGCCTGGTGGCGGTGGACGATGACGAGCGAATGGCGAAGTTTCTGGAGGGGAAACTGGAGGGTCAAGTGAAACTTCGAAGGACGGACGAACCCGATGAAGCCGAGAAAATCATCGTAGCAGACGGATGCGATCTCCTGCTCCTCGACCTCGATCTCCCCGCCAGAGAAAAGGTGATGGCTCTCCACAAACGGGTGAGGGAGACCCGCCCCGATCTCCCCGTCCTATTTTTCGGTGAGGAGGAACGGGGGCGCGATGTCTCGCAAATCCTGACCAACGGGGGAGCCCGATATTTTTTCCCCTTCGTGGAAAATGCCGACGAGGTGTTGGCGGGCGATCAGGTGGCGCGGTTTATGGATGTGGTGGAGGAGGTTCTGAAAGAAAAGGTGATGGCGGAGCGGATCCGCACGCGCAGGAGCCTCCAGTTTCAATCGTCATCCACCTACGAGTGCGAGAAGTCCGAAGCCAAGGTGGTGGTGAGCCTCTCCTCGATCCGCGATAGCCAAGTCGTTTCCGCCCCCGAAGAGAAGGGGGAGATCGCACCAGCGGAAATCCCGCAAGTCACCTTCGATGATGTGTATGGGCTGGAGCGAGCCAAAGAGCGGCTCCGCGATGCCGTTCTTTTTTTGAAAGAGCCTCAGAAACTGCAATCTTTCGGGGTGAAGCCTCCCTCGGGCATCCTCTTGGCGGGCCCCAGTGGGACAGGGAAAACCCATCTGGCGCGGGCGGTAGCGAATGCGGCGGGATGTGTCTTTTACGCCCTGTCGGCGGGGGAACTCGAATCAAAGTGGGTCGGAGAGGGCGAGGGGCGAATACGGAAACTCTTCGCGGCGGCGCGGAAGTATGCGCCGAGCGTTATTTTCATAGACGAGATAGATGCGATCGCGGGGAATCGGGCTTCTCTCTCGGGGGGAGGTGGCGGGGTGCAGTCCGTCAAAATGCTGAACCAGTTGCTGGTTTGCATGGACGGTTTTTCCGCTTCGCCAGCCAACATTCTGGTGCTGGCGGCGACCAACCGCCCCGAATCGCTCGACCCAGCCATCTTGAGGCCAGGGAGGTTCGATGATACGGTGCGGGTGGATCTGCCGTTGGCGAAGGCCCGTGCCGAAATGTTCTCTAAAAAACTCGCTGAATTGAATTTAGAAGAGGGCGTGAAAGAGCTTTTGCCGCGCTTGGTCTGTCGCACGGGAGGGATGTCTCCTGCGCAACTGGATCGGATCGTGCGGGAGGCGTGCTACACGGCGGCGAAAGCGGACAGGACAAAAATCTCGCTGGCAGACCTTGAGGGGGCGTGCCAACTGGTTCGTTTCGGGGCGACCCGCACAGACTTGCAGGTGACCGACGAGGAGAAACGGCGGACGGCGTGGCACGAGGCGGGGCACGCGGTCGTGCGGATGGCACTGTTTCCCGAGGAGAAGATTGACTACCTCACCATCATCCCTTCGGAATCGGGGGCGATGGGCTTCATGTCGTGGAATCGGGATGAAAACTGCCACAACCTCTCTTTTCCGGTCATGAAGAAAATGATCCAAACCTCTTTGGCTGGGCGCGAGGCGGAGAAGATGTGTCCAGACGGCGGGGAGTGGAGCGTCAACACGGGCGCATCCTCGGATCTGGAACAAGCGACCCAGATGGCTTGGGGCGCGGTGACGCTTTATGGGTTCAGCGAAAAGTTTGGGCCGATGTCTCTGGATGGAGTGGACCCGTCAGCACGCCCTCACTTTTCTGCTGAAATCAGGGTCGAGGTGAACCGCATTCTCACGGAAGAACAGGAGGCCACCCGCTCCCTGCTGGATAAACAGAAGGCAAAACTGGCTAAACTTGCCAACCGTCTCTTCGACATGCAGGCGATGGACGGAGATTCGGTTTTGGATGTTCTGAAAAACGCTTCGTGAGGTTTCTGTAAAATCTGTTCGGAGAAAAAGCCACTGCCTGAGCGTCGGGATCCACCTCCTGCGCCCGCAACGAGTTTCTCAGCTCCCGCCAGAATTGCCACAAACCCATACCTGCGCGAACATTTAGCAGGCAGTGATGAATTTGTTTTTCATGGTCTTTTCATTATCCTGATTTTACGCCACCGCTTTCAATGCGCCAAGGATACTCAAAAAACGAACTCAACTAACTGAGAGCTTCTACAGCTCTCTGGATATCTTTTTTGAGAGACTTTGGAGATTCTTGAAGTTTATTCAAAATGGATTGCGCACTTTTAATTATCGCGTCAGAAGGGATGCATTCGGAATTTATTTCATGCATTTCCAATGCAAGCATTATCATGCGCAGGTGATCACTTACGCTATTACCATCTCCGCATTTTATTTTATCTAAATAACCCAACGGAGCACCGTAAGCCCGTTTGCAAGAATCACCAAGTTGCTTTAGTGCAAAATCCTTTAACTGAGGCTCGGTAATCTTCCCGCTTGCACCTGCAATTCTCGCAGAAATAGAGCCTACTTGCTGGGAGTAATAAAATAGATCGTTCTTCAGTTGTTGACACGCCTTCCAGGCTTCTTCAACCATTTCATTCTCTACAGACTCATTGTGAATATATGCCATCAAAGCGGCTGTCGCAATGACCATGGTGCATACCGCACCTATGGCCGAAATAATTTGTCCGCTTGCCGACCAAATTTCACAACCTTTTGTAGTGCCAAACAGATGGGAAGCGAACTTCGTCCAAGAACACGAATCGCACGAACTCAACGCCAGAAATGACACCAACACTACGCATAGCGACAACCCTATTCCTAAGACCATCAAGATAGAGGCTATCGTGAACAAATATTCCTTACACCAAGACTGCAATTTTTTCATGCGCAAATTGTGCAAAGCGAGCAATCTTCTGTCAATATTTTTCCCAAAATATTCATCATCGCTCTTTCGTAAATCAGTCCATCCAAGAACCGATCTCGTTCCAAGGATACTCCCAGGGGCGGACGATGGCGCGGAAAGTCAATTGCAGATTGTAGAAGTTCAGACGCTCATGTGGAAAATGCCCTCGTCCACAAACAGACCGTGTTTGTTTCGCGCTGGATCACGGGGCAAATTGAAAAAATGTATTGGCTCATTCTCTCTCACGAACCTTCCGACAAAAGCAAGCTCTGTTACGACGGGATGTATGCCGTTGGCAACAGGAAATTGACCGAATGGATATAAACCTATGCCCCCCATTTTGTTGTCTCGGGACACATCCACGAAGCACCCGTAAGGACGGGCGTTTGGGCGGAGCAGATCGGTAGCACTTGGTGCTTCAATGTCGGCCAAAAACTCGGTCAAAGCGTCCCGCACCATCTCGTCCTCGACCTCGCCCAGAAAACGGCCACCCGCCGATTCCAACAAGGGACGCAGCACAAAAAAATCGCAGTAGAATCCGTCCGACTAAAGGTGCTGTGACTGAGGAACCTCAACGGCCAACGCCCCCTAGAAGAGATCGGGGCATACACTATTCTGAGACACGCTTCAACCCGTGGATTGTTGACAATAAAATTCTTCGAGGAATTCTCTGCTCGACAAAACGGGAGAACAGAAGGAAAAATCAGGGATAAATGAAAAAAATTGTAACCGTTACGATCATTTTGTTGGGGCTCGTCCTCTTGACGGTGATGAGTTTTTATCCACCGATTGCGGAGAGAGTGAACCAGTGGATCGCTTCGGCTGGCATTTTAGGAGCCGTCTTGCTCGCCGTTTTGGGCAATCATTTTTCGGATTTGTTCAAAGGCAGTTCTCCCGACAGCCAATCGCAAGGCACGACAACCACCGCCAATGTATATGACACCGAAGGGGCGATCACCAAACATCTCAAATTTTACGACGAATGTTATGGTCGCGACGAATTAGCCGAAACGCTTTTTAAAAAAC
>JAIFLJ010000144.1 GCA_020049135.1 bacterium | reverse complement strand
GAGCTTAACTCCAAAAACCGTGGGCGTCCAGTCATTTTCTCAAATCGCAATCATCTCGTTAGTGTTACTTCTCCAGATGAAGTAGCCCTGCATTTCGCGCATGGCCTCATCCCCGATCAGGTTGCCAGTGACGGCGTGGACAAAGCGTCCATCTTTTATAAAAACCGACCCCGCATATTCAGACCGCACAAACTGGAACTCACCAGTCAGCCCACATTCTGCGTAGCGGCGCAATATTTCAGATGAAGGGATGTTGACAACATCTTCCCCTAGTGTCGTTTCGCCGGAGTCTGGGCTGGACGGGAAGCTCATGGTACAACTTTAAACCTAAATTTCACATTGGGAAATGCAAAATTTTGATTAAAGCTGGGAACGCTGGCGTCTCCCTGGCATCCTCTAGCACTCCGTGTATCAGCATAACGCCGTGTTTCCAAAATATTGATGCTATTGATTCGGAATCCCGTTAAAATATGCAAACGGAGTTTGTTATTTCTGTCCTGCGCCAGGCTGCTGATCCATTGGCAAGCTGGGCTGGTGTGCCGCAGATGGGGCAGCAGCTTTGCCAGATGCGGCTGCATCTGCGTAAATAGGGCCGAACCAAGTATCCACAAGGCAGAGGCCAAACACTGCGGCAAACGGTATCGTGTATATCATGGAACATGTCACCGTGTTGAGCCCTACAAGGAAAAGTGAGGCCAAAAGAAACTCCTGCCAACGCCTGGCAAAGACCGCAAAGTTAGCAGGGTAGTTAAAGGCACAATCAAGCACCGACGCGCCATCCAGCCAGCGTGAGCAGGCTACGCCGCAAAACGGTATCACGAACAGCATGGCTGGGGCATACATCATGCCCAACAGCCCCGCTGGCAACCCGATCAGGTGGATAAACACAAACCAGCAAAAACCCATCCACAACCCCACTGGTAAAAGGAGCGTTGTGACTGCCAAAACCAGCTTCACAGCCCCCTCTTTGGCGAAACGGGGCAAAACTCCCCACGACCAATCGGGCAGTTGCGGTGTGCTCCCCGTCCTAGCCCGGCGCAACACTTCGTATGTGAAACCGAGCGGAAACCAAAAACTCAAAACATTAAACCCGAGAACCGCCAAAAAAGCCGTTTTCATCCACTCCGGATCAGGCTGCTCATCTAAAAGCGGAAGCCCCAAAATTATCAGAAACGGATTTATCAGCAGAAAACCTCCTAAAAGAATTTTATTCAACCAATTGGAGTCCGACAGAATTTTTTGGAAACCGCCCTTCAAATCTTCAAAAATCTTCATGGATACGATTAGACAAACCCCGCCCGATGCGTCAAGTTATGTCGTTTGTATTTTTAAAATATGGATCACGCAACAGCACGCCTAAGAGAGCCAACAGCATGGACAGTCTTCATGATAGTCCTCATGGACTTGATCGGGTTCGGCATCGTCTTGCCTATGCTCCAGTTCGCTGGTCAGGATGCGGGTGTATCTGGCCTGAAAATCGGGGTGATGATCGGCGTTTACTCCCTGATGCAATTTCTTTTTTCCCCAGCGTGGGGTCGGCTCTCAGATCGCGTAGGACGCCGCCCCGTCCTTCTCGTTAGCCTGCTTGGCAGTCTCTTTTCATATATCCTTTTTGCGCTGGCTGACTCGTGGGAAATGCTTTTCCTTTCGCGCCTCATTGCGGGTGTAGCAGGAGCCAATATCTCGGTAGCCCAAGCTTATATAGCGGATGTCACACCCCCAGAAAAACGGTCTCAAGGCATGGGGCTTATCGGCATGGCCTTCGGGCTCGGATTCATATTTGGCCCGATAATCGGCGGGCTCTCCATCCATTTCGGCGGCGGCTACGCTGTGGCAGGGTGGATAGCGGTTGGCATTTGCGCGGCCAACTTCGCCATGGCTTTCCTGTTCCTCCCAGAGTCGCTGACCACCTCAGCACTGCAAAAAGCTACACGCCTCACGCAGACAAAAAATGCGTGGAAAGAGGCTGCGAAGTCTCCAGTTATGCCGCGCATGTTAGGCATCGCCCTTTTCACGAACCTAGCGTTCACGATATGGGAAACGACTTTCGGCCTCTGGCTGAACCGCACGCCAGCATTCCATTACGGCGGCGACCAGTACAGCTACCTCCTAGCTTATGTCGGACTCTGCGTGGCGTGGGTGCAAGGCGGACTCATCGGAAAATGGGCTAGGCGCTTCGGCGAACCGCGCCTCCTGCAAACCAGTAATCTCCTTATGATGGCGGCATTCCTATTGATACCGTTCAGCCTTAATTTGCCCGCCATACTGCTGGCTCTCACAATACTAGGGTTTGGCAACGGAATCAGCCGCCCATCACTGTACGGCTGCGTCTCCCTGAACACGGATACCGAACACCAAGGCATGATGCTGGGTCTCGTGCAATCGGCGAGCAGTTTTTCGAGGGTAGTCGGCCCGCCGCTCGGTGGATTCCTCTTGGACGCAGAAAAGGATGTTCCCTACTGGTTTTGCGCCACTGCTCTAGCCGCCGCCGCATTCCTGCTGCGCCCCCTACATAAAAGCGGAGTCAAACACTCCGCTGAAACCTGAAGCGTCCGCACACACAATGATTGTCCAAGTGTTCCAATGACTTGTTTTGGATCAGTTTAAATTAAAATTTAAAAGTTTAGTGTTGAATAGTTTATGAAAATATTACTCTATGTCTCTGCGCCTACTAAATAACTTGGCTCGCAAGTGGTTGATTGGAACGATTGTGAATCACATGGTAACACGAAAACAGGGCAAGATACCCGATTTTCTGTAAGTTGTTGAATGACAAAAAGCCGGAGAAGGGGATCGAACCCTCGACCTACGGTTTACGAAACCGTTGCTCTACCACTGAGCTACTCCGGCATAAACTACTGACTTTTAGTGACTTGTGCTCCAATTTTTAATCGCCTCATTTTTTCTTGTTGACAGCTACTTGACAGATACACACACTCACCGCATGAGAGTGCCTACGCTAGCAATCAAACCGAATAGGAGCGAATCACTACCTTGGAGGCTAGAAGGACACCGCGAACTTGGCAAGCGGAAACGCCTCTTTTTCAAAACGAAAAGGGAGGCTCAAATCACCCTTGAAAAAATCAAAGCACAGAAAAATAACGAGGGGTTAGAAGTGCTTTCTACGATCACCCGTGGCGATGCAATCACCGCTTTGAAAATCCTTGCGGGGCGAGGAACACTCACACAGGCAGCTAGGCACTTCGCAGAATGGCTAGACCAAAACGAACGCACGATCACCCTTGGCGATCTGATTGAAGAATTGATTCAGTCGAAACGCAAAGACGGCGCGAGCCATGTTTATCTTCAAGACCTCCACTATCGGCTTGGGAACTTTGCCCGCGACTTCGCCCCGCGCCCCGTGGCGAGTATCACGGGGGCAGAAATTGACGATTGGCTTCGGGGCTTGGACTTGTCGCCACAGAGTCGAACCAATTACAGGCGCGTTCTTGGGCTCACCTTCGCCTACGCCGTCACCCGCGCCTATGCGTCAACGAACCCCGTGGATAAGACCGCCAAGGTGAAACTGAAAGACGCGCCCCCCGAGGTGTTCACCGTGGCGAACCTTCAAACGCTATAACCCTCATGCCCACGCTCAACTGGATCGGCAAGGACGCCGTCATCAATCATCATCTGGAAGTGCCATTCCGCCTGTTGAAGGATGTGCCCGAGCTGGCCTGCGGTGATCCGGGCAGCGGGAACCTCATCGTGGAGGGGGACAACCTCGCGGTGCTCAAGGCTCTGCTCCCCTACTACAAAGGCAAGGTGAAGTGCATCTGCATTGATCCACCCTACAACACTGGTAACGAGGGCTGGGTCTACAACGACAATGTGAACAGCCCCGCCATCCGTAAATGGATCGGCGACACCGTCGGCGGCGAAGGCGAGACGCTCGACCGCCACGACCGCTGGCTGTGTATGATGTATCCCCGCCTCGCACTACTGCGGGAGTTCTTGAGCGAGGAGGGGAGTATCTGGATTTGCTTGGATGACAACGAAATTCACGCGCTCCGATACATAATGGATGAGATTTTCGGCACCCGGAATTTTGTTGGCACAATTTGTTGGCAGAAAAAACAGTCACCTTCTGCAGATGCAATCAACCTGTCGCCGATGCACGATTACATCCTAGTTTATGCTAAAAAAACCAAGGAATCGAGGGACGACCCCACAGGATGGAATCGCAATTTGATACCAAGGGGTGAAGTGCAGGACGCCCGTTTTACAAATCAGGATAACGATCCCAGAGGAAGTTGGACTTCGACGGACTACACCTGCAACAAAACCGCGAACGAACGGCGGAATCTTTACTACCCGATCATCAATCCGAACACAGATCAGGAAATTTGGCCATCGAAGACCAGAGTATGGGCCTACGAGCGTTCTGCTCACGAAGTAAATGTATTGGAGAAACGGATTTGGTGGGGAGCTGATGGCAAAGGAAAGCCTCGAATCAAAAAATACAGTTCCGAGGTAATCGAAGGAGTCGTGCCTTCAACTTGGTGGGATAGAATTGCCGGGGGAGACAATCAGCTTTCACGTCGTGAACTTCGGGAGCTAATGCACGATGCAGTAGTCGATTTCTCCACACCAAAGCCAGCAATGTTGTTTGAGCGCATCCTGCAAATCGCGACGAACCCGGGCGACCTCGTGCTAGACAGCTTCGCGGGCAGCGGGACGACGGGGCACGCGGTGTTAAAGATGAACGCTGCAAACAAAACGCAAGATGCGTCTTCTACTTTGGGAAAGAGGCAAGATGCCTCTTCTACGGTAGAAGCGGCGTCCCGCCGCTTTCCCACTTCTGCGCAGCCCCACTATTTCAGCCCAGAAGAGCCCGTAGCCTGCTTGAGCGGCAATCTGCCTCACTGGAGGCAAGATGGGGTCACCTATTTTGTCACCTTCAGGACTGCCGACTCGATGCCTCAAGAGAAGTTGGCTCTTTGGGTCAAGGAACGCGAGGCTTGGATGGCGAACCATCCCGAACCGCACGATGCGGAGACGAAACGCGAGTATTACAAACTTTTTCCAGAACGCTTGCAAGACTGGCTCGACCAAGGATATGGGGCGTGTTTGCTGGCACGCCCGGAGATAAAAGCCGTGGTGCAAGACGCTTTGCGTCATTTTGACGGGGAACGATACCAGTTGGGAGAGTTTGTGGTGATGCCCAACCATGTCCACGCGCTGGTCACGCCGCTCGGCGAAGAAAATCTTTCGGACCTCCTGCATTCGTGGAAGTCTTTCACCTCTAAAAAATTTCATAAATTGTTGGGTGGAACAGGAACTTTTTGGCAAAAAGAATCCTTTGACCACATCGTGAGAAGCCCGGAACAAATGGAGCGCATCACGCAATACATCAAAGACAATCCCAAGAAGGTAGAAGCGGCGTCCCGCCGCTTTCTGGAGAATGAGTCGTCTCGCCACTTTGAAGGGGAGGGTGAATTGCCGGGGCTGGGTGCCGATGGGGAAAGGAAGAGGCTGGAAGCCTCTTTGACTGTGGGAAAGACGCAAGATGCGTCTTCTACTTTGGGAAAGAGGCAAGATGCCTCTTCTACTATCGGGCGTCGTTTCATCCTTGTGGAAATGGAGCCGAAGATCGCGCAGGACATCACCCGCGAGCGCGTGAAGCGCGTGGCGGAAGGCTACAAGAACGCCAAGGGCGAAAAGGTGGAGGGGCTGGGCGGCGGCTTCCGCTATGTGCGGCTGGGTGAGGAACTTTTCGACGAGCACGGGCGAATCAATGAAAGCAAAGTGCGCTTCGCCGATCTGGCGCGGCATGTCTATTTCTCCGAAACAGGCGAGCCGCTTGTGGAAAGGATGAAGTTAAAAAAGGCCTCGCCTTTGCTCGGCATTCATCACGGACGCGCCGTTTATCTGCTCTACAACGGCATCTTGAAGGATAAGAGCGTGGACGGCGGCAACATACTAACGACGGCAACGCTGGCGCATCTGCCCGCGCACGAGGGGGCGAAGGTGGTCTATGCCGCTGGGTGCCGCTTCAGCAAAGCCCGCCTCGAACGCGAAAGCATCTCGTTCAAACAAACGCCGTATGCGATACGGACGAAGTGAAAGGATAGGCACCCATGAGCCAAGAACCCACAGAAGACCGCTTTGACGACATCACCATCTTCACCACGGAAGACGGAGCAACCCGCGTGGAGGTGCGCTTTCAAAACGAGAATGTCTGGCTGACGCAGAAGCTGATGGCGGAGCTGTATGAGTGCTCCACGGACAATGTGGGACTGCATCTAAAAAACATCTTCGCTGAGCGGGAGTTGAGGGAGGAAGCAGTTACCGAGGAATCCTCGGCAACTGCCGCCGATGGCAAGAACTACCGAATGAAGTTTTACAGCCTAGAGGCTATCATCGCGGTGGGCTACCGCGTGAATAGCCCGCGCGCGACGCAGTTCCGCACTTGGGCCACGGACAGGCTGAAGGATTATATTTTAAAGGGGTTTGCGATAGACAAGGAGCGGTTCAAACGCGGCAGCCGATACGACCAGAGCTATTTCATGGAGTTGCTGGAGGAGGTGCGGGAGATTCGCGCCAGCGAGCGGATGATGTATCAGAAAATCACGGACATCTACGCGACGGCGGCGGATTACTCGCCGAATACGGTGGCGGCGGAGCGGTTCTTCGCGACGGTGCAGAACAAGCTGCACTTTGCCATCACGGGGCACACGGCGGCGGAGATCATCGCCGAACGAGCCGATGCCAAGCACCCGAGTTTTGGGCTGACGAGTTGGAAGAAAGGCCCCAGAGGCAAGATTCTCAAAACGGACATCGGCACGGCGAAGAATTACCTGAAGGCGGAGGAACTGAAGACGCTGAACCACATCGTGGATATGTATCTGGATCATGCGGAGTTTCAGGCCAGCCGAGGACGCTTGATGAAGATGGCGGACTGGGAGAAGCGGCTGGATGCGTTCCTGCAATTCAGCGAGCAGGAAATCCTTCAAGATAAAGGCCGAGTGTCTCATGCCGTGGCCTTGGCACTGGCGGAGAAAGCCTACGCCACCTTCCGTGTTGAGCAGGATCGGCGATACGAGTCCGACTTTGATCGCGTGGTGAAGAGCCTGCCGAAAGCAAAACCCTCTACCAAAAAGAAGAAGCCCTGACCGACCATGGAAACCAAACAATACCAAAAGACCTCTCTGGACTGGCTGCGCCGCTATTACCAGAAATGCAAGGAGTTGCAGGATTCGCAGGACAAATTTCCTGCTTCGATGGCCTTCACCTCGGTGACGGCGGAAATCCGTAACGGGCAGGGTTTGCCGTATGTTCCAGTAGAGCAAGTGCCGGGCATCCCGTATGTCTGCCTGCGCATCCCCACGGGCGGCGGCAAAACGCTGGTGGCTTGCGAAGCGGTGTCTCTCGGCGTTAAGGAACTTTTGCAGAAGGATCGAGCACTCATCCTGTGGCTGGTGCCGAGTGACACGATCCGCTCGCAAACGCTATCCCGTCTTCAGGACAGTGCCGACCCCTATCGGCAGAGTCTGGATACGAACCTCGGTAATGTGGCGGTGCTGGACATCGAGGAAGCCTCGCGGATGAAACGGGCACTGCTGGACAGCCACACCGTGATCGTGGTGGCGACGATGCAGGCCTTTCGGCGGAAGGACATGAGCGCGTTGAATGTGTATAAGAACAACGGCGAGTTGATGAGCCACTTCGAGAACCTCTCTGGGGAGTTATTGAAGCGGGTCGAAAGGGAGCCTGAGGGGCATTTCAACCAATCGCTGGTGAATGTGTTCCGCATTCGAAGGCCGTTGATCATTATTGATGAGGCGCAAAATATGCGAAAGGATCTTTCGTTCAACACTCTCGCGCGTCTCTACCCGAGTGCTGTTCTGGAAGTGACTGCAACTCCTGCTCGTGAATGGACTACTCAGAACATTGACGGAGAGATCGTTAAAAACCCGCCGAGCAATGTGCTGTATTCCGTTTCGGCGTATGCGCTGAAAGCGGAGGAGATGATCAAGTTGCCGATATACCTGCGTTACCGTGAGCCGTGGGACGAACTGCTGGGCGACGCAATCAGTCTGCTGAAACATCTGGACGGCGAAGCACGGCAGGAGGAGGCGCAGACTGGCGAACACATCCGCCCGATCATGCTGCTACAAGCACAGTCGAATACTGGGCCATCCAGTATCACCGTGGATGTGGTGGAAGCTGCGTTGAAAGAGAAGTTCAGCATCTCGGCGGAAGAGATTTGCGTTCATACTGGCGACAGGCGCGGGCTGGACGGCATCCATGTGCTGACGAAGGAGAGCAAGGTGCGGTTCATCATCACGGTGCAGGCACTCAAAGAAGGTTGGGATTGCCCGTGGGCTTATGTGCTGTTTTCCGTGGCGGAGATGAGCAGCAGCAAGGCGGTGGAGCAGATTCTCGGGCGCGTGTTGCGGATGCCCAAGGCGAAGCGCAAGAAGCGCGACGACCTGAATAACGCGTATGCGTTTGTCGCCTCATCGATGTTCGATGACGCGGCAAAGGCATTGAAGGATGGGCTGATTGCGTCGGGTTTTGAAGGTCAGGATGCGGCGGAACTGGTGATTGAGCGTCCGTTTCTTCCCAGTGTGGAACCAGAACCACCAAAGGTGTCGGAGGAGCCCGTGACGACCAAGTTAAGCGATGCGCCCAAGTCGGCGTTGCCGATGGATGTCATTGATGCCGTGACATGGAATCCCGAGACAAGCGAGCTGACAGTCCAAAAACCTCTGACCAAGGAACAGGAAGAAGCCGTTCTGCATTGGGCGGGAAGCGAGAAAGCCAAAGACGAAGTGCGTGCCGCCGTGAACAAACGCGCAGGACGCGCCGCTGGTGCGACGAGAGCGAAGTCCAGTCCCGCAGACAACGGCGTGAAGTTCGCCGTGCCTGTGTTGGCATTGAAACAAGGGGAGTTCTTTCACCAGTTTGAAGAAGACGACCTCATTGAGCGCAACCACTGGACTCTCGCCACATCCGACGCTGACCTCCCATCCTTCATTATCCCAACGGAACAGCGGGGCATCGTGATAGACATTGAGAAGAACGCCACCACCGAGAGTGAGAAGATTCAAAGTCGTTTCCTTGCGGATACCGACCGCCAGCAGCGACTCCTTGAAACGAGCACGGCTTGGCCAGTGGAGAAGCTCATCGTGGCCATCGCCCGCGCATTCCCTCACGAAGGTCTGACGGATGCAGAGATGGACATCTGGCTTCAGCGCGTGGTTTCGGAGCTGGAAAAGCGCGGTATCACGCTGGAACAAATGACCGCGCACCGACACCGGCTTTTCAAAGCGGTCTCGGCTCGCGTCAACGAGCTGGAGAAACTGAACCGCAAGAAGGCCTATGAGACGCTGCTTTTCGGCGACGGCTCTGGAACGGTGTATGTGACGCTGGCGAGTCTGTTCACCTTCCACCCGAACAAGTATCTGGTCGGCGACCGCTACCACGGGCTCGAATTGCCCCGCCACTACTACAAGGAAATTGGCGCGATGAACGACGAGGAAGTGAAGTGCGCCCAAGTCATCGCGCATGATGAGCGGATTGAAACTTGGGTGCGAAATCTGGAGCGCGAGCCGAAGCTCTCGTTCTGGATTCAGACGAGCACTGACAAGTTCTATCCTGATTTCGTGGCGAAGTTCCCGAATGGAAAAATCCTCGCGGTGGAATACAAAGGTGATCGCATCACCACCGACGACACGAAAGAAAAAGAAAATCTCGGCAAGCTGTGGGAAGAACGCAGCGGCGGGCAGTGCTTTTTTGAAATGGTGAAAGGTCTGCGGGAACTCGGGAAGATTCAGGACGCGATCAAGAAGGCGACGAGCACGCCGTAGTAGCCCTCCTATGTGTGTCCTCGCGGGCGAGACGCACCGCGTTCCTTTCCGAAAGCGGCGAGACGCCGCTTCTACTTTCTGCTTCCGCCTCATGCCCCTTGTCGCTTGCCACTGTTTTTAAAAAAACATAACTGAAAAGTTATATTATATCTGTTTTATGCCATAGTCGGCTGAGCGTTCTCGGTGTAATCAATAGGTGTAACAACAAAACAAGGAGGAACCGATGAAAGAAGAAATGACACCCGAAGAAATCGCCGCCAGGGAAGCGGAAGAAAAAGCCGCAATCAATGCCGAATTGGCGGCTGACGATGCCGAGTTGAAAGCGGCGGGCATCAACTTGGACGGATATTCTTTCCGCGATCCTGACACTGGATTCATGGACTCGGATGAGATTCCGAGCGGGGAAGAACGGATGGCAACCTTTGAACGGTTGTGGGGTAAAAAAATGCCTTTAATAGACTGATTATTGGATTGTCTTTCAAGACAACTATCTCGATCTCGTCGCAAAACTGGAAGTGCCCGCTCCTGACAGATAAGTCTGGAGCGGGTTATTTTTTCGCCATGCGGGTGGGGCTGATTGCGTAGTGTTCCCAGCATTTTTCGATCAGGCGTGTGAGCGCGGGGCGAATGTCGGCGTTGCGGGCGCTCCACGCGAGGCAAAGGGTGTATTTTTCAGGGACGGCGATCCGATGGAATCGGCCAGTATCTAGTGCCCCAGCCGCGAGATCGGGCAAAACGGCGGCGCACAACTCCGTTTGAAGAAGCTGAAAAGCTTGTAAATAGGAGGTGCAGGCAAACGGGACTTGCAACGAGCCCCCCGTTTTCTTGGCAAGCTGTTCCATGCTCTCGCGCAGGTGTCCGCCCACGGGCAGGGCGATACCGATGGAATGGATGGCTTTGGAAAGATTGGACGGTGCCGTTTTAAGCAGACTTTTAGGGACGAAAAGCGAGTAGGAGACCTCGCCCAACACTTTGCTTTTCATGCCCGGGATGATCGCCTCTTTGCGGAGGAACGCCAAATCATAGACACCTTCCCGCGTCATCGTCGCCATGTCCCGTGTCTGTTCGTGAAAAATCTCAAATCTGACACACGAGGATGAACGGACGATTTCTTTGAGCCTCGGGAGGACGAGCCACTGGCAGACGCTGTTGGAAGCGACGATTTTCACGCACCACGGCATCCCTCGGCAGAGGGAGATGTAATCCGCCAACCCTTTGAAATTTTCTCGTCCGACAGCCGCCAGCTCCCGTCCTTGTTCAGTCAGCTCCAGCCCGCGCCCTTTGCGGCGGACTAGCTCCACGCCGAAGAAAGATTCGAGTTCGCGAATCTGCCTGCTGATGAGTGCTTGCCGAGCGGGGTCGCCCTTGGTGACTCCCACGATTGAGCCTGCCGATGCAACGGCGCAGAAGCTCGCGAGCCTGTCCATCGAAAATCCCGATTTTGAGAGGAGCGTTTGATACATAACTAGATAGTTACTATATCTGATTTAATCGCCCTATACAAGACTTTATTTAAATTGTAGGTTGGTTGTATGAAAACGAACCGACAACCCTACGACCTGATCGGAGACATCCACGGCTACGCGGATGTGCTCGAAACTCTGCTGGACAAACTTGGCTACGCCCCCTGCGGAAGCGCATGGCGGCATCCCGAGGGGCGGCGGGTGATTTTCTTGGGCGACTACATTGACCGCGGCCCGAAAATCCGCAAGACCTTGCAGATCGTGCGCGGGATGGTGGAGGCGGGTGACGCGCTGGCGATCATGGGCAACCACGAGTTCAACGCGCTGGCCTACCAAACCCCAGACGGGCGCGGTGGTTGGTGCAGGGCGCACAGCGAGGAGAAAACACACCAGCACGAAGCGACTTTGAGCCAGATCGTTCATCCTGCTCCCGAAGAATGGTTGGGTTGGCTGGATTGGTTTCGCACACTCCCGCTTTTTCTCGAACTGCCGGGCTTGCGGGCAGTCCATGCGAGCTGGGACAATGCGGCGGCGGAACTCGCCCGAGGTTTGGGGGGACTGGACGAATCGCTCGTGATTGGGATGGTTCAGAAAGGAAGTGACCTGCATCGGATGAAAGAACTCCTGCTCAATGGCAGAGAGATCGAATTACCTGAAGGGTTCTATTTCAGCGACAAGTCGGGCTTCAAACGGGATAAAATCCGTGTGCGCTGGTGGCTGGACTTAAAGGGGGCTACCTACCGCCAAGCGGTCTTTCCCGACAGCGAGACTGTCCCGCACTTGGCAATCCCTGAGGAATTGATCGCCGACCACAAGCCTTACCCAGCGGAAGAACGCCCTGTGTTTGTCGGACACTACTGGATGCCGCCAGAGACACCGAAAGCACCAGTTGCCCGCAATGTGGTATGCCTCGATTACAGCGTTGCCAAGGGCGGCCCGATGGTGGCTTACCGATGGGACGGCGAAAGCGAGATTTCGGCAGAGAAATTCGTAACAACAAAATAGGAGGATGATGTGAAAAGCGGATACAGGGTCTATACGAGCAAGAAAACTTTTCTGATAGGAAAGCGTGGAAAATGGATAAACTTTCAGGACTTTGAAACTTACGAGCGTGCCCTTGAGTTTAGTCGTGGGCTAGTTGAAGATTCGTTCTGCGAGATTAAGTTTTTTGACTCGGCGGAGACGCTCTACGAGTTTTATTTGGCGCATGGCAGGCATCCGAGAATTGAACCGCTCGGTCACAGCCCAGCCCCGAGCGTCGTGTTTTGTCACTTGGATTACGCAAAACAATATGCGGAAAGACTGGCGAACAGACCCGAAGGCTTGGAGGCGAGAAGGATGGAGCTAGCGGAGGTCGCCGTCAAGGAAATGGGGTATTTTGAACTCACGCCGGGTGTAATTGCGAAAGTTGTCAAAAAAAAGAGAATTATTTTCTGGCCCTAAATATCGAAATACGCTTTACCATTTGCATGCCTACA
>JAIFLJ010000241.1 GCA_020049135.1 bacterium | reverse complement strand
TAGGGTAGCCCGAAGACGGGCAACCCTAGGCTGATGGCTTTAATCCCTTCGGGATACAGATGGAGAATGTCTCCAACTTTACAGTGGCGGGGCATGTGTTCGTCCAGAGTCATATTCCCTATGAGAGTGCTCCTACGGGCTATGGCAGAGGCCAAGCGGATGTGCCGAGTTTACTGCCCGTGCCACCACCGCTTTTGTGGGGTCTTTGCTAAAAACCGATTAGAGAATGTAGGCGGAAAAGGTAGGCGTGAATTTTTTTGCAGCGTTTTCAATCAAGCCCAGCATTTTCATTGCTTTCCAAACCTTTTTTCTAGTTTTTCTTATCATGGTGGGTTAATAGAGATGCTCTTAAAATGACTGACAAAGAAAAGATTGCAACGCTCATCAAAGAAGTCATTGATACGATGATGGCACGCGTGATGAAAAAAGTTCTTGAGGACGATCCTTTCATCAAGGAGGAGCACCATGCGCGGAAGCCTTTGTATGCGGCACTTGTCCCCGATGAAATTTTTAAAGGCTCCCACTTCGAGCGGCGTTTTGTCACTCCGTTTGGAGGTGTTTGGGAAAAGCTTGCCCAAGTTGTCGCCCAAGAGGTTCACGGGGAGTGTGCCGTGGGATATTCTGTAGAAGGATGTATCGGCGAAGAACGCTTACGAAGAATCCAAGAAGTTTTGAACAAACTAGAACATGCTACCCAAGGGCAAAAAAGGGTTCTTCCCAACTGGCTAGAAGAATTGGCTTACATCAAAGAAGGAGGAGGGAGTCCTATACCCGTTTCTGTTGTTTGCGATATTTATGTCCATAATTTGAAAACAGGAAAACGGTATGCTTTTGAGTTGAAAGGTCCCCTCCCCAACAGTGACCAAACCAAGGTCAGCAAAGAAAAGTTATTTAAGTTGTTAAGCATGGAACCTACGCCAGTGGATGGTGCTTATTATGCCCTTCCATACAATCCCTACGGTTCAAAAAAAGAGTCCTACCAATGGGACTTTCCCAAGCGTTGGTTCAACATGTGTGGAGACCCTTGCGTTTTGATCGGCAACGAATTTTGGGACTTTATCGGTGGCAGTGAGACCTACGCCCATTTTGTCACTGAAGTGAACAAACTGGGGAAAAATTATCGGCAAAGGATTTATCGCGAATTTTTAGGAATAGAACCGCCCAGCGATGCCGATGATTATTTGCTCAAGTAAATCTGCTATTGAATATGACTTCTCTTAATCGGCAAAAATTCAGTTTTATTGACTTGTTCTCAGGAATCGGTGGATTTCGGCTTGCCTTAAGCAATTTGGGCGGACATTGCGTAAATTTCAGCGAAATACACAATGATGCCATCAACGCTTATTGCACCAATTTTTCCGAAGACAGAAGCCTGAATCTGGGAGACATCACCCGAGTAAAAACGCTCCCCCCCCATGACCTGATGACGGCTGGAGTCCCCTGCCAAAGCTGGTCTATTGCTGGAAAAAACTTGGGGTTTGATGATGACCGTGGACAACTCTGGAATGACACGATTTATTTGCTCAACCAATCTCGTCCCAAGGCTTTTATCTTTGAAAATGTGAAAGGGCTTGCCGACCCCAGAAATCAAAGTGCGCTCTACTACATTCTGAACCGGATCAAGATGGCTGGTTATTTTGCCAGACATTTTGTGCTAAATTCATCAGACTACGGAGTGCCACAAGACCGAGTTAGGGTTTATATCGTCGGTTTTTTAAATGAGGGGAACCTGAAAAAATTTCACCTTCCACCGCCTCGTAAAAGCCACTTAAAGCTGATTGATGTGCTACAAAATTTCGGGCCGCAACACAGTAAAGCGGACAAATCTCAAATGACTGATTTATTCGGCCATTCGGTGCATGGCAACAGACGCTACCGAAAACTCAGCGGGATGAATGATTTTTTTCTATTTAATGATATCCGCAACGGTCCTACCACCATCCATTCATGGGATTTAATTTCTACCTCTGAAAGACAGAGGGACATCTGTTACCTGCTTTTAAAAAACAGGCGCAAAAGCATCTATGGCAGACTGGATGGAAACCCGTTATCCGTGGCGCATTTCCAAGAGCTTGACCCCACCATTCAATCAGATGAATTGGACTGCTTGGTGGATTTGGGCATCTTTAAAAAAGTTGATTACGCCTACACCGCACACCCGCACGATCACTTGGTATTGGAGCGGGACGAAAGTTCTGTGCTACAGCATCTCTCAGAAGGAAAGATCACACTTGATACCCTGAAAGAATGTCGTGAATTGAAAAAAGCTGGGATTCCATTTGAAAGAGTGATTACTTCACTGGTCAGCAAAAAAGTTCTTATTTGCAGTGAAGTCAGATATGAATTTAGATATACTAAAATCAGCACGGGTATAGAGGGTGTTAATCGTATATTTTTACCTAAATCCGAAACATTCCCCACATTAGTCGCCAGTGACACCAATGACTTTGTCGCCATAAAAGATGTGGATGCCGATAACGACCATGAATACAAGCGGGTCTTTCTGGAAGATATTTTTCATAAAAAACTATTTAGAAAAATATCTAAGGAGGAAGCTTGTTTAATTCAGGGCTTCCCGATGGACTTTAAGTTGCCTGAATCCCGAAGCAGATGGATGAAGTTGGTGGGCAATAGTGTTTCTGTGCCAGTCATACAAATGTTAGGACAGGCTATCTTGGATACGGGATGTGTTGACGGTTTGACTTTTTCTGGTGGGAAAGGTGAGCTTCTTCGTCAAACAGCGTAGGTTTCTTGAAACACGACTCAAGGAACTGATTTTCTTCAACAACGAAGGGGTTTTATCTATTAGCCTCGAGCAAAAAAGGGGTCAGGCTGACATTTGGCTCTTCGGGAAAAAGTGTGGGATTGGATGCTGATTAGTGGGCGCAAAGCATTTCTTGATTGAGTGTTTCGCTCAGCTTTATCGTGGCTTCTTGGAAAAGAAAATGGAATCAATTTCACGGCAGTCATCATCCGCCTATCCGCTAAACTCAATATGTTGCGATGGAAAAACTTTTTTTAATCACTAGGGAATGCGTCCCACAAGAGGTTGTTGTTTGCATTCACATTGATTGGGCGATAATGACTCCATCAATCTCTAATCCCACGGAATTCCCCGAAGAACCGATTTTTAGCCCACAAAGGGCTCAAAAACAAACTGCATCACGGAATCTTCCTTTCGATATTCGTTTTCATTCCGCCACGCAATTCACTACTCGCCAGTTGAAATATTTTTTGTCGCCTGAAGTGCTGCACGAGACTGAAAGAACGAGGTTGTAAAATCCGCCTTTGCGCCATTCTTTGGCTCGTTCAACGCTACCCCAATCTGCAAAAATATAGCCTTGGCCTGCCCACGAAAAACCCGCTTTCCATGCCCAGACATCGCCGGATGCCTTTTTTTTCGGTTCTGGCCCCCATTTGAGTTCGGCATTTTCTAGGAGGAGGTTCGGTGCCGGGTTGCCTGCGCCAAAAGGCTCAAGCATGGCAAACAGTTCGCACCATTTGGCCGCAAGCTGGTCTGCTGTTTTTGTCTGACATCCGTTGAGCGAAGCCAAGATTTCGTGTTCTGGGTGGTAGCTGTCTGGGGTCAGCCCGATTTGTTTCACTAGCCAATCTTCAAGCAGGCCGTGCTGCGCCTCATTAAAAGCCAGCCCTGCCGCAGCACGGTGCCCGCCGCCCTTCATTAAAAGCCCAGCTTCCTTGGCGAGAGCGATGCTGCCGCCTAAATCGCACGGCTCAATGCCCCGGCCAGACCCTTTCCAAAAACCGTCCTGATGCCACCCGCAAACTATGGCTGGCCTCAAAAATGTGTCTTTGACTCTGGCTGCCACGATTCCCACAACGCCAGGATGCCATTCTTTATCGGCCAAAAACAGGAGCGGCAAACTTGGATTTTTCTCCAGTTTTTGTGCGGCCTGTTCCAGTGCGGCAGCCTCTATTTTTCTCTGCAACTCTTGGCGCTCGCGGTTTCTCTCATCGCAGTATTCGGCCAGTGCGGTGGCCTCCTCTTTCTTTTTTGAAAAAAGCAGTTCAACGGACTGCGTAGCCTCCTCTATGCGCCCGGTTGCGTTCAGGCGCGGCCCCCATAAAAAACCGAATGTGCGGGAAGTGACCGATTTTTGCCGCGTGACCTCATGCAATGCCAGAAGACCCGGCACACGCTCAAGCCCGTTTGGATTGTTCGCGATGCGGAGCGCATTTTTGACTATAGCTCGGTTCGTGCGCGTGAGCGGCATGACATCCGCTGTTGTTCCTAGTCCAGCGAGGAGCAGGGCGCGTTCCCTGTCCCAGCCAGATATTCCGAGGTCGGCTGCCACCTGTTCGCAAAAAAGGAATGAAAGTCCAGCGGCACTGAGTGCCTGCAACGATTTCATCCAAGTCTCTTCCTCCCACTGCGGGAAAGCTTTTGGGTTCAGATGCGCAAGGGCAGAGTGCGGGAGCGCGGGATCATCCACCTGATGGTGATCCAGCACGATGCAGTCCACGCCGAGGGAGCGGAGGTTTTCCACAGGCTTGCGAGAGGGTGAGCCGCAGTCCACGCAAATGATGAGACTAGGCTGGAATCGTTCCATGCACTTTTGCACGGCTTTGTCCGTGAGGCCGTAGTCGTCTGACATCCGGTCTGGGATGAACCACCCCACACCGCTGCCGCAACCAGTCGCAGCCAGCAGGTCGCAAACTTGAACGAGGGATGTGATGCCATCGCAGTCGTAATCCCCAAAAACCGTGATTTTTTCCTTCGCCTCCACCGCGCAGGATATGCGGTCGCGTGCCTTGGTATAATCTGGCAAACGCGAGATGGTGTTGTGGATTTCTGGGAGCGGGTTTAAAAAATCCTCAATCTCTTCTTGGCCTGTGCAGCCACGGGCGGTGGCGACGGCTATTTTCATCTCGCGCGGCGTGTGGGCACCGGCTTGGGAGAGCAGTTTTTTAAGGGTGAATTTCACGCCGTCTGGCAGGTTGTCCAGCAGCTTGTTATTTTGTTTCCTTGGCTGTGGCGAAAGCCACATTCCAGATGCCCGCCGCACGGCAGACATCCAACACATGGATGATGTGTTTGTAAGGGACACCTTGGTCGGCACGAAGGATGACTGCCTGCTCGGGGAACTCTTTGGCCACGCGCTGGAGCACCTGCGCCAAAGCGTCCGTTTCCAGCGTGCGCCGGTTCAATAAAATAGAGCCGTCCGGCATGACATTCAAGATGATTTCGCCAGGGCGTGGCTTGGAGTCCAAGCCCTGTTTTGCGGACGGAACGCGGATGGAAAGCTCCTTCTCGTCCCTAGAAAAATTCCATGTGAGAATAAAGAAAATGATCAAAACCAGCAGGATGTCTATCAGAGGGGTGATATTGAACCCCGCTGGATGCAAGTAGTGGTTCTGTTTTCTAAAATTCATGTGTCAGATTCTGTCATGTTTATTCCAATTCGCTTTCAAGATGATGTTAAATGGCGCAGGATTTTTTGTGTCTGGCTAGGCGCAAGGAGGGAGCGATACCAGCATGTATCGTAACCGACGCGCAACGACGCCAGACGCAAAAAAGACAAGCCAGTGAGTCTCATTTTGAAAGTAAATTGGAATTATCCTGTTTGTCCTGCTGCACTTCGAGGTGTGCCAGAAGGCTCGTGGACTGGGCTTCCAGTTCAGCGGCCAAAAACTGCGCACGCCCTTTGAAAAACGAATAAAAGACCATCGCTGGGATGCCGATAACCAGCCCCGCCGCCGTGGCTATCAATGCCTCAGCTACGCCGTTGGCCAGCATGGCAGGGCGGATGTTGCTAGGGTCAAGGCCGATGACATTGAAGCTCGTGATCATGCCCGTAACCGTGCCCGCAAGCCCGAACATCGGCGCCACAACTCCGATGTCGTAAAGGTAGCTGACCTGCTGGAACATGCGAGACGCTTGGCGGCTCCCTTCCGTTTCAGCAATCTCTTTCAGCAGCGCAAATTTCGCGCTTGGGTTACGGGTAGCAAACTGGAGCGTGGTCTGGACAATCCGCGCCAGCGACTCAGGCTGCTTGGTGCTGTGGGCGACTAGCCCGAGCAGATCGCGCTTCTGGAGATATGCCTCAATGGCGCTCAAAAAATCCGATGTCACAACCGCGTTTCTACGCAGGCTAAGGAAACAGTAGAAGACATAGCCCACCGTGAACGCCGAAAGCGCCCCCAGCGGAACCATGCACCAACCGCCCTTCTGAATGAGGGCGAGGAGCGACTGGTCTTGCGGCTTAGATGCGGCAGCATCGGCAGCCACCTCTTTGATGGCTTCCGTCACACTCTGTGCATACGCCTCAGGAATTGTGGCGGCCACAAGTGTTGCCGCTAGGCATACCGCCAGAAAAAACCCGTTTTTTCTTTTCATAAACTTTTTTAGGTTGGTTGTTTTCGGCATCCCCGCGTAAACGCCCCAAAACACTATTTCAAAATGTACCCCAGATTTATCAGACAGCGGGAACCTAGGGCTGCGAACTGCATCGTAAGATGCCACGATTGCCAGAGTCAATCACAAAGACAGCACAAGTCGCGGAGCAGTTCAATTTTCAACCGTTTTCATTTCGGGATAGACTGTGCAAAGTAATTATGGTTATTTTCAAGCATTCATGAAAGCCCTAATCAAAGTCATGCCCAAAAAGACCGTCCTAGACCCACAGGGCGAAGCGGTCAGACAAGCCATCCAACACCTCGGTATGGAAACTGTGAAGGCAGCCCGTGTAGGTAAATGGATAGAGCTGGAAATAGAGGGAGGCGATGCAGAGGCCGCCCGCAAAAAACTGGATGTTCTCTGCCAAGATTTGCTCTCCAACCCCGTGGTCGAAGATTACGAACTACAGGTAATCCCCTGAGGGTGTCGCTAAGGAATATCCCATGAAGTTTGGCGTCATCCAGTTTCCCGGTTCGAATTGCGACCAAGATGTATTTCATGTCCTAAAACATGTCCTCGGCCAAGAGACGGTTTACCTGTGGCACAAGGACGAATCGCTCCAAGGTGCGGATGCGGTGATCGTCCCAGGCGGTTTCTCGTACGGCGACTACCTGCGCTGTGGTGCCATAGCCCGTTTCTCTCCCGTCATGCGCTCAGTGGTGGCGCACGCGGCTGCTGGCGGCCCTGTGATGGGCATTTGTAACGGGTTTCAAATCCTTTGTGAGTCTGGGCTGTTGCCCGGGGCACTGATCCGCAACAAGGGGCTGCATTTCGTCTGCCGCCATGTCCACATCCGCTCCGAAACGCCGCAGACGCCTTTCACATGTCAGATTCGCACTGGTGCTGCGCTCAAGATTCCAGTGGCGCACGGAGAGGGCTGCTATTTCGCTGATGACGCCACGCTGGCGCGGATTGAAAAAAACGGGCAAGTGGTGTTCCGCTACTGCGATGCCTACGGGCGGCTGGACGGGGATGCGACGGGTGCTTGCGGCTCCATCAACCCAAACGGCTCGCGCAACAACATAGCGGGCATCTGCAACGAAAAGAGAAATGTTCTCGGCATGATGCCGCACCCGGAACGCGCAGCGGAACGCGAACTGGGCAGCACGGATGGGCTGGCTCTTTTCGAGGGGCTCGCGCACACGCTGGCTTTGAAGGGATGCCTCCAATGAAAAATGTGCCTATGACACCAGAGTTGATAGCCAAACACGGTATCACTCCCGATGAGTTCAAACTGATTTTGGACATCCTGAAACGGGAGCCAAACCTGACTGAACTAGGGATTTTTTCGGTGATGTGGAGTGAGCATTGCTCGTATAAAAACTCTAAGCCAGAACTGAGAAAGTTCCCGACATCAAGCGCAGCCACACTCGTGAAGGCCGGGGAAGAAAATGCTGGCGTGATAGATATCGGAGACGGGCTGGCCATTGCTTTCAAAATCGAATCGCACAACCACCCAAGTGCCGTCGAGCCGTTCCAAGGTGCCGCGACAGGCGTGGGCGGTATAATTAGAGATATTTTCACCATGGGGGCACGCCCGGTCGCGCTCATGAACTCGCTGCGGTTCGGCGAAATACGGGGCGATTCGGCGCAGGCCAAAACGAACCGCCGCTTATTTGCTGGCGTGGTCAGCGGCATATCGCACTACGGCAACTGCATCGGGCTCCCGACAGTCGGCGGAGAGGTTTATTTTGATGAGAGTTACAGTGGCAACCCGCTGGTAAATGTTTTCTGTCTGGGCGTTCTTCGCCACGATCAGATACAGCGCGGCAAAGCCACGGGTGAGGGAAATCCCGTTTTCTATGTTGGCGCAAAAACCGGGCGGGACGGACTGGCGGGAGCTGCTTTCGCCTCCCGCGATCTGACGGAAGAATCCAAAGAAGACCGCCCGGCTGTGCAAGTCGGGGATCCGTTTTTGGAAAAACTCTTGCTCGAAGCGTGCTTAGAACTTTTCCGCCACCCCGAGGCCGTAGTGGGAGTGCAGGACATGGGCGCAGCGGGGCTGACATGTTCCACATGCGAAACAGCAAGCCGTGCGGGCACTGGGATAGAGATAGACCTCGCAAAAGTGCCGCAGCGCGAAACGGGTATGACCCCGTATGAAATCATGTTGAGCGAGTCGCAGGAGCGGATGCTCATAATCGTGCGCAAGGGTCACGAAAAAACGGTTTTAGATATTTTCAAAAAATGGGACTTGGACGCCGCCGAAATCGGGCATGTAACTTCTGACGGCATCATGCGCGTGAAAAACCATGGCGAGACTGTCGTGGAAATACCCGCCCGCCGCCTCGCGGACGAAGCACCAGTTTACTCAAGGGAAGCACGCCAGCCAAAACCCGCCCCGCAACTTTGCGCGGAAAATCTCCCTCAGCCAGATAGCCGCGCATCGCTGCTGAAACTGCTGGCGTCCCCCTCAATCGCATCCAAACGCTGGGTTTACGAGCAGTATGACCACATGGTGCGCAACGGTGCTACTGTGCTCCCTGGCAGCGATGCCGCAGTGGTCAGGATACCGTTTGAAACACATGACGGCGTGGTGTTCAAAAACTTGGCCATGACGACAGACTGCAACGGTTTTTACTGCCTGTTAAACCCGAAGGTAGGCGGCCTGATAGCGGTGGCTGAAGCTGCCCGCAACCTTGCTTGCAGTGGGGCACACCCACTGGCTGTCACAGACAATTTAAACTTCGGCAACCCGCACCACCCGGAAAATTTTCACCAGCTACGCGAGTGCGTGGAAGGGATAGCCGAGGCGTGCCGCTTTTTCAACACGCCCGTGACTGGCGGGAATGTCAGCCTTTACAACCAGTCTCCCGCAGGAGCGATAGACCCCACACCAACAATTGGTATGGTGGGTTTGATAGACGATCCGACCCACATCACAACCCAGTGGTTCAAGCAGGCGGACGATGCAATTATCCTCTTGGGTGGAGTTGGACCTTCTTGCTTGGGCGGCTCGCAGTTCGCCAAAGAAATTTTGGGGCGCAAAGAAGGGCCTTGTCCAGAAATTGATTTAGAAAAAGAACTCCGACTGCACGATTCTGTCCGCGCAGCCATACGCATGGGGCTGGTGAAGAGTGCGCACGACTGCTCAGAAGGCGGACTCGCAGTGGCACTGGCTGAAAGCTGTTTTGCGCCGAGCGAGGCGATAGGAGCAGAGGTGGATTTGTCAGCCCTAGAAAACGGCAAGCTCGCTGATGATGTGCTGTTCAACGAATCGCAGTCCCGCGTAATCCTGACTACCCGCTGGGAAAATGCCGGCGCACTACTAGAGTGCCTGTCTGCACGCGGGCAGGAAGCGACCCGTATAGGACGCACTGGTGGAGACCACTTGAAAATACGCCTTTCATCCGGCCAGCTCGAATGGGCTGTCACGGAAATGCAAAACGCTTGGGAAGAATGTCTCCCCAAGTGCATGGGAAGCTGACCATGCCACAACTGCCAGACCCCATGAAAAAAGGAAAAAATTATCCCAAGCACGAATGTGGAATATTCGGCGTGTTCAACCATCCGAGCGCGGCAGAGCTGACATATTTCGGCCTTTACGCTCTGCAACACAGAGGGCAGGAAAGCGCGGGTATAGTCACCTCAGAAGGGGATCATGCGCCTTTCAAAATACACAAGGGCATGGGACTGGTCTCACAAGTTTTCGATGAGCCCGTTCTCAATAGGATAACGGGCACAAGAGCGATCGGGCATGTCCGCTATTCCACTACTGGTTCAAGTAACATCAAAAATGCCCAGCCGCTTGTGGTGGACTGCGTCCACGGCCAGATGGCGATATGCCACAACGGCAATCTGGTCAACGCCAACTTTCTGCGCGGTGAACTCGAAGAGGCCGGTTCGATTTTCCAGACGACTGTGGACAGCGAAATCATTCTGCACCTGATAACGCAGCCCGGCATCCACCACCCGCACTCTAACCTTCTGAGTGCCCTGAGACGCGTCCACGGTGCTTTCTCACTCCTCATCATGGGCGAAAAAGAGATCGTGGCTGTGCGCGACCCCAACGGCTTTCGTCCCCTCTCCATAGGCAAGCTCGATGGGGCAACGATTTTATCCAGCGAAACTTGCGCATTTGACCTGATCCACGCGGAGTTCGTCCGCGATGTTGAGCCTGGCGAAGTAGTGATAGTGGATCAAGACGGCTTGCGCTCGCTCAAGCCTTTCAAGGCAGACACGAGAAAGTCATTCTGTGTTTTTGAGCAGATTTATTTTGCGCGTCCCGACAGCCTTTACGCTGGCAAACCTATCAGCGAAACCCGCAAACAGATGGGTAGAGAGCTGGCTAGGCTACACCCAGTCAAAGCTGACTTGGTCATCCCTGTCCCCGACTCAGGCAACTACGCCGCCCAAGGTTACGCGGACGAATCTGGCATCCCGTTCGAACAAGCTTTCGTCCGCAACCACTATATCGGGCGCACATTTTTGCAGCCCACGCAGCTCATCCGCGATTTCAGCGTGCGCGTGAAACTGAACCTAATCAAAGAGATGGTCGCTGGCAAGCGTGTGGTGGTGGTGGACGACTCTATCGTCCGTGGCACGACTGCGCGGGCGCGTGTGGTGAACCTGCGCGAAGCTGGAGCCAAGGAGGTGCATGTTCGCGTGAGCTGCCCGCCGCACCGCCACGCATGTTATTACGGGATTGATTTTCCAGACCCCTCCAAGCTGCTTGCAAACCAGTTTTCGTCGAAGGAAATAGCCGATTATCTTGGTGCTGATTCCATCGGTTATTTGGATCATGATTCGCTGATTCGCTCAACGGGTGGGGATGCCAAGGACTACTGCATGGCGTGTTTCAACGGGGATTATCCGATTCCATTTGACCCCAACCTCGATAAGCTTGTTTTGGAAAATAGGAAGAAACGGCTCCAACATCTCATTGAACCAGACGACCAACCAAAACTACTCTGAACCAACAAAAGGAAACTACTGCTATGGCAAACTACTATATCAAAGGCGGCGATGGCAAAGAATACGGCCCCAGCACTGACGAAACGATCCAACAATGGATTCGTGAAAACAGGATTGCGTCCTATTCAGAAATTAAAACTGAAGGCGGCGAATTCAAGCGGGCTGATTCGTTCCCGGAGTTTGCCGCGATGTTCAACCAGAGCGGATTCGCCCCTGAGTCAGATTCCAAAGTTGTCCCGCCAGAAATTTCTTGCGGTTCCACGCGGTGTGATGCAGTGCCAGAGATGACAGTAAATATCGGCTCTTGCATAGGGCGCGGGTTCGACCTCGTGATGCGCAACATCGGGATGATGGTGATGATGACATTTCTCTTTTTCATTGCCTGTGTCGCACTAAATATCCCCTCCTACGCCGGAAGTTTTTTGGAAGCTGGAGGAAAAATCAGCGGTAATACAGACATGGCACTTCCTGCGGCCGGACTGCACTTGGCGAGTTTTGTGCTGATGCTTTTTTTGCAAGGCCCACTGATGGGAGCATTTTATCTTTTCCTTATTAAATACATACGGGGCAATGCGGCTGGTGTTAGCGATATAATCTCCGAAATTCAGCCAAAGGTTACGCAAATCATAATTTGCTGGGTAGTTACACAAGTTGCTATTTTAGCACTTATGGTGCTCGGCTTTGTTGCCTTTGGCCTGCTGGCCTATTTCGGTTTTGGTGCAGATTTTATCTCGGCTTTCAAGTCCTCTCCCCCAAACATTTCTTCCGATGCGGTAATCGGCCTGATCGGTGGCGTGTTGCTGGCGGTAGCACCTGCCATTTACCTCTCCATCTCATACACATTCGCCATCCCACTCGTGGCAGATAAAGGGCTTCCGTTTTGGGATGCCATGGAACTGAGCCGCAAAACCATTACTCAAAAATGGTTTTCGACTTTTATTCTGTTCCTTTTGGCGGGATTTATAATGATGGTTGGCATAACCTGCTGCCTCTTACCAGGGCTGATAACTTTTCCAGCCGCCATGGCTGCCATCATGTATTTGTATGAAGACACCTTTGGACAATCGGGAAGCTGACATCCCGCCTGTCTTGGGTGCAAATCTGAAGATGGATCGCGCCAACGCGTGGGCATATCTTATGAGCAACCTGTTCGTTTTGCCTGGAACGGGAACTTTTCTTGCTGGTCAAAAAGTTGTAGGCGTTTTGCAAATGGTCGCCGCCACGCTTGGAATGATTATGACGGTCTGCCTGCCCATCTGGTTTTTTGAAGTCTTAGTTACGAAAAGCAAAATGGCAGATTCATGGGGCGACCCGCTCTTTCTAAACGGCCTAGCTGGGATCGGCATTTTCATGGCATCTTGGATTTGGTCTCTCGTTGGCAGCCTGATTCTGCTTAAGAGAAAATAGCTGGTTGCAAATAACATCATCAACACATAATCCTAAAAAGGAAAATGGGATTGGTGTTTGATTGCCAACCCGCTGATTTTCATGCAATTCCCATCGCTCCGCGATGAACCCATTGGGTGACA
>JAIFLJ010000163.1 GCA_020049135.1 bacterium | reverse complement strand
GCGCCTATGTGGTGAGTGCTATTCCATTCTGCATTCTACAATTTGACTTCTGCATTTCTTCTGCGAACCTCACCCACTTTTAATCACACCCACGCTCGACAACGGTCGTTATCTTAATTTGCAACTCGTTGTCCATGCGCTATGTTTCCTGTGTGATTGCTTTCCTAAAATGTCTTCTCGGCATCATCATCTTAGCCGCAGCCATCCTGCCCTTTTCCGTTTTTTTCAAAATAGGCATCGTGTTTTGGTATTTCATCATGCCGTTTGTTTTGTTTGCGTGGATATCCACTTGGAAATTTCCACGCAGATAACCCTCTGACTTCTAACTTCTAACTTGGAAGCACTGCGCTACATGCCTTTCACACCTTTGGCTGCGCCTTCTGATATTTTCCCGATTATTTTGCCGCTTTCGCGGAGGTTGTCGGCTTCGCGCTTGCCTTGGCCGTCTAGTTCCTCAGAGTAGTCCAGAGAGGCCAGGCGCGTCTCTTGTGGCAGGCTGACATAGAGTCCAGCAGCGGAGAATTTGTTGGAGGCGACATTGGCGCAGTAAGAGAGGAGGAGGGATAAGTGACAAGGGGCAAGGGAAGAAAAAAAGAAAAATGCAAAGAAGGTTTTAGTTTCCATGCTCTCATACTTTCGCGTGCTTTGCGCCCACTAATCAGCATCCAATCCCACACTTTTTCCCGAAGAGCCTGTTTTTTCCAACAAGAATGAAGCATCTACATTTTTTATTTCTCTGTTCGCGCAAATCATGTGATTGCTACTTGGATCACTCATGGCACTGTGTTTATTGGAATGGCAATATTCTTGAACAGAAAATTAACATCGAGGGAAGCCGAACTATCGCATCCAGCCAACCCGCGAAACGCGGTCGTCTGATGCGTGACATTTAGCATCGGAATTTATGAACTCCAAGACTCTACGCATTACACTTCAGATTATCGGCTCCATCGTTGCAGTAGCATGGATCATAGAGTGCATGACCCGAGGGAAAGGATTCATCTCTACTTATATGGCTCCATTCGCATTTGGCCCGCTGATTATCGCAGCATTTATGGCGATGAATGAAAAAAAGGTAAATAGTGGTCAGGCGAAAATGACACCTATTTCTACTACTGTTGAAAAACATGCAACACCTCAGCAGCAAAATCATGGAGTTGAAATTCCTAAATAAGAACAGACGCAAACCACTCAATAGAAATGTTTCGCCTCTAATTTAAGCACCTTTCGGACGGACCCCGTTTCGTTTTGTGGTGCGGGCATCCTTGCCTGCATCTTCAGATTTCGTCGGCGAGACGCCGCCGCTCTATGCCGGTATTTTAAGATGAGCTTCGCTCCTGTCAGAATAGCTCAACTGCATCACTGATCTATCTTTTTTGCTTTACGCACGAGTTCCAAGAATTCTTTTCTCCATCCTTCGGGATCGTTTTTCAGTCCATTTTCCACTAGGTCAAGTGTGTTGTCCCATGTCGCTTTTCCCTTATATTCGCTATTGCGGAGCAACATCCCAAACTGTGCCACACCCGACACGAAACTCATGTCGCCGCCCAACTGTTTTTTTATCTCGCTAGTTTTTACCGCTTTTGTCGTGAGGCTGCTCACATCGCCATCTGGCTTTTTGTGGCGCAGCTTCACCAGCATGAGTTCATCGTTCCACGCCACTTTATCTGTTGCGGAAGGTGATGTCGGCTTTTTTTCTTGCTGATAGCGCAACTCATCTACGCTGGCAACATCCAGCTTTTTACCAACTGGAACCAGTTCGTAGAGTGCCGTGACCGCATGACCACTCCCGATTTCCCCGGCATCTTTTTTGTCATTATTGAAATCGCGTGCCGCCAATATCCGATTTTCGTAGCCTATCAACCTGTGCCCAGCCACATGCGCGGGGTTGAATTCGACCTGTATTTTCACATCTTTGGCGATCGTTACCAGCGTTCCCATAACTTGTGAGCCTAGTGCTTTTTTGGCCTCCTTCATCGAATCAATATATGCGTAGTTGCCGTTGCCGCGCCCAGATATCTGCTCCATCATAGAGTCGTTTAGATTCCCTGTGCCGTAGCCGAGAACGGTCAGAAATATTTTGCTTTTAGCCTTTTCTTCCACGAGGCGCACCAGCCCGCCGTCATCACTAACACCCACATTAAAATCTCCGTCCGTAGCCAAGATCACGCGATTGACGCCGCTTTCGATTAAATTGGCTTTGGCGATATCGTAAGCCAACTGTATTCCCGCCTCGCCGTTGGTTGAGCCGCCCGGTGTGAGGTTTTGGATGGCTTCTGCAATTTTAGCTTTGTTACTGTGCGTCACTTCAGTGGACGGTAAGACCATGCCGCTGGCACCTGCATAAACTACAATCGCTACGCGATCCTCTTTTTTCAGGCTTTCTAAAAGTTTTAATAATGACTCTTTGACCAGCGGCAATTTGTTGGGGTGATCCATTGAACCTGAGACATCAACAAGAAACACTAGATTGGCCGCAGGCCGGTTTTGCACGCTCACCTCCCGCCCTTTAAGTCCGATGCGTGCCAGATAATGCTCTGGATTCCAAGGTGCAGGGGCAACCTCCATATTTACAGAAAACGGTTCATCGCCTTCGGTTTTGTCGTATTGATAAGAGAAATAGTTTATAAGCTCTTCAATGCGCACAGCATCAGCAGGCGGCTTGCTCCCACATTCCAAGTAGCGCCGCACATTCGAATACGATGCTGTATCCACATCTATAGAAAATGTAGAGAGCGGTTCATCTTTGACGGCGCAAAAGGGATTTTCTTGGATGGATTGATAACTCTCTCGGCTGTTGGGCACTGCTGGACTGCAAGCCATAAATCCCAAACACATTACGCCACTATCAGCAGGCGTATTTAGCGCTCTTTGTCTTTTCGCTCCGGCAACAAAGTGACTAACATCCTCACCTCGGCGACACACGGATTCATCTAGCATCGCCCCGCCTTCAGCGCGCATACGCATTGCCATTTTCTCTTTCTTCGCGAGAGTGATCTGTTTTGACTGGTCGCCCCGATGGCTGGCATATCCACTCAGGTATTGGTCAGCACACACAGGTGTTGATGCGCAAACCGCATCACTTTTAATCTCTTTGATGATCTCCGTTTTACATTCATTTGCAGCCAATACTTTTTCATCGGCAACAGAATTTTCTGACACCTCTGAAGATGTCGCTATTGATTCGGTTTGCTGAGGCACCACACCACCGCGCATCAGCGGAAATGCGAGCATAGAGCCGAGTAAAACTAGAGCTGCGGCCACCCCCACGCCCCACCCCCAGTTCCAAGCAGGAAGAGCCGCCAGCCAACCTTTCTTTTCCTGCCTGGCTCTTGCGCGGCGGAAAATCTCCTGCTCCTGAGCGGGCGAGAGGCCGGGGGACTCTTCGGATTGGAGTGCCGTTGTCAGTTCTGCACCTATCGAACGCACTTCCGCAACGAACTTGCGAGCTTCTTCATTCTCGCCCAATAGAGTTTCGGTTGATGCCCGTTCTTTTTCGTCCAGTTCGCCGAGTGCGTAGGCTGTCAGTTTAATTTGAAGATCATTAGCTATCATAGTTTTGTCTCCTTTATTGTGCGGCAAGCGTTTTCCATTGCGCCCGCAGCGTTTGTATTCCTGTATGGATAAGAAATCCCACATTGCTTTCGGATAAGCCCGTGACACGGCTTATTTCCTTGTAAGATTGGCCATGCAAAAATTTAAGCCGTATCACTTCTTTCTGGTTATTCGGCAAATTATTAACGGCCTGCAAAATCCGGTTTTCATTTTCTACGCCGTGGTTCTCTACATTTCCGTCACCCTCCACCTCATCATGTCTTGAATCCAATGAAGTCATCCGTTTTCCCTTTCTAATATAATCCAGTGCCCTGTGACGGCAGACCGTATAGAGCCATTCCCTAGTCCGTTCCCCGACTTTCTTTTCGTTTTGTGAACACAGTTTTATGAACGCCTCTTGCACAACATCTCGTGCGAGATGGATGTCGCCCGTCATATGCAAAGCATAAAGCGTTAACGGCTCGGAGTACTTCCTCACCGCCGCAGTTATCCATCTATCGCTCTCCACATCGTTCATGATCAGCCTTTCATTTTTTGCGCAAAAAATAAGTTTCTATAAGTAAAACGGATGAAAACTCTTTTTCTTAGAAAAATCTTTGTGTTTTTATCTGGGGTCATCTCGTTTATGACTTGCTTTTGCAATACATCGGACTAATTGAATCCCATTCCATGAAACGAAAGATTGCTCGCAATAAAGCGAAAAGCCCGAAGTTTGAAAAATATTCCAAGTTGCACCAGCATCGCAGCATCGTGCCGCTGGATGATGCACCCTTACGAAAAAAGGCCGCTACAGAATACTCGAAGGCCGTAGCGAAGTTGGATAAAGCACGGGAAGAATTGCGGAAGTTTGAAAAAGAAGAACGCCCAGCATACTCGCAGTGGATCTCTGCAACTTTTGGCGTCATGCTTACGGAATATCGCAATAATGAACAACTGATCCAAGAAAAAGAGATGTTGATTGATGAGGTTGAATACGAGATGGCCTACGGCGAGCATTACGACCCACGCCAAGCCTATGCGGAAGTGATGAGACAACGCCAAAATCCAGATGAGAAAAATGATTCCGATAATAACTCTGCCTCAGATCGTGAATGTGAAGATGATGGTGATTACGAAGAGGATGATTGCGATGATTTCAACCCGTTCGAACATATCGGGCGTGGAACCACACCTGAACAGCGAAAGGCGATGTTCGAGGATTTTATAAAATTAGTCATGGGGCTAGACCCACGCACCATGCCAAAGCATCTATACGAAATGATGTTTGCCCAATTTGAAAATGATTTATTGGGGAGTGAACCTAATGAAGCTCCTTCTAAAGGTGGAAGTTCACACAGCAAAATCACCAGCGAAGACGCACGGATTAAGGAAATCTACCGCACTTTGGTTCGCCGCCTTCACCCAGACACACGAGCCGATGGTGACGCGACAGTAACAGCACTCTGGCACGATGTCCAAGAAGCCTATGCTTCCAAGAACCTGAGCCGGCTTGAGACGATTATGGCAATGCTGGATATGCGAACAGATACGACTAGCGGCAAAACATCGCTCGGGCAGATGCTCTCAGTGATTGATGAACTGCAACGGTCTTTGAAAACCATTCAGCAGAGCGTCTGGCAAGCCAAGCGTAATGTGGCATGGAATTTTTCCCAAAATAAGGATAGTGATTCATTCAAAAATAAAATCCGCAAAAACATGGAGGCTGACTTGACGAGCCAGCGGGAAATTTTAAAAGACCTGCAAGACATAATTGATGTATGGTCGCGCCCATTCCCTGCACCAAAACAAAAGATCAAACCTAAAAAAAGTCCGCCCATGCGTGCTGGTGCATCAAACGATCCCAGTAAGCAGGATTTTTTCAAATTTTGAGAGGGACAGGATGTTAGGACTGTCGGCAGTGGCGACCGCAGATGCGCAATCTTGGTTCAGAACCCGCATTTCAAAACGGCCTCATATCCTTCACGGAAAGATGGGAAGCGCGGGTTCCAGCCCAAGCCCACTAGACGCGTATTGGCCACGCGTTTGTTGCCTCGGTCGCGCCCGCCTGGCGCGGGAACTCCGCCAGCCATCGGCATGGGCATTTTCAGCCTTTCGGAAAACCATTTGCAGAGTTCTATGCGCCTTACGGGTTCGCTGTCGCAAACATTTACGATACCCGTCTGCGCTCTCTCCATGAGAAACTCAATGGCTCCAATGATGTCGTCGCGGTATATCTGGTTGACCCAGCCGTCTGGATTGCCGGACGGCGGCGAGCCTGCGAAAAACTGGTTTAGCAGAGCGGAGCGCCCTGGCCCATAGATGGCTCCGAGCCGAGCCACCGTCCCATTGCGAGCTAGAACCACTTTTTCTGTCTCTACTAGGATGCGCCCCGTTTCTGACGCGGGTTCGGAAGGTGAATCTTCCGTGACCCATTCCCCGCCATCCTGCGCGTAAACCGATGTGGACGATGTGTACAGGAGCGGGACATTTTTCGGGAAAAAAGCGTCTGCGAGAGAGAGGCCTTTGAGGTAAACCCGCCCATAAGATGCCGCCCCTCCCCCGCCCGTGGCCGCGCAATAAACCACTTGATCAAAGTCGGGCGAGATACCGCGCCAATCGCGTTCGTCGGCCACATCGCCTATGTGCGGTTCTATGCCCAGTGATGCCAGACCTGAGACGGATTCTTGGGCGCGAGCCCATCCGGTCACGCTCCAACCTTTTTTGAAAAAGTGGCTTCCGAGTGCTTTTCCAACATAGCCGCAGCCGATGATGAGCAGTTTTTTTTCTTGTCCGTCCATATTGTGATTAGCCTGATGACTTTCGCTTTTAACGCAATCTCTTCAAGGCGAAAAAGTTGTTTTTCTTGTGTTTACACGGAGGTGAAGAAGTTAACAGCTAACAGGAAGAGTCGAATATCGAATAATGAACAAGGAATCACGAATTACGAAGGGAAGATTTTTGGAAGCTCGGCCAGCGTCGTCACCGTCTCTTGAGCTGGCGCAGTGGCTTGTAGAGCAGAAAATGCGGCTACGCAAAACCCGCACAGCACAGCCTTACGGGAAAACAGTGCTATTTTATGTACATGGGGGGGGTGGAGATGTAAGATTTAATATTCATACTGCAAGATGTTCTCTGCGTATTTGTTTTTGTCAATTTTCAACTTTTCTTTTTCATTTGCCACGCGTTAAAAAATCATGAGCGGATTAGGGTTGCCTTTACAGCCCTGCATCCCCTACTTTTAAGCCGTGAGCAGGATCACGGCCAAGGAATTGAAAGCCGCTATGGATGCGGGCAAGCCGATGCGCCTGATTGATGTCAGGGAGCCGGGAGAATACGATTTATGCCATATAAATGGAGCAGAACTTATCCCGATGAGCCAGTTTCCGGAAAAAGCACCGGAGACCCTCGGCGACCACGAAACGGTCGTGCTATACTGCCACCACGGGACTAGATCCATGCGTGCCCTGCAATATCTGCACTACCAAGGCTACTCTAAAGTTTTTAGTTTGGAAGGCGGTATTGACACTTGGGCGGTGGAGATGGATCCAGTGATGAAACGCTACTGAAGGAGAAAGAGACTATGTTCATTGATACTGTTTTTGAAAAATTGGCGCGGCATCCCAAGCGGATCGTTTTCCCGGAAGGGAAAGACCCGCGCATAATTGAGGCGGCGTCCGAATATATTCGGCACAAGCTTGGGCCTGCCATTTTGCTGGGCAACAAGGACGAGGTGCAGGCCGTGGCTGCCCAATGGGGCATCAACGCATCCCGCATCAAAGTAATCAACCCCGAAACAGCAGATGACTTGAGCGGTTTCATTGATCTTTTGTTGCGACTGCCAAAATTCAAAGAGATGGATCGCGAAGATGCACGCAAGATGCTTGTAAACCCGAACTATTTCGCCGCCATGATGCTCCAATACGGGCAGGCCGACGGACTGGTGACGGGCGCACAAACTTCGTCGGCACAGATACTCCGCCCACTCTTTAGCGTGGTCAAGCCGTTGGAAGGTTTTTCCACTATTTCGAGCTGCATGGTGATGCAACTTCACCAGACTACATACGGGGATAACGGCCTCTTTTTTATGGCGGACACTGGCATCATTCCAGAGCCGACTTTCGAACAGCTTGCATCTATCGCGGTCGAGACGGCACTGGCTTATCGGCAGTCCACGGGCAATAAGCCGTTCGTGGCCATGCTCTCATACTCGACGAGGGGCAGCATCCAGACGAAGCAGACAGAAAAAATCGTGGCGGCCACGGCTCTCGCCAAAAAAATGGCTCAAGACCGCCTTATAGATATTGAAATTGACGGCGAGTTACAGGTGGACGCCGCACTTGATGCGGTTGTGGGTAAATCCAAAGCACCAGATAGCCCTGTGGCGGGCAAAGCCAATGTTTTGGTTTTCCCAGATTTGAATTCGGGCAACATTGCGGCTAAACTTGTCCAACGGCTCACTGGGTGCGAGGCTTACGGGCATCTGCTCATGGGTATTTCTAAGCCTGCCGCCGACATTTCGCGCGGAGCCACCGTCAAAGATATACTCGGCATAGCCGCTATCATCGGGCTTCGTGCTATCACATACCGCTCGCTCTACCCGGACCAAGGTGTCCCGAAACGCTATTATGCTTCGACCTGAACACAATTTCTCTGCGTCAGCCGCAGTCCGCGTGATTGCGCTCGCGCTGGTGTCCGCGCTGTTTTTTTTCGCGGTGCTTTCAGATGCGGAAGCAGCTCAAACAGCAGCGACGAAAAAGTGCGTTGTCATTGTCCCCGTGGATGGCGACATCGAGCCTGCCTTGGCTTACATAATCAGGCGCGGGGTTAAAGAGGCATCGCGGCGCAACGCCGACGCGCTCGTGCTGCACATGAACACCGACGGCGGACGCCTCGACACGGCCACGGACATCATCAACATCGTCCGAAAATTTGAAAAAAAGGGGCAGACTTATACGCTAGTCGAGAGCAAGGCGTTTTCCGCCGGGGCGTTCATCGCCGCCGCGACCAAATACATTTACATGACGCCTGGCTCGGTGATCGGGGCGGCCACACCCATCCTGATGACTGGGCAGGAAATGCCAAAATCTACAGAGGAAAAAATGACTTCCGCCGTGCGCGGACTGGTGCGGGCTGCGGCAGAAGAACAGGGGCACAACACGGCTGTTTTTGAAGCCATGATTGACAAAGACCAAGGGCTGAATCTGAACGGCATCGAAATAATGCCGAAAGGAAAAATCCTGACACTCACATCCAAAGAAGCCGAAACTTCCTACGGCAAACCACCGAAGCCGCTCCTTTCCGCCGGGACGGTGGCTTCCATGGATGAGATGCTTGCTCGCGCTGGGCTTGCACAGGCTGAAATAGTCAAAATTGAAGAGACGGGCTTCGAACGGCTGGCTAGATGGATAGTCAAAATTTCCCCAATACTGATGCTCGCTGGTATTGTGGGAATATATGTGGAGTTCAAAACGCCCGGCTTCGGGTTGCCTGGAATTTTTGGCGGTGTTTGCCTGCTATTTTTCTTTTTCGGCCATTACATCGCGGGCTTTTCGGGGCACGAGGCCGCTATGCTTTTCGTGCTGGGCGTCGGCCTAGTCCTGCTAGAACTCCTCTTTTTCCCTGGCACCATCGTCTTGGGTCTGTCGGGGTTCGCGCTAGTCATCGTCTCGCTGCTGATGGCGATGGTGGATCATTATCCATCTGATCCAGCGATCCCGTCTATGCCGCAGTTGCAGCTCCCGATAATGAACCTTTCGCTGGCCGTGGCTGGGAGTGTAGTAGTCATTGGCCTTATGGCACGCATCCTTCCTGAAAGTAAACTTTTCCAAAGCCTAGTCCTGCAGGAGGCTGTCCGTGACGGGATACCAGCCACGCTCTCGCGCACGGGCGAAATCGGCGTGGCGGACTCCCCGCTGCGCCCCAGCGGCAGAGCCATTTTTGGCGAGAGGCTGGAGGATGTGATGACGGACAACGAGTTTATCGAAAAAGGCGAGGGCGTTAAAATTATCTCTGTAGAAGGCACAAAAATCACAGTGGAAAAAGTTTAAACTTTACTGGGAATATTTTATGGGATGGATGATCGGGCTCTTGATTGCGGGTTTTATAATGGTTGTTCTGGAAATGTTTTTGCCAGGCATGATCTTGGGCGTGTGCGGCATTTTTTGTCTGCTGTCGGCCATACTTGTATCGTTCGTACAACTCGGGATGGTGGGTGGGCTCTGGACGCTCACGGGCACTATGGCAAGCGGGGTTTTGCTTGTGCTTTTTTGGATGAAATATTTTCCACGCATTGGGCCTGGTAGAAAACTCCTGCTTGAAAGTGAAAGCGACGGCTGCGCCACCGCCGCCCCAGACGGCATGGAAGGCATGGAGGGCGAAGCCATTACGCCGCTCCGACCAAGCGGCACGGCGCGTATCGGCGGGAAACGGTGCGATGTCGTTGCAGAAGGAAGCTTGATTGATGCCGGACAAAAGATTAGAGTTTTGAAAAAAGATGGAATGCGGATAATTGTCCGCGCCACAGAATAAACAAGAAAGAAGGGAAAACTATATGAATACAACAATACTGCCACTGCTTCTGCAAGCAGAGGATGCATCCAACACCGCAGGCTCCCTAGCTTTGATAGGCTTTGCCATCATATCGGTAATCGCACTCGTCATAGTCATAATCATGCTGAACTTTTTCGGCATTTGGATCCGCGCCATCGTGGCCAAAGCACCTGTCAGCATCCTCAGCATGATCGGCATGCGCCTCAGAAAAGTCCCCGTCGGCATGATTGTAGATAACCGCATCATGGCAGTAAAAGCGGGCATCCAAATAGGCAGTGACCCGCTAGAGGCACACTACCTAGCCGGCGGTAATATTTATCAAGTGATCGCCGCGCTCATCGCAGCGAAAAAGGCGGGCATCTTCTTAGAATTTGACCGCGCCTGCGCCATAGACCTCGCGGTAAAAGGAACAAACAAAAGCGTCATCGAAGCTGTCCAGACCAGTGTGAATCCGAAAGTTATTGACTGCCCAGCTTCCAGCTCAGAACGAACAACTATTGACGGCATAGCCAAGGACGGCATCACGGTGAAAGTCAAAGCTCGCGTGACTGTGCGCACGAATCTAGACCGTTTCGTAGGCGGCGCGACCGAAGAGACAATCATCGCCCGCGTCGGCGAAGGCATCGTGACAACCATCGGCTCATCCGACAGCTACAAAGCAGTGCTCGAAAACCCAGACCGCATTTCTAAGACTGTGTTGGCCAAAGGTCTTGATTCTGGCACGGCCTTCGAAATTCTTTCGATAGACATCGCTGATGTTGATATCGGCGAAAATATCGGTGCCAAACTACAGGCTGAACAGGCCGAGGCCGACAAGCATGTGGCTCAAGCCAAAGCAGAAGTGCGTAGAGCCGCAGCCGTCGCTGTTGAACAAGAAATGAAAGCCCGCGTCCAAGAGATGCGAGCAAAAGTGGTGGAAGCCGAAGCACAGATTCCGCAGGCGATGGCTGATGCCTTTCGCAACGGGCGCATGGGAATCATGGATTACCAGCGCATACAGAACATACAAGCTGACACACAGATGCGCTCCTCGATAGCAGGCAACGAAAAAAACGCTCCGAGCGCAGACGAATAACAGTATTTCGGATTACACGGCATGGATAACCTTCCGTTGGATGAGTTGGTCGGGTTGCTAGTCTTCATTATCGCGGCGTTGGCTCAGCTATGGGCCACGCTGCGTGAGAGGATGAAAAAACACCCAACCCGCGACCCTGCAACAGTGCCGCAACACGAAGAGCAAATCCCCGACTATAATCCAACACCGCAGGAAGCCGCCAAAAAAGAAAAAGATACTGAAGAACTGCTCCGCGATTTCATGGACGCGCTCGGCGCCCCGCCAACACAAGTGCCACATGCACCTCTGCCAGAAGCAGTGCCACCCCCAGTCATTCTTCAAGTCCCAGTGCTTCCAGAGACAGCGAAAACACCGCATCAGGCTTACTCCCGCCCAGCTATTATGGCTGCTCCAATGCCGCCCAACCAACTGGGGTCTCCCTCAATAAAGCCGCCCACTTTTTCGTGGAAAATTGCTCCCAAAAAATCCGCCTCCACTTGCACGACATCTTCTTCCAACCTAGCGGAACTCCTACGCGACAAAACACGGTTGCGCCAAGCCGTTTTACTGAGCGAAATTCTTGGCCCGCCCAAAGCACTCCAAAAATGAGCTGGATGACACCTGTCATGACCTAAACAGGCGAAGCCTGTGCCAAGGGATGAAGGGACAAGTGGCAAGGGAAGAGAAAAAGAAAAATGCAAAGAATTTAAACTGCGAAAAAAATGTTGCGCATAATGAGCAGGATTTGAGCGGTAAGGGACTTAAACCTAGGAAAAAAATCGTGTGGGATAAAACCGTGCAAGTGCTTCAAAGGAGCCTTAAATACTTGGTTCTAGGATTCCTGCTTCTGATGAGTTTCTACCCCCTTTTCATGATGGTGGCCATCAGCTTTAAAACAAATCGCCAGCTTGCTGCTAACCCATGGTTTTTTGATCCGCCCAACGAATGGTGCTGGAAAAATTGGGAGAATGGTTTTCGCCTGATTTTCAGCAGCATTTTGAATACCGTTTTCGTATCGGTCGTGGGGACGATACTGAGCCTTGCCATCATATTGGCAGCCAGTTACGCACTGGCACGCTACCGTTTTCCGGGGCGCGGGCTGATATATGCCCTGATCGTGGCCACGATGTTCATGCCAGGCACCACGGCATCGGTCATGAACCTTTTCCACCTCATCCAACAGATGAACCTCATGAACCAGCTTGGCACCGTCATCCTTTGCACGAGCGTGAGTGCGCAGGCTGGAGCCGTTATTATTCTATGCCATTTCATAGAGGAGATGCCACGCGACGCATTCGAAGCCGCTGAGATAGACGGGGCGGGACACTGGGATCAGATACGACATATTTTCCTACCCATGAGCGGCCCAGTTATTAGCACGGTTATCCTCATGCAGTTCCTCCATTTTTGGAATGAGCTAATCCTGCCTTGGATCATCATCCGCGATCCCGCGCTTTTGACGCTCCCTGTCGCGCTCGCGCACCTAGACGGCGAATATGTCAAACAGTGGGGAGAAATCATGGCTGCCTACCTCATGGCGTCACTCCCGCTCGTGATCGGCTTTTTATTTTTCATGCGCATATTCATGAGGGGGCTCCTTTCCGGGACAATCAAAGGCTGACCCAAGTGTGATTTAAAATGAGTTAGGCAGTATCCGGCTGAGGCAGACTATTTCTTCAACCCCAAAGGGATTTAATCCTAATCTGGCGAAGCCAGTGCCAAGGGAGGAAGGGACAAGTGGCAAGCGACAAGGGAAGAGAAAAGAGAAGAATGAACTACGAAAC
>JAIFLJ010000198.1 GCA_020049135.1 bacterium | reverse complement strand
GTGCTCCTACGGGCTATGGCAGAGGTCAAACGGATGTGCCGAGTTACTGCCCGTGCCACCACCGCTTTTGTGGGGTCTTTGCTGCAATCTCAAATCTAAAATCTGCAATTCTTCAGCGTATTCCTTATACCTTTTCTCTTTTTATCTTACCCCTTTTTCCTTCTGGCACATATTTTGCTATGTAAGTGAAAAATTAAAGTTTTATTTGAAAATGACGATGGAGAGTTATTAGATAGACACGGAGTAAGTCTTGCTATGACAATGTTAAAATGGGGTTCGGACAAGAAACCGTCAGGTTTCGACCGTAGGGCTTGTGCCCGCACGGGTATTTTCATTCCACTTCAGCGCGTGCGTGTGGCGCCTGCGTTCATGCTGCTTCTGGCTCTAGGCTGGTCGAGCACACCTTCGCTGCGTGCTAACCCGACTGGAGAACAGGTGGTGGTCGGCGGCGTTTCATTCGAGCGCAACGGCTTGAGCCTCAACATCAACCAAGGCACTGACCGCGCCATCATCAACTGGCAGGATTTTTCGATTCAACAGGGCGAGTTGACCCGTTTTTTTCAGCCGGGCGCAAATTCTGCCGTGCTCAACCGCGTCATTAGCGGCAATCCGTCCAACCTCTTGGGCACGCTGCAAGCCAACGGCCAAGTCTTCCTCATCAACCCGAACGGCGTTTTGGTTGGCCCATCGGGTGTTGTTAATGCTGCTGGGTTCACGGCTTCAACGCTGGATGTTGCCGATGCTGCTTTCATGGGCGGCGGCGATTTCATTTTTTCGGGTAATTCAACCGCTGGCGTTCAGAACATGGGTAGCATTACAGCCACGGGCGGCAATGTTTTCCTCATAGCCAACCAAGTTGAAAACTCTGGGACGATCAAAGCCGCCCAAGGAACAGTCGGCATGGCGGCAGGTAGCGAAGTTTTGCTCAAACAATCTGGCGGTGGACAGAATCTTTTTGTGAAAGGTGCTACGGGCAACGCATCGGGAACAGGTGTCAGCAACAAAGGGCTTATCGAAGCAGCATCGGCAGAACTCAACGCCGCGCAAGGCAATGTTTATGCACTCGCCATCAAAAACGAGGGAACGGTTCGTGCCACGGGGCTGGTCAGCCAAGGCGGGCGTATCCTGCTCACAGCCGATAGCGGCAAGGTGGAAAACAGTGGCACACTTTCAGCCATTGGAACGGGAGGCCGAGGCGGCGAGATTATTGTTTCAGCGCAAGCACAGCCAGATGTGGCGTTGCCGAGGCTGGGTCTTCGTAGCGCGGCTCAGGTGAAAAATACGGGAACGATACAGGCTGATGGCACAACGGCGGTCGGCGGTCTTATTTCTATTCAAGCTGGTGGCATAGACCACAGCGGTTCTGCGAGTGCCAACGGCGCGGCGGGCGGCGAAATCTATTTGCATAGCGGGGCGGGCGGCACGACGCTAGTCTCTGGCGGTGTCTCCGCCACGGGCACGCAGACGGGTGGCGGACATATCCAAGTCACAGGCGAGAGGGTCGGTCTTCTCGATGGAGCCAACCTCAATGCCGATGGGGCGACAGGGGGCGGCACGGTGCTGGTGGGCGGCGATTACCAAGGGAAAAATCCCGAAGTTTATAACGCCAAACGGACTTTTGTGGCATCCAACGCCCGCATCTCGGTCAACGCCTTGAAAGAAGGCAACGGCGGCAAAGCGGTGGTATGGTCTGACGAGACAACGGTTTTCAAGGGTAAAATCGAGGGCAAAGGGGCTGGGGCGGCTGGCAACGGCGGTTTTGCAGAAGTTTCTGGCAAACAAAACCTCGCCTATATCGGTATCGCCGATCTGCGACACGCTGGGACGGGGAAGACGGGAACCCTTTTGCTCGATCCAGATGTGATCAATATTGATGCGGGTGGTGGCGGGGCGGACAACGCGGCATTGAACGATAACGAAGTGCTGTATGGCGATGGCGGTGGGGCGACTTATGCCATCACTCCACTCAAAATAGTCACCCAGCTTGATACGGCTGCGGTCACCCTCCAAGCGGGGACGACGATCAATGTTTTATCTCCCATAGACGCCAGTGGCAACGCGGGGAATTTTGGTCTGACCATGGAAGCCACGACAGTCAACTTCGCTGCGCTCGCCGACATCACCTTGCGGGGCGGCTTGACGATTAACGGCAATGTGGTCATAGCCGAGAACGCTGACATCACGCTTGCAACCACGGCTGGTGGACAAAACGGGGCGATCAGTATTTCCGCAGGCAGTATTTTGGGCACGGCGGGTGGCGGGGATGAAACGCTAACGCTCAATGCTGGCTCGGGCATCATCACGCTTGGCACGGTCGGCAATGGTGTTGCTACGGGGCTGAGTGCTCTCACGATTACCAACTCGGGTGCCTTGTCGGTCGGTGCTGTTAATTTGACTGGTGCATTGACTCAAACCAACGCCGCCACGGGAGCCACTTCATTCAATGGAACGGTGGCTTTGGGGAGTGCCAGTCTCAAGGGCACCACTTACGCTTTTTCTGATACCACCAATGTGACTGGTAACTTGTCCATCCAGCATTCTGGCACGGCGACGATGCTGGCGAGTAAAACGCTGACGGTGGGCGGGACGCTCGCCTTAACTGGCGTGGGTAGCTTTGGAGAATCGGGCAACGCGATCAATACTTCCACGGCGACCATGACATTCAATGATGCCGCCAAGAATGTTTATGTGAGCAATACGGGAGCGTTGGATATTTCTGGGACGGCGAATGCGGTGAATGCAACCACCACTGGAGCCATCACCCAAACGGGGGGTGCTTTGGCGACAGGAGCGACCACGCTCAACGCGGGGGCGAACGCTATCACGCTGGCAGATGCCGCGAATGTGATGGGAGCGTTGACGATCACTGGAGGAATCGTCCAGATCACGGAAGCAGATGCGATCACGCAGGCGGCGGCATGGGCGACGGGAGCCACCACGCTCGATGCTGCTGCAAACGCGATTACTCTGTCGAGTGCCGGGAATGTGATGGGGGCACTGACGGTGACGGGTGGCGTGGTGCAGATTACCGAAAATGATGCGATCACGCAAGCGGCGGCATGGGCGACGGGAGCCACTACGCTGAATGCGGGCGCGAACGCGATCACTTTGACTGCGGCCAATGTGATGGGGGCACTGACGGTGACTGGCGGAACGGTTCAGATCACTGAAAACGACCATATCACTCAAGGATCGGCATGGAGCACAGGAGCCACCACGCTGAGTGTAGGTGCTAATAACATCACGCTGGCCGATGCCAGCAATAGCTTTGGTGATTTGACTGTCACGGGTGCTGTGGTTTCGATTCGTGAGAACGGAGCGATCACGCAGGGCGGAGACTGGACGACTGGGGCGACGACGATCAATGCGGGAGCCAATGCCGTCACTTTGACGAATGCGGGTAATGTGATGGGTGATTTAGTGGTGACTGGTTCTACAGTCTCCATCACTGAAAATGGAGCCATTACCGACGGGGGAGCCTGGAGTGTGACGGGCATAACGACACTCAATGCGGGAGCTAATGCCATCACGCTGGATGTAGCTGGTAGCACCACTGGAGAACTGAGGATGACTGGCAGTAATGCTACGATCACTCGAACTGCCGCAGTATTGCTGGACACCTCTAGTCTGACAGGCAACCTCAACATCACGACCAGCGGCGGTGATTTAACGCAGGCGGGGGGTAGTAGCGTAGTGGCGGCTGGCACGACGACTTTGGATATAGGCGGGGGCAACAACATAGTGCTGGGGGAGTCTGGCAATAATTTCGGCACGGTAACAATCACGAGCGGCAATGATGTGACTTTGAGAGATACGAACGCGCTCGTTCTAGGGGGTGCTTCGACTGTCAGCGGTTTCTTGAATGTCACGACTAGTGGAGGCATTACCGACTCTGGAGCATTGACCGTGACGGGTGTGACGACCTTGGCGGCTGGTGCTGTCAACAATATCGTTTTGGATGACCTTCATGATTTTAGCACGGTAGTCATTACGAGCGGTAATGATGTCACTCTCAACGATACGAATGCCATCATCCTCGGAGCCAGCACAGTGAGTGGTGCCTTGAGCGTGACGGCGGTTGGCGATATCACTCAGAGCAACGCACAGAGCAACGCAGTTACCGCGACTTCAGCCACTTTGAGCGGTGCCAAAGTCAATTTGGGCACGAGCACGAATAACATCGGCACACTTACTTCGCTGACCCGCACGGGGGCATTCGCTCTGGACAATGGCAGTAACAGCCTGATTATAGGGGGAGCCATTTCCAACGATTCGACCACGAATATCACGGCGGGAGCCTTGACGCAGGGTGGGAATGTTATCAATGGCACCACGGTAACGCTCAATGTTGCTTCGCTGGCGATGGACGCGAATATCGGCAACACGGGCACGACGACCGCAGTGACCATCACCAATAGCGGCGCGTTGACTCGCACGGCGGGAACGATCAATACAACGGGTGCAGGCACGATCAACCTGCTCGGGGCGGGCAATGTGGGCACGGGTGTCGCGCGGGTGCAGACTTCTACGGGCACGCTCGATTTTGATAAAACGGGAGGCACGGCTTACCTAAATGAAGCGGACGGTATTGTTTTGAAAGGGACTTCGACGGCCACGCTCAACTTGACTTCGGGAGCCGTGACGCAGGGCGTGGCGGCTGGTGAGCAATTGGAGGTGAGTTCGTTGACCCTTGATGCGGGAGTCAATGTGGTGGTGCTCAATAACACGAGCAACAACATCACCGCAATCCAGTCCATCAATGCTGGGCCTGTTTTGCAAATTGTGACTGCGGGAAATGCGTTGACTATTGCTAACAGCTTGACGGCGACGGGCTCGGTGACGATCAATACGACGGGGGAGACGCTCAACCAATCTGGCGGCACCATCTCTGGCACGAATATCACGGTCACTTCAGGGGCTTTTACTGCGAATAACTTGACCGCTACCAACACGCTTACTCTCAATTCCGATGGGGTGACGCAGAACGGAGGATCCACGATCAGTGCCACCAGCTTGAAATTGACGGGGACAGGCACTTACACCATCACCAACACCACAAACGATGTCAATACGATCGCGGCGAATGTGACGGGGGCACTTTCCTTCTATGACACGGATGATTTGATCGTGGGCACGGTGGGCGGCACCAATGGGATTCAGACGGGCGGCAACGCTCTGCTGATGAGCACGGACGATGGTCTGGACATCATTCAGGCGATCAATACGGGAGCGGGCACTATCGCCCTGAATGTGAACGCCGACGGGGCGGGGGCAGGTCATTTTTCACAGGGAGCGACGGGCACGATCACGACGACTAACGCCACAGGATCAGCTCTGGCGATCAATGTCAACACGGCGAGCGGCAGTGGCACGGGCAATCTCGCAATCAGCGCCAACATCGGCACGGGTGCTGGTGGCACGATGGCACTCAAATCTTGGGACGGCAATATCACTCAGTTGGCGGGGACGGCTTTGACCACAACTACGGGCACGGTCACGCTGACTACTACGGGAAGCGGTGCGGTCGGTTCTCTGGCTAATAACATCTTGACCACTTCGGACACCGTGACGACCAGCACGGGCACAGGGGCGGCTTATGTTACGGAAAGCAACGGGGCGAACTTCAACGCAACCTCGACGAGCGGCGCGGTAAATTTTGTCAGCACCACAGGCAATATCACCTTGGGCACCACGGGCATTTCTACGACCGGAGATGTTTCATTGGCGACGGGCAGTGGCGATATCGTCGGCGACGGCACGGTGGCTGGAAATAACATCACCCTGAGTGCCACAGGCGGCGGCATCGGTATAGGCACGGCGGTGAAAGTGACTCCCGCAGGCACACTTTCCTTGACCACGACTGGCGTGGCGGCGGCAGGCAATATTACGGTCATCTCGACGGGGGCACTCAATACGACTTTCCCCAGTATCAGCACGGCGGGCACAGCTCAGACCATCAGCCTGACAGCCGCCACGGGCGATTTGACCATAGGCGGTAACTTGGGTGATGGAACCGATAGTTATGTGTTGGCATCCACGGCTGGCAGCCTATCGAGGAGCGGCGCATATACGGTGACTGCACCGAATTTGACTTTGAGTGCCAACGGCAACATTGGCAGTTCGGGAACACGGATTCTCACGGATGTGGCCAACCTCACCGTCACGACGACCAACAGCGGCAATGCTTATGTGACCGAGGCGAATGCCTTGAATCTTGCCACGGCGACCACGGCTGGAAGTTTGGACATATCTAACACGGGGGCTCTTGTTTTGGGTTCATCGAATACCGTGACGGTTGGCGTTAATCTGACGGTGAACAGCACCGGCGGGGCGATTTCACAGTCGAACGCACTGCTCGTCACTGGGATAACTGATGTGACGGCGGGGGCGAATACGATTGATTTGACCACGAATGGCGCGGCTAACAATTTCCAAGCTGCTGTTAAACTCTCCAATATTGGCGGAGGTAATGTGACGGTTCGCGACACCAATGCGATTGATCTTGGCACTTGCTCGATCGGGAACGATCTTGCCGTGACGGCGGGGGGAGTGATTGGGAATAGTGCTGGGGTGATCACGGTTGCGGGCGCGAGTGCTTTCGACAACAGCGCGGGCACCAACGATTCGATAATCCTCGACCAAGACAATAAATTCACTGGCAATGTCACATTCACGACCGATGCGGGTAGCACGGTGACGGTGAAAGACACGACGGGTGCCTTTCAGATTCAGGCGAACTTGAGCGTGGCGCAGTTGAATGTGACCACGACGGCTGGAGCCATCACGCAAGCGGGCGGCGGCGCATTGGTTGTTTCTACCACGAGCAGCTTTAATGCTGGTGCTAACGCCATCACGCTGACGGATGCAAATAACGATTTTGGGGTCGTGAATCTGACGACGACGGGAGCGAGTGATGCACAGGTGCGTGATGCTGGGGCGATTGACCTTGGCACATGCTCCATCGGTCAGAACCTCAGCGTTGTTGCCGCTGACGCGATTTCTGATAGCGGTCCCATAACTGTGTCGGGAACGAGCGGATTCAACAACAGCGCGGGCAACAACGATTCGATAATCCTCGACCAGAACAACCAGTTTACTGGAGATGTCACTTTCACGACGGATGCAGGTAGCACCGTGACGGTGAAAGACACGACGGGCGGTTTCCAAATTCAGGCGAACTTGAGCGTGGCGCAGTTGGGTGTGACCACGACGGCTGGAGCCATCACGCAAGCGGGCGGCGGCGCATTGGTTGTTTCTACCACGAGCAGCTTTAATGCTGGCGCTAACGCCATCACGCTGACGGATGCCAACAACGATTTCCAAAATGCAGTGACGCTGGCGAACACGGGGGCGAATGTGGTTCAAGTGACGGACGCGAACGCTCTGACGATCGCCACGGCGAGTGTTGGCAATAATTTGATTTTGATCAACACGGGTGCGCTGGTGCTGGGTAGCGCAGGGACGGTGACGGTGGGTAACGATTTGAGTGCGACGAGCAACGGGGGAGATATTTCGCAAAATAATGTTTTAAGCGTCACGGGGGCGGCGACTTTCAATGCTGGGGCTGGCAACGATATTACCCTCGACACTTCGGTCAACCTTTTTTCTACCGTCAGCATCACAAACGGTAAGGATGTTAAAATTAAGGATGGAAACGGTCTGAGCATCGGGACAGCCACCGTGGCAAACGATCTCACGGTGACAAGCGGGGTGACGACTGCAGGGGTGCTCGTTTTTGGGAGCACGGGTGCCGTGACGGTGGGTCACGACTTGAGTGTGAGCAGCAACGGCGGGGCGATCTCGCAGACAAACCAACTGCTAATTACTGGGGCGAGCGGCTTCAACGCTGGAGCCAACACGATCACGCTGGAGCATGCCAACAACAACTTTACTGGCGCGGTCTCCCTGAGCAATACCGGGGCGAACGATGTTTCTGTCCGCGACACAAATGCGATTGAGTTAGGAACTGCGAATGTAGGTAGAAACCTTGCGGTGCAAGCGGGTGGTGAAGTGACGCAATCGGGTGACCTGACGGTTCCAGGGACGCTCACCGTGACGACAACTCACGCTGCGGGCGATGTGGTGATCAACAACACGGGTGCCGCCGAGACGAAGCTGGGTGACTCCATTGTTCAAGGAGATTACACGCTGACGGCTACGGGCGACACCGTGACGCAGTTCGCAGGTGCACTCAAGGTCAAGGGGGCTTTTGGGGCGACTGCTGGGAGCGTTGACACCAGCAATAACAACAATGTGTGGGAGGGGGGGTGGTCCACAACTGGCGGCGATGAGCTGATCCAACAGGTCGGAGTTGTCAACTTGGGCAACAGGGTTGTCGCCGGGAATCTGACCGTCAAGAGCGTGGCGAGCGGCGATACATTTGCTGGGGCTGAAGTCAATGGCAACGCCATCACGCTCAACCGGGCAGGCAACAACATTGCGGGAGCCATTTCGGTCAATACGGCTAATCCTGGCGGCATTACTCCCGCTGGTGCGGCTGTGGCGACGGGCATCACGCAGACGGGGGGCACTACGATCACGGTGGGCGGCACGGCGACGATGACTGTGAATGCTTCGTCCGCTGGGCAGGGCGACATCACTCTCGTGGGCGCAGGGAATAACAATTTTGCAACGATCAAGTTGAATAACAGCAATGCGACTAACGCGACGGTGACGGACACCAACGGGATTATTTTTGGAACCAGCTCGCTCGGTAGCGGGACGCTGACTATCACCGCTGGGGCGGGCGGCGGGGCGGGCGGAATCACGCAGAGCGGCGGGACGACGATCACGCAAGAGGCGAATGCGGGCGTGGCGTCGTTCAATGCTGGGGCGGGTCTCATCACGCTGACCGAAGCCAACGACTTTACTGGGGCGGTGAGATTGAGCAACACGGGTAACAACCATGTTCAGGTCACGGACACCAATGCGATTGATTTTGGTGCATCAAGCATCGGTGCTGGTGGCACTGGTAATCTTGTTGTTATAGCGGGTGCTTCTATCACGCAAAGTGGTGGCGCGTTGACGGTGACGGGGACTTCATCTTTCACAAACACGGCAGGCAACAATGATGCGATCACGCTTTCACAAAACAACTCGTTCACAGGGGATGTTTCGTTCAGCACTGATTCGGGAAGCTCGGTTTCCGTGAAAGATACAGCGGGCGGATTTGTGATTCAGAACCCGCTGACAGTGGCGCAGTTGACCGTGACGACCACGGCGGGAAATATTACGCAAGCGGCGGGTGGCATCATCGTGACGGGAGCTAGCAGTTTCAACGCTGGTGGCAATGCGATCACGCTGGAAGACGCGGCTAATAATTTCCAAGGTGCCGTCACGGTGGACAATACTGGGGGTAACGGTGTGGTCAGTTTCATGGATGCAGGGGATCTGCCATTTGCGGCTGTGACCGTGCCAGGCGAACTCCAGTTGAAGAACACGACGGGGACGGTGGCTTTCCAAGGAAATGCCAACATCGGAACACTCACGACATACAACCAGCCCTACGATGTGAGCTTCACGGGCGCGACGACGGCGGTCACCGCAGGCACCAACTTCTCGAACACGGGGACGGTGACGCTGGGTAATGGCGGGGATGTGTTGACCTTTACGGGTGGGCTAGATACGACAGGTGGCCCGAGCGGGACGACCATCAACGGGACGGTGCGGACAAATAATGCCCAGATTGATCTAGGTGCGGTGACGCTGGCAGGGGCTTCGACGGTGGACAGTGCCAACAACACGGCATTGAACGCTGGGGCGGCGATCAACATCGCATCTGTTGCTGGTGCAGGATTTGATCTGACGCTGATTTCACACAACGCGGTGACAACGGTGTCTGGGAATGCGACGGGGCTCGGGAATTTGACCCTGCAAGACAATGTGGCAGATTCGACGGGAGCGATGATATTCAATGGGAACTTGGGTGCGGCGACGCTGACCACGGTGGGTCGCGGCTACAATGTGGCGTTGAACGGCGCGGCGACGACGATCACCAACGACACGAATTTCCTGAACACAGGGACAGTGACTTTGGGCGATGGCGGTGACACGCTGACATTCACAGGCGGGCTGGCAACGACCGGGAACGCAAGCAATCCTAGCGGGACGACAGTGAACGGGACGGTGAGGACGGGCGGGCAGCAGGTTGATTTTGCCGCCGTGACTTTGGCGGGGAACTCTACGCTGGACACCACGAACAACGGCGGGTCTGTTGCTGGGGCGGCGATGAATGTCGGAGCTATCACTGGCGCGGGCTTCACCTTGGGAGTGCATAGCGGCACAGGCGGGGCGATAGCGATTGCTTCGGGGGACAACATTGCCACGCTGACAGTGACCAACTCGAACGGATTGAATGTGGCAGGGAACTACGGTCAGGGAACGGCGGGAGCCGTGGTGCTTACGGACACGGAAAACGGGCAGACGGTGGCTTTCCAAGGCAGCACGGCGATCACAACACTCACTACGGCCAACCAAGGCTACAATGTGAGTTTCACGGGCGCAAGCAACACGATAACTGGTGCTGCCACATTCAGCAACACAGGGACAGTGACCTTGGGGGATGGGGCGGGGGACAGCACGACATTTACCAACGGCGTGACGGCGACTGCGCCTAGCGGGATTAGTGTTGCAGGGACAGTTGCAGCGACTGCCGGAGCGAGCGTGATCACCTTGGGCGACGCGAACACGGGCGTGACTGTTACGGCGACTTCTACGGTAGGCGGGGCGGCGACTGGGCAGATCACGCTTGGTGCGGCGATAATCAATAACGGAGCGACTTTGACTGTGGGCACAGGGATATCTAATGTGGTGAGCCTCTCGTCCGTGAGTGGAGAGGCGGGTGGAGCGGTCTCTAACCTGACCATTAACACCACTGGCGCGGCGACTGTGAGCGGAGCGGTTGGGACGGATATAGGAACTGTGACAGTGACAAACTCGGGCGGGACAACATTTCAGAGTTCATTCGCTGCTACCACGACCACGCTGACCAATACGACTGGGACAATAGCGTTCCAAGGCAATACGACGACCATCACCACGCTCAATACTGCGGGCAATGGCTACAATGTGAGCTTTACGGGTGGCACAACGGCAGTGACCAACGACACCAATTTCCTGAATACGGGGACAGTGACCTTGGGCAATGGCGGGGACACGCTGACCTTTGCGGGCGGGCTTGATACGACAGGTGGCCCGAGCGGGACGACCATCAACGGCACGGTGCGTAGCAACAACGCGCAGATAGATTTGGGAGCTGTGACGCTGGCTGGTGCTTCGACGGTGGACAGTGCAAACAACACTGCGTTGAACGCAGGGGCGGCCATTAACATAGCATCGGTGGTCGGTGCTGGGAACGACTTGGCACTGATCTCGCATAATGCGGCAACAACGGTGACTGGTAATGCAACAGGGCTCGGGACGCTGACTTTGCAAGATGATGTGGCGGCCTCGACTGGGGCGATGACTTTCAATGGGGATTTGGGCGCGGCAACGCTGACGACTGTTGGGCAAGCCTACAATGTGGCGTTGAACGGCGCGACAACGACTATCACCAACGACACCAATTTCCTGAATACTGGCACAGTGGCACTGGGCGATGGCGGGGATGCGTTGACCTTTACTGGTGGGCTGGCGACGGCTGGGAATGTCAGCAACCCGAGCGGCACGACAGTCAACGGCACGGTGCGGACAGCGGGTCAGCAGATAGACCTCGGGACAGTGACATTCGGTGGAGCCTATGCGATTGATTCCACCAATAACGGTGGTTCGGCGGCTGGAGCGGCCATCAATCTCGGACAGGTGACGAGCAATGCGAACACGGTAACTTTTGTCGCTGGTTCTGGGGATGTTACGGCGATCAATGCCGCCAATGATTTCGGCACAGTAGTGGTAACAAGTGCTAAGAACGCTGCTTTGGCCGATGCTAACGCTATTGATCTGGGTGCTTCAACCATGAGCGGCAATCTCGGTGTCATATCTGGTGGAGCAGTTACACAAAGCGGAGCGATTGCCGCAGCCCGCCTTAATATGACGGCTGGAGGAAATGTGACACTGACGGACGCGGGCAACCGGATCGCGGCACTGGGCGATGTCTCCCGTAGCGGTTCGTTCAGCCTCTACAGCGGCAACGGTCTTCAGGTGGAGGGCAAGCTGGATACAGGCGCGGGGGCGGCGACGAGTGATGTGTTGCTGATAGGTAACGGAGGCAACATAGTGTTCCAGTCTGGTTCGCATGTGACCGGGCAGACTATTACGGTGGCCTCTGACACGGCATTTATCAACGAAGCAGGGCCAGATGTTTTCGCTGCTGGCAAACGCTGGCTGGTCTATTCGCAGAATTCGTCTCTGGATGTGCTTGCGGAACTGGTGGGATCAAGCCAGTATGGCGCACCCTACGCCACACCTCCGACATTCACGGGCAACGGTTTCCTATATGGCACTGGCGGGTTCCAAGTTGAGAGTCTGATGCAGGTGTTCGATCTCGTGGAACTGAGCGATTTCAGGCAGTCGGAGTGGGAAAATAATATGATAGGAAATTACGAAACACTCGCGTTGCCATCTGAAATTTTCGCCCAGCCTGCTGCACAATATACTATGGCCAGCAATGAGTTGGCTATAAATGCATCGTTTCCATCCAACAGCTATGCGCTGGCAACCGAACAGGCGATTTTGAAAAATGCGATATTTGGGGAGCAGGGTGAAGTGCTCACGCTCCAAGGCGGCGAGCTGCGCGTAAACAGTCGCGACCTTTACGATGAAGAGAGGTTGAAGAGGAGAAGGTAGGGTTTTGGAAGAAGAGAAAAGGGGCAAGTGGCAAGGGACAAGCAGACGCGAGGCGGAAGAATTGCGGAAGGCAGAATGAAGAAGAGAAAAGAGAAAAAGGGGTAAGAGAAAAGGAAGAGGAAAAGATTTTTAGCCACAGATGAACACGGATGGACAC
>JAIFLJ010000003.1 GCA_020049135.1 bacterium | reverse complement strand
ACAACAGTCCGCCTTACAGATTATGCAAATAGTGCTGCGGTAAAAATCCTCAGCAATTTTCACTCACATTAAAAGCAAATTAGAATTATTTCCCTGCCAAACCTAGCTTGAGCAAAACTCGGCTCAGGTGTTGAACATCGAAGGGCTTCATCAAAGCACCAGAAAAACCGTATGACTCGAAATCTGAGATCACTGGGTCGTTCGAATACCCGCTACACGCAAGCACCTTGGCTTGCGGGTGCATCTCGCGCAAAGGTTTTATGATGTCCGCCCCGCCGAGGCCGCCAGGCACAGTCAAATCCAGCGTGACAAAATCGAACGGGTTCCCCTCTTTCAATGCCGACTCGTAAACCGCGAGTGCTTCCGCCCCGTTCTGCGTCTCCTGCGTCTGGTATCCGAGGGACTGGAGCATGTTGCGCAAGGTGCGGCGTATCAGTGCTTCGTCGTCCATGATGAGCACACGCCCACTTCCTCTATGTATGGCATCCTCATCAGAAACCTTCGCTTCGGGCATCTTTTCCGTAGCCTTCAAATAGACGATAAAAGTTGTCCCTTTATTCACCTCTGACTCCACCGTTATCCAGCCTTGGTGCTTGCGCACTATTGAATAAATGGTAGCCAAACCAAGGCCGCTGCCAGTTGGTTTAGTGGTGAAATACGGATCAAAAATCTTGCTCAAAATAGACGCTGGTATGCCGCACCCTTCGTCCTGAACCGAAAAACGGACATACCGCCCTGGCACGAGCTGACCCGGGTTTTTCTCCGGCAACATCAAGTTTTCAGAAGAGATGTGGAGCCCACCTCCCGCCGTCATTGCCTGCATGGCATTGATCACCAAGTTGTCCACGACTTGGCCAATCTGATCCTCATCCACCTCCACCAACCAGAGGTCTTCTGGGAGATCAAAAACTGCTCTAACTTTCGATCCATGCAAAATAAATTCCGCCCGATCTCGCAACACCCGCCCGATCGCCACCGCCTGCTTCACGGGTGTGCCACCCTTGGAAAATGTCAGAAGCTGCCGCGCCAGAGAAGATGCCTGCCGCACACCCGTCTCCGCGTCCTGCAGCAACGGATAGCACGGGTCATCCTTGGACAACCTCGACCTAGCCACGGAGACATTCCCAGTTATCGCCGTCAGAAGATTGTTGAAATCGTGGCCAAGCCCCGCCGCCAAAAGACCTATGGCCTCCAGCTTACTGGCACGCATCCGCTCCGCCTCCATCTTGCGCAATTCAGTTACATCACGCAGGACACCCACGATGTAGGCCACCCTATTGAACTCATCGTGGACGGGCGATACATGCCACTCCAGCCCTATCTCGCTCCCGTCCTTGCGGTAGTTCACTGTCTCACCCACGAACGGCTGCCCCTTGCTCACAGACTGGGTCAGGCGCGGAAAAAACTGGGCATCGCTTTTCTCACCAAAAAGAACGGACGGGCTACACCCGAAAATATCGCTCTGCGCAAACCCAGTAAGCCTGAAAAATGCTGTGTTTGCAAAAATTATTTCGGGCTCCACCACTTTCAGCCTGCAATCAATTATGAGTATCGGCTCCAGCGTATCTCTTATGGCAGAACTCAAAAGCCGTAGCTGTTCCTCGGTCTGTTTCCGCTCTGTGATGTCCCTAGAAACTCCCATCACGCCCAATAGATTCCCGTTGGAATCGCGCAGCACCGAAGCCGAAACCACGCTCGGGAAAAGCGTCCCGTTTTTCCGCCTGTTCACCACTTCCTTGACATATCCACCCTGCGACACAGCCGTGCTGGCCACGCTGGGCCCGTCCTTCGGATCCGCGTAGAGCAGGTCGGCGGGCTTACCCAGCACCTCCTCGCTGCGATATCCAAAACACTCTTCCGCCGCACGGTTAAACTCTATAATATTACGGTTAGGATCCGTGGCGATTATCATGTCCAGAGAGCTGTCTATCAGGCTCCTGAAAAATTCCTGCGAATGGCGCATCTTCCGTTCCGCCTCTTTTCTCTCAGTGATATCCGTGAACATCATCAGCGAACCCCACGAATCACCAGACGCATCCAAGATCGGGTGTCCCGTCGCAAGCACCCATACATCACCACCAGATTTTCTAATCAGGCGCGAATCGTACTGCCCAAAAGCGGCCCAAGTGCGGTTGGGCACTTTTTCTCCAGGGAAAGCCCTGTCCGTCTCCGCGCAAAAACTGGTCAGCGGCTGCCCCAGCAACTCGTCCATACCATACCCGAGCATCAGTGCCATCTTCTCGTTGGCAAAAGTTATCCGCTGCTCGCGATCCAGCGTGACGATCCCTTCGGAGGCCATCTCGACTATGAGCCGATATTTGTCCTCGCTCAGGTTCGACTGTTTTTCGGCTAGATGCCTAGATGTCAGATCGCGGATCAATATCAAAACCTTGCTGCCGCTATGCCCACCCATTTTTTTGAACATCATTTCAACGGGGCAAACAGAACCGTCCTTTCTTATCAGGAGAATGTCCTGCATCTCCCCCACTCCAGCGGCCAAGCAGCCGCGCAGACGATCCCAATCCTTGCCTTGAAAAATCCTGAAAAAGAGCGCGCCCTCCCACTCTTCACGCGCCCTCCCAGTCATGCTACATGCAGGAGAATTAATCTCTTCAACAGTCTCGCGTAACGCATCCACCATCACCAGCGCATCGCGCGAACAAAAAAACAAGAACTGGAAATCACCTTCAAAGCCAGACGATGCCACAGGTGCGGGCGTCACGCCCTCGCCCGAAATATTGCTGGAGAAATTATCCATCGTGCGACTCCTTGCGGAAATCAGACTGGTGATTCCAAATCCAAGTTCGACACCAGATCAAGGCGGTAGTGCCTGTTTTCATAAATAAAATCGTACTGTCCCATAAGCGTCTCCCTAAGTTCCAATGCCTGCACGCAATGCCCGTTTTCCAACAGGGCTGCATCCACCATGGGACGCTCCCTGTTCGCGATGCGCAGCCTAGCGGCTATGCCGTTTTCATAAGAGACGCTCAGAAAAAATAGTTCGTCTCCAGCATCAGGCAAAGCGTGCCTGCCATCCAAAATGCACTGCAAAGCCTCGGCATCCTCCACTGGTATTTCCGCCACTCTTGTATGACCATGAAAACTCATAAAAAATATTTAATCCTTCTTATTTTAATAGCCAGCCAAGTATGGCATCTTGCAAATCTTTTATATCGTGCCCCAAAGAACTCAACGCTTTTCAACACCGGGACCGCTGGCGTCTCGCCGGCTTCTTCTGATTTTGCCGTCAAGATGCCAGCGTTCCCAGCATGGTGAGGCTAATGATTCGTGCGCCAGTTTTTAAGACCTCCTTCCACTTGTCAGCCGCGCATATTAACGCATAATGACGATGGATGCGAAAGACCGAGTGTTTTTTAAAAAAAGATGCAGCCACACCCAGCTCTAGCGGCTGTTTGCAAGGTGCGGCTTTCCGTGCGATGCGGATTGTAAAACTCCTCTTTTTCGCCCTCACAGCACCAGCCGATTTGCTCGTAAGTGCCATCAACAACAAATACCACCTTCCGCTGCGCGAACGAGTCGCATGGAACCACCGTTGCCTGAAACGCCTCCAGAATATTTTTAGCATCCGTATTTCGTTGCACCAGTCATCGGAGCAGCTCGGCACACTTGTCAACTCTCCGCTTCTAGTCTGCAACCATCTCGGATATTTGGATCCCATTGTTACCGGGGTGCTCGCCCCTTCCGTCCATGTCGCCAAAAAAGAAGTTGCGAAATGGCCGCTTGTAGGGATGTTCATCAGCATGGGAGGCACTCTATTCATAGACCGCTCGCAAAAAAGGGAGACGCGCCGACTCGCTGATTCTATATCGGCCTGTACACGCGAATCTGTTCCTGTCTGGGTTTTTCTGGAAGGAACCACATCCGACGGCCAAGGCGTCTTGCCATTCCACTCGTCGCTGCTTGATCCCGCTGTCCAAAACGGCTGGCCAGTCGTCCCTGTGGCAGTGCTTTACAGTGTCCCAGCAGGCTACGAGTCCGTCCATGTCCCATGGTGGGGAGACCAGTCTATGTTATTGCATATGTGGCGTCTGCTGGCACTCCCTTATGTGGAGGCTCGGGTCTGCATAGGCACACCTGAGATAGATGGCACAGACCGCAAAACGCTTGCAAAACGGCTGCACGGGCGGGTTTGCGACCTGAGAAAAAATCTTTTGCCCGCCCAACCTTATTCTGTATAGCTTTGGCTGGAATAAGCCGTTTTTCTGTAAAAAATGAGAAAACCAAAAAACATTGCGAGAATAGGGGTCATCAAGATGCGCAACATCGGAGATGTCCTCTTGGCCACGCCCGCGCTGCGAGTCCTCCGCGAAAACTATCCTGACGCCCACATCACGGTCATAGTGAACTCTGGCACAGAGGCGATGCTGGACGGCAACCCGCACATAGACAGGCTGCTGGTGTACGACCGTGACATAAAGAAGGCATCTTTCGCTAAACGGCTCAAATACGAGTTTGGTTTTTTGAAAGAAATTATAAAAAGCCGATTCGACATGGTTGTTGATTACACCGCCACAGACAGGCCAGCATGGTACTCGCTGCTCTCCCGTGCGCAGGTGCGCCTCGCCTACCGCCAGCGCTCCACCCGCTCGCTCATAAGGCGACACGCATACACGAATGTTTTTTGGATACCGCGCAGCGAGGCACAGCACGAGGTGGAGCGCCACCTTTGGCTGCTGAAAATGGCCAGCCTACACACCAAAGAGACCTCCCTCTGCATGGCACCAAACGGCGGCGCGGACGCATGGGCGGAAAATCTTCTCGCCTCGCACAGCATGGTCTCTGGCAAAGGAAAAAAAATTGTCCATGTTCACCCCGTTTCAAGGTGGCTTTTTAAATGCTGGCCAAACGAAAATATGAGTGCCGTCATGGACTGGCTCGCGCTGGAACGCAGCGCATCAGTCATCATGACATGCAGCGGCATCCCAGAAGAGATGGAGCGTGCGCAGGCCATTTGGGAGAAATGCAAAAGCAAGCCGCTATTCCTCGGCGGGAACACCACGCTGCAACAGGTGTCTGCCCTATCGAGACGGGCCGACTGTTTTTTCGGGGTGGATACCGCCCCGATGCACATGGCTGCGGCAGTTGGCACGCCAGTCGTTGCACTGTTCGGGCCTACAGGATACAAAAACTGGCAGCCGTGGTGCAAACAGCGTGAAGTCCTGCATAAGCCTTGCGCCTGCAACCAATCTGGTGGAAAGCCAGTCTCAGATATCTGCGACTGGCAATCAACCCGGGATTGCATGAACAAGATAACTGTGGAAGAAGCGAAAGCGGCCTTGACCCGTTTCATCTGACCCTATGCACAGCATCCGACGCATCCTTGTAATACGGCGCAACCGCATGGGCGACATGATCTGCACACTGCCGATGTTGCACGCCCTGCGTGCTGCTTACCCGCACGGGCACTTGGCCGTGGCCTGCGATCAGCCTGGGTCAGACATCGCTGCCGCCTGCCCCGCCGTCAACCAGACTATACTTCTCAAAAAGGGGTTCTGCCGTTTCCACACGCGCTGGCTCAACCGCAAAGCACTCCGCGGATTCGACATGGTCATAGCCGTCAAGGGTGGATTCGATGCGCACCTAGCGGCCACGGCACGCCTTACCAACGCCCCTGTCAGGATCGGTTTCGCAAGCAACCGCGAAGAGGAACGGTGCTACTACACGCATCCAGTTCCCCCGCCCTCCAAGGAACTACACCAAGTGGATGTCTGCCTGCAACTTCTGAGAGCCATAGGCATAGATAGACCCGCCATCCGCTTCGATCTCGTGCTCCCGCCAGATGTTGATAACTTCAAAAACGAAATCGCACAACGATTCGCTATCATGAACGGCAAGCGCATAGGCATTCTGAATCTGAGTTCGAACCGCCCAGAAAACTGGATGATGGAAACCCATCTTAAATTGATAAGAAACATCTCGCTCTCCGCCCCAGCGTTTTTCATACTCACAGCATCGCCAGAAGACAAGCTCAAGGCCTGCACTCTCATGGGGCTGGCACCAGACAACACCTGCGAGTGGGTCGAAACCCCAACGCCGCTCCACCTCCTTGCACTTTTCCAGTTTGCCGATTTTGCGATAACACCCGAAGGCGGCGCGGCGCACTTGGCCAGCATCTGCAACCTGCCCTCGCTCGTCCTCTGGTGGCACGGCCCTTTCCATAAATGGAAAACTCTTTCGCCCATGCACCGCTTCCTAGACCACCGCCTCACGCCTGGCGGAATCACGCATGGCACAATAGAAGACGCTTTTTCCGAAGAGCTACTTCCGCTGCTGAAAAAATGAATCCCGTAGCACGACTCAACGAACTGGCATACCGAACGGTTTTCAAACTTCTTTCGGGCAGTCGCACGCCAGTTAAAAAAACTGTCTCGCTCTCGCCCAAAAGCCGCGTCCTGATTTTCTCGTGCGCAGGCATAGGCGACACCCTCACTGACTCGGTCGTTTTCAAAGCTCTTTCCGAAAAATGGCCGGGGATATTCCTCGCTGGAGTGGCGCACCACAAGCGCCGGATGCTCCTCGAACACAACCCCTATTGCTCGGCTATATTCACAATCAAAAAAGGCCCTCTCGCCTTCTTGCGCCTGCACCGCCAACTAAAAAATGCCGGGCCGTGGGACGCCATCCTGCACCTGCGCGGCAACGACCCCGAACCGCGCTGCCAGAGCTACCTGCTCGACTCTGGCATCACATTCAGCACACCTAACATGACACGCTACGGCTGGCTTTGCGGGCACACGGTGGAGCAGCCAGAATGGGAGCAGACACACGGCGTCATGCAAACGCTCAAGCTCGCATACGACTTGGGCGCGGAAACGCCAAACTTCGAACCCCACCTAGTCTATCGAGTCACCAACACAGAAAAAGAGAGCACGGAAAACATATTGCGTGCGCTGGGCATCGCATCGCGCCCCCGCCTCTGCATACAAATCGGGGGTGGCAGGCGTGGGCATTGGCGCGATTGGCCTGTGGATCGTTACGCGGAACTTATCCCGCTACTCGCCGCCAAACTCGATGCCGAAATCATTCTGCTTGGCGGGGCTGACAACCGTTTCCGCGCCGACGCCCTAGCATCCAGCTTGGCTGGCACAGGACAGAAAATATACCACGATCTGGTAGGCAAACTATCGCTTGCGCAATCCGCCGCCCTGCTCCAGTCATCCCGCGCACTTGTTTCAACAGACACGGGCATCATGCACCTCGGATTCGCAGTAGGCACACGCGTGGTGGCTCTCATCCACTGCAACAACCCAGCATCCCGTGTTGGCCCATTCGGCTACGGAGACCGCCACCGCGTCATCCAGCTACCGAAACCGACAGGATACCGCTCCACTGCCGATGCCTCTATGTCTGACATATCGGCACCCCAAGCCGTGGAGAAAGTCATGGAGGTTTGGGCATGAACTTTCCTGGCCTGACCTTTTCTTGGGTCTCGCTGCACCGCTGCCTCAAAAAAGCCGGGCTCGTGAACCCGTGGAATTTGGAAGAGTGTAAAAAACATCTCTCAGCATCACAGGGACGCGTTCTGGTCGTAGCCAACACCGCCCTCGGCGACTCGCTACTTTGTCTCCCTCTGCTCGAAACACTCTCCGCCCACCTTGGGTCAGACAAGGTCGGCTTTCTTGTCCGCGCCCCATACGCCGAACTATACGAAAAACTGCCTAGCCTTCATCGCGTCCACCGTTCATACGGCAAATTCAGGGGCTTCGCATCACTCGGCCAACAGCTAAAATCCGAAGGATACCGCGTCGCGCTAATCGCCAATGCAACCGAGCCAGACATGATCCCTTTCCTCTGGTGGAGCGGCCTGCGCGGGTTTTTGAGATACCGCAGCCGCGACACATTCTGGCGCGGATGGTTCGCAAACCAAAACATGATTCGCCAGCCCTGCGACAGCGATTACGCGAAAGGCCATGCTATAGACAACACCCTCGCGATGGCTGAAGCACTCGGGGTGCAGGCTGTGAACCGCCAAATGCGCCTACCTATGCCGCCACCCGCGCAGGCTCGCCACAAGCCGCTTATCATAGTCCATCCTGGAGCTTCGCGCCCAACCAAACAGTGGCCTGTGGAACGCTGGGCGCATGTGGCCTCAATGCTCGCCTCCGATTTTTCATGCGAAATCGGCATCACGGGAGGGCTCCACGAAAAAACTTTGGCCTGCAACCTATCCTCTGCACTCCAAGTGAACGCCACCGATTTTTCTGGATGTCTTTCGCTCACGGAGCTGGCGACATTGCAGCAAAGCGCGGCCATTTTCCTTTCTGGCGACACAGGGCCGTACCATCTCGCCGTGGCAACGGGCTGCCCGACTGTCACTCTTTTTGCACCCAAAGACCGGGGTTCATCCGCCGAAGCATGCGGGCCACATGCAGCCGACCCAACACGACACAAATTCCTGCAAACCGCCGCTTACGAAACGCCCATCTCGACTATCCCTGCCGAAAGCGTCCTCCACGCCGCCCGTGCTGTGCTGCAACACAACTTGCAAACAACGCCATGAAAATAGCCTTTTTTTTGCCCAACGCCACTTTCGACATGCCAGGCACACGCGAGGTCGGCGGCATAGAAACTTTTTCGTTCAATGTGGGTGCAGCCATGCAAAGAATGGGTCACGATGTGACACTTTTCGGCGGACGCCCCAAGCATGGCAGGAAACACGCCACCACCACGCTACAGCTACAGCTTTTCGATTACTGGGAAACATCTTCCATCCCAGACATCGGCACCCGTTTCCAGCGCCTTGTCCAGCGGCTCCATTTCGGGTGGCATTCGCGACATGCTTTCCTCAACGCCCGTTTCGACATGGTTATCCTTTCCAAACCATTCGATTGGCCCGTGGCCGCTTTTTGGAAAAAAACGCAACCTAGTTTGAAAGTAGTCATGGGATTTCACGGCACAGATTTTTTCTTTTCTGACAAATGCTTTTACGGTGCTGTGGATGCCGCTTTTGCAGACAGCGCACCAGTAGCCGACCTCGCCGAAATAAGGGTCGGCAGACGCCCTGCCGTCATTCCGAACCCTGTGGACTTAGACTTCTACCGCCCGCCCCAACACGCTGAAACGCGCCAGCAAGGAACCCCGCTAAGACTCGTTTGCGTCAGCCGTTTTGTCGGGTGGAAAGGTCACGCCTTTTTGCTTGATGCACTCGCGCTGCTACAAAACGAAGGGTTCCCATTCCGTTGCCACATGGTGGGTGACGGCCCAGAAAAAGAGTCTCTTATTTCGCAAGTCAGCCAGTGCAATTTAGGGAAAAATCTTTCCCTTCCAGGCCATCTTCCAAAAGAGGAACTTTTGGAGCTATACCGCACAGCGGACGCCTTTGTCGCTCCTTCCATCGGCATGGACGCCTGTCCCATCGCCGTTTTTGAAGCTGCGTCCAGCGGCCTGCCGCTCGTCCTCTCAGACCAGATTTGCAGCACGCATTTTTTGGCGAAAAACGATTTCCTCTCATACCCAGCCAGAAACGCCACCGCCCTTGCGGAACAGATCAAAAAAGTGGCTGCTCTCCGCGACAGTTCGCACGAATACTCCGACAGGTGGGCGCGGCACCGCCGCATGGCAGCAATCTGCTCTACGGAAACCGTCGTAAACAAAATAATCGCCTTGGCAGAGACAGACTGAATATGAGCCTGTTTGTCCAGATGCACCCGATAGAGGGGATGCGCGACCTCGCCATGCAGCAGTGGGCACATGCTCTGCGTAAAGCGGGTCACACAGTGGTAGAACACTCCCTGCTAGAACCATCTGCCGCCCCAGAAAACCACTTCTCCGAACTCTCTGCAAAAATACGCAGTCTGAACCCGGACGCTATTTTCACGCACGGCGGCATGGGTTTTCATTCGCCACAGTTTTATCTCCGTCCTGAAATCGCCGAAATACCTCTTCTGTCGTTCTGGTTCGATGACCCACTGCGCCCCGTCTCCACCTTCATGCGCAAGCCTAGATACCTAGATGCTTTGCGCCGCCCTAGATGCCTCCACTTCGTGTGGGACGGCTACTGGCGCGACTGGCTCTGGGAAAAACACGCTGTGCGCTCATTGCCGATTCATCTGGCGGCTGACCCAGAAGAGTTTCACCCCGACAAGCGTATCGTGGAACATTCTAGCTGGCTGGTTTTTGTCGGAACACTTTCAGGCAAAGAGACGCTTGAAAAAATTATTTTTAAAATGCCGCCACTCCTCCGCAAGGTGGCGTATGCTCTGGAAAAAGAAGTGGCGGCTGCATCATACGGCGCACAGCCGTATCACCTTTTGGACGCCGTAATCGCCGGGCGTTCGGAAACATTCCGTCAGGCCATTTTAGAAACGCGTGAAAAAGACCCTGACGCATGGCTTGCGCTCTGCCATTACGCATGGCACATCGGAAAAAACGAGACGCGCCGCAGGCTTTTGCGCGAGGCGATGAAAGTGGGTCCGCTCCTTATTTTGGCTGGCAATCTTGAACGCTCGCAGGCAGCGGAACACGAGTGGAAAGCTGCCCTCGGAGAAACCCGCTTTGCACTGCGAGTTATAGACACTGGACATATGCGGGGCGACGGGCTGAATACGCTCTACCGCCACGGCTGCCTGCACCTGCAAGCTACCGACCCGCAATCGGTAGAAAGCGGCATACCGTTCCGCGTCTTCCAGACCACCGCGTGCGCACGCCCACTCATCAGCGACATCAAGCCAGGTCTCGCTTCCTGCTACGACTTCGAAAAAGAGATTTTGACATTCTCATCCGACAAAGATGCAGCAGAAAAAATCGCGTTCGCATTTTCACGCCCTGCACTTTTGGAGGAAGTCGCAGAAGCCGGACACAAACGGTTCCTGCTAGAGCACACATGGAAAAATCGCATTGAATATGTTTTGCAAAAAACCGCCGCAGAATTTAGAGTCCAGCCCGATGAAAAAGGATGAAGCAATCGTCCGCGTCCCTGCCACCACAGCAAATCTGGGGCCAGGCTTCGACTGCCTAGGAGTTGCACTCCAACTCTACAACCGCATCTTTGTCTGCCGCGAAAACGAACTCCAAGAATCGCACTCCCCAATGGTGGAAGAAAGTGCTGGGCTTTTTTTTAAACGCACACGCAAACGCTTCCCGTTCTCCCTTAAAATAACAGGACGCGTCCCCCGCTCGCGTGGACTCGGCAGCAGCGTGACGGTTCGAGCCGGGATCATCGTTGCCCTAAACCATCTGGCTGGCGACCTGCTCACACTGGCGGAATGTTTAAACTTAGTCGTTGATTTGGAAGGACACCCTGACAACGCCGCTCCCGCTTTTCTCGGCGGCTTTGCAGCGTGTTCTGACGATATTGTTTTCCGCGAGCCAGTGGATCCGAAACTTAAGTTCATAACGGTCATCCCAGAGATCGAAATCCAAACTAACAAGGCACGCCAAGCACTCCCTGAAAAAATCCTGCTTGCCGATGCTGTCCACAACATCCGCAACTCTTCAATCATCACAGCCGCCTTCGCCTCGCACCAGTACGCCCTCCTAGAAAACGCATTCCAAGACCGTCTGCACCAACCTTACAGAAAAAAGCTAATCCCGCAGTTTGACCGCGTCCTAGAAGCCGCCACAAAAAAAGGTGCTTTGGGCGCGTTTTTGAGCGGCTCTGGCTCGACGCTAATGGCTCTATCTCTAGGAAACAAAAAAGAATGTGCCGCGATACAGTCCGCTATGTGCCGACCGCTTCAGCAGGCAGGCATCAGCACATCCACCATGATCCTCTCTGCCGATAACAAGGGAATTCAGTTCGTGGAATAAAGTTCAACTTCAGCCACCTTCTACCTCCTGTTGCGGATTATCACTGGAACCGCTGGCGTCTCGCTGGCATCCTCTGATTTTGCCAACAAGATGCCAGCGGGACGCTGGCGGTTCCAGTATGCAAAAAAGATGTAATGGCTTGGCTTTTAAAAACACCCCTGTTTTAATCTAGCTGATGGAAACGCCGTTAATCGAAGCCAAAAATTTGAAGGTATATTTCCCTGTCAGTGCGGGGCTGTTCGGGCGCGGCGGCGGCGTTATCAAAGCAGTGGATGATGTTTCATTCACCATAAGCCAAGGAGAAACGCTCGGACTAGTGGGCGAAAGCGGCAGCGGCAAGACGACTATCGGGCGTGCCCTCCTGCGCCTGCTGCAAACCACTTCTGGCGAGATTTTTTTCAAGGGGGAACCCATACACGCTTTGCAGCAAAACGAATTTAGGAAGTTCAGGAAACAGATTCAGATCATTTTTCAAGACCCTTACAACTCACTGAACCCACGCCTGACTGTTATTTCGATAATCGGTGAGGCTCTGGAGATACATTTCCCGCGCATGACCGCAGCCGACCGCCGCGATCGCGTGGCCGAACTCCTGAAAAAAGTCGGCCTCTCACCAGATCACATGTCGCGCTACCCACACGAATTCAGCGGCGGGCAACGCCAGCGCATCGGGATAGCCCGGGCTTTGGCCGTGGAGCCAGAGTTTATCGTTTGCGACGAGCCTGTCAGTGCCTTGGATGTATCGGTGCAGGCTCAGATCATCAACCTCCTACAAGATTTGCAGGAAGAGATGGGGCTCACTTACCTTTTCATCGGCCACGACTTGGCTGTCGTGGAACACATAAGCGACAGGGTGATGGTCATGTGCCACGGAAAGATAGTTGAGTCGGCATCGAGCGAAGAGCTTTACGCCTCGCCGCAGCACCCTTACACGCGCCAGTTACTAGATTCCGTGCCGCACATCTGACACAGACTTTGCTCCGTTGCATGGGAAAAGACGCGGAGAAAGATTTTTTTTAAACTCTTAAACTTCGTGATCTTTGTGGTTAATAATCTTCTTGGCGTCTTCCTCTCTTGGCGTGAGAAGAAAAGAGATTTAACCACGAAGGGCAGTAGAGTAGAGAGACAGGTCATCAGGATTTAGGTTTCGGTCTATTCTGTGTCTGGGTTTCCCCGTCCGTGTCTCAATAACCGCATACC
>JAIFLJ010000169.1 GCA_020049135.1 bacterium | reverse complement strand
CCCCTCCCCACGACTGTCCGAAGGATGACGATGAAAACAGCCCGTCCTCTTCGTTGCGCGTCGGTCAGGTATCGCAACGGATATCCTCCCTTCTTGCGCCTCGATGCCAGGCTGTTTTGATCGCCACGCATACGAAATCTTTTGTGTTACAGGCCACTAGGTTACAGTCAAAAACAGAACAACCCTGAAAGGGTTGAATCAATTTGCTGCTGGGACCGCCAGCGCTCCCAGTTTTCACCCTTTTTTATTTGCCCCACTATAATTTCGCGCATTGATTCGTAGATGAAAAATAGTCACCATGCAGGTATGAGTGATGCCACCGACCCTGTAAAAAACGAAACCGCAGTTATTCTTGGCGGAGGCGCAGCAGGCATTTTTGCTGCGATCGCTTGCGCCGAACGCTCACCAAACGCACGCGTGATCGTGCTGGAAAAAAGCCCTGACCTACTCGCCAAAGTCCACATTTCAGGCGGCGGGCGGTGCAATGTCTGCCCAGCCTGTTTTGAGCCTAAGGAGTTGGTTGGATGCTATCCCCGCGGAGGCAAGGCATTGCTCGGGGCGTTCCATAAATTCCAACCACGCGATACGGTGGAATGGTTCGAGAAACGGGGTGTGCCTATCAAGGCTGAACCCGATGGCCGTATGTTTCCTGCCAGCAACAACTCTCAGAGCATAGTTCACGCCTTGCTTGATGCCGCAAAAAATGTTGGCGTAGATATCAGGACACATCAGGGGCATCCGCTCATAGAAACCATTGAAAACGGATTTTTTAAAGTGCAACCACAAGGTGCGTCAGCCATAGTGGCCAGTGCGTTGCTCGTAGCGACTGGAGGATGCCGCGCTGGTGAGAGAGATCATCCCGCCGTGCTTTTGGGGCATAGTTTGGAGCCGCCTGTTCCATCGCTCTTTTCCATGAATCTCTCTGACAAGTGGGCAAAAGAATTGGCTGGTGTCTCTGTGCCAGATGTCGCCCTGCACATGCCAAGCACCCGCTGGAGTCAGGGTGGGGCGTTGCTCTTTACACATGCCGGGATCAGCGGGCCAGCGGTGTTGCGTCTTTCGGCTTGGGGCGCACGCGATTTTTCGAATATGGGTTATCAATTCAAAATTCACGCCGACTTTCTTCCGCGCAAGAACAGTGACGACATTGTGCGTTGGTTCGACCGCAACCGACGGGAGAACGGAGCCAAGAGCGTAGAGTCCACGCCGTTCAACGGACTTCCGTTGCGTCTATGGAAAGCATTGGTCTCATGCGCCGGGCTGGCGGTTGAGACGCGGTGGGCCATGACCCGCAAGGAAGATGCTGCTTCGCTACTCGCGTGGATGAAGTCTGCACCGTTGAATGTCTCTGGAAAAAACGCCAACAAAGATGAATTTGTCACTTGCGGCGGCGTGAACCTTAAAGAGGTGGATTTCCGCACTATGGAAAGCCGCATTTGTCCTGGGTTATATTTTGCTGGGGAAGTGCTTGATGTGGACGGCATCACTGGCGGGTATAATTTCCAAGCCGCATGGACTACTGGCTGGCTGGCTGGTGCAGCCATGTCGCGCCAGTTGTCCGCTCAGTAACCTCTCTAAAAATGTGCGAAACGGAATCGCATGTTACGCCAGCACGGCACCAGTATTGGCACTCGTCGCCTGCCGAGCGTAACGCGCCAGCCATCCTGATACAATCCGTGGCTCTGGTGCTACACATGTTTTCCGCCGCTCATCCAGCTCGGCGTCTGGCACCTGTATGCGCAACGATCTCGACTGAATATCAATCTCAATAATGTCGCCGTCCCGCACCAAAGCTATCGGGCCGCCCGCTGCGGCTTCAGGCGAAACATGGCCGATGCACGCGCCGCGCGTTCCGCCGCTGAAACGGCCATCGGTGATAAGTGCCACTTTATCCCCAAGTCCACGCCCCATTATGTAGCTGGTGGGGGCGAGCATCTCCTGCATACCCGGGCCGCCTTTAGGGCCTTCATAGCGGATGACTACCACATGCCCAGCCTGCACTTTGCCGCCGAGGATGCCTTCGCAGGCTGCCTCTTGCGATTCGAAAACGATGGCGGGGCCAGTGTGTTTCATCATTTTTGATTCTACCCCCGCCACTTTAATGACGGAACCGTCTGGAGCGAGATTGCCGCTCAAAATGAAAAGTCCGCCCTCTTGGCTGTAAGCGTTCTCGATTGGGCGGATGCAGGCCGCATCAAGCGATTTTGCTTTAGAAATGTTTTTGCCGAGCGTTTTTCCCGTGACAGTCGGAGCATCCAAGTTGAGCAGTCCCGTCACGCGACTGATCTCTTTGAGTATCGCGCTGATGCCGCCCGCTTTTTGAACATCTTCGATATGGTAAGGCGAAGATGGCGAGACTTTGCAGATGTTAGGGCATCGTTTCGAGAGGTTGTTGATCCGTTCCAGATCGTAGTTGATGCCCGCCTCTTTTGCTATGGCGAGAGTGTGCAGAACCGTGTTAGTGCTGCCGCCCATCGCCATATCGAGCACGAAAGCGTTATCAAGCGAAGCCGCCGTGACCAAATCGCGCGGGCAGAGATTTTCGCGAACCAGTTCCATGATCCGTTTGCCCGCCTTTTTCCAAAGCTTTTTGCGTTCTGGATCAACAGCCAATATGGTGCCGTTGCCTGGCAACGCGAGCCCTATCGCCTCCGTGAGACAGTTCATGGAGTTGGCTGTGAACATCCCTGAGCATGAGCCAGGGCCAGGGCATGATTTGCACTCTAACTCAAAAAGTTCCTGCTCCGTGATTTTACCCGCTTTGAGTGCGCCTACGCCCTCAAAAACGCTGATGAGATCCACCGTTTTCCCAGCGTGCGTGCGCCCGGCCTGCATGGGGCCGCCACTCGCAAAAATGGTGGGTATATTCACGCGGAGTGCCCCCATAATCATGCCAGGAACGATCTTGTCGCAATTGGGTATGCAAACCATGCCGTCAAACGGGTGCGCGTTCACCACGGTCTCCACACAGTCGGCTATCAACTCGCGGCTGGGCAGTGAATATTTCATGCCAGAATGTCCCATCGCCACGCCGTCGCAGACGCCCGGGACATTGAACTCGAACGGCGTCCCGCCGGCTTGGATGACAGCTTTTTTGATAATGTCGCTGACTTTGCGCAGGTGAACATGGCCTGGAATCACATCCGTGTAGGCGTTGCAAATGGCGATGAAAGGTTTCTGTATCGCTTCGGAACTGAGCCCTGTGGCACGCAAAAGACTGCGGTGTGGAGCCCGCTCGAAACCAGATTTTATAATGTCGCTTCTCATGAAAAAAGGCTAACCGCAAAAAACAGTTTTTCCAATCAATTCTAAAAAACAAAGTTATTGCTTCGTAAAAAAAGATGTTCAAACTACGGACTCCATTAACCAACAGGGAGCATAAAACATGGATGGCATCAAAAAAACCGTAGGCATTATTTTTTGGGTCGCGCTGGCTGCTATCGGAACCGTTGCGATAGGCGTTGTGGCTTTCAAGCGCGGAGAACCAGTCAACTCTCTGTGGCTGGTAGTGGCAGGCGCATGTTGCTGCTCCATAGGATACAGGTTTTACAGCAGTTGGATCGCGGCGAAAGTTCTCATGATAGATTACGAACGCCGCGCCCCGTCCTCCGCAAAAGAGGACGGCAAAGATTTTATACCTACAAATAAATGGATCGTTTTCGGTAGCCACTTTGCAGCCATAGCTGGCCCTGGCCCGCTGGTCGGCCCCGTCTTGGCATCCCAGTTCGGCTACCTCCCTGGGACACTCTGGATTTTAATAGGGGCAGTGCTTGGCGGCGCAGTTCACGATATGGTGATCATGTTTTGCTCCGTGCGGCGCGGCGGTAAATCTCTCAGCCAGATGGTCAAAGACGAGATCGGCCCTGTGGCAGGCGGCGTAGCTTTTGCGAGCGTCCTATCTATTCTAGTGATCATCATCGCGGTTCTTTCGTTCGTGGTAGTAAAAGCGTTGGCTCATAGCTCTTGGAGCCTTTTCACAGTCGCAGCCACCATCCCTATTGCGGTTGCTATGGGCTCCTCGCTCCGCTTTCTCTGCCCGAGCCATATCAAAACCGTCACGGTGCTTGGAGTAGTCGCGCTGCTTTCAGCAGTATGGGGCGGAGAATATGTTTCCACACATTCTCCTTGGAAAGACTGGTTCACTTGGACTGAACAAGGGATGGCTTGGGTGCTTATAGTTTACGGTTTGGCGGCCTCTGCGCTGCCCATGTGGCTACTGGTGACGCCGCGTGGCTACCTCAGTTCATTTATGAAAATCGGCACTGTCGGGCTGCTCGCCATAGCAGTGCTCATCATAGCACCCGAGTTGAAGATGCCTGCCATCACGCAGTTTATTGACGGCACTGGGCCCGTCTTGTCGGGCACGGTTTTTCCGTTCTGTTTCATCACTATCGCCTGCGGTGCTATCTCAGGATTCCACGCCACAGTATCCACGGGCACAACACCCAAGCTGCTTGAGCAAGAGTCGCAGGTCAGACTAGTGGGCTACGGGGCGATGGTCACCGAAACGATGGTCGCCATCATGGCACTCATCGCTGCGACATCTCTCGACCCGGATGTTTATTTTTGCATGAACACATCGGGCACGCCCGAGGCAATCGTTAAACAAATATCCTCTTTGGGTTTTCCTGCTTCCGTGGACAAGATGGATATGGTGGCCAAAGACCTCGGAGAGCACACGATGTTCGGGCGCGTAGGCGGAGCACCGACATTCGCGGTCGGCATGGCGCATATGTTCGCTGGGATTTTTAAAAAGCTTTTTACCGGCACGGAAGCCATGGCTCTCTGGTATCACTTCGCGATCATGTTCGAGGCGTTATTCATACTCACCACTGTGGACACCGGGACGCGAGTGGGCAGATTTCTGACACAAGAGTTGCTCGGCATGGCCAATAAATCGCTCGGCTCAAACGGAACTTTACTTTCCACGGGAATCTCCAGCCTCATTTTCGTAAGCGCATGGGGATGGTTCCTGATACAGGGGGTCAACGACCCGAACGGGGTCAGCACGCTCTGGGCCATATTCGGTATCTCCAACCAGTTGCTTGCAGTGATCGCCTTAGCGTTTGGTGCCACCATACTTGTCAAGATGGGGCGGGCTCGCTACGCGTGGATTTGCTGGGGACCGCTCGTCTGGCTTTTCTCGGTCACGATGACCGCTGGCTGGATGAAAATCTTCAGTGCCGACCCGCGCGTTGGGTTCCTCTCTCAGGCCGATGTGTTGCAGAAAAAAATATCTGCTGGTGTCATGCTCGCGCCTAATGGAAGCTCCAACGCAACACAACTCTTCAACTGCTATATTGACATCGCGCTTACGGCTGGGTTCATGGTGATGGTGCTCGTGATCATCGGCATCTGCGCATGGCAGTGTTTTGAGTTCGTGACTGGTCGTAAAACGCCTGTTCTACACGAAGATGATTACGGCAAAATCACAGCGGCAGCTTGACTGCTTTAAAACAGCCGATTTTGTCCGTGCAAAATCGGCTGGCCAAAAAGATATCTGGCTCTAGCATAGCACTATGGCAATAGCTGACTGGAGGTTGTTTTTAGAGTTTGGGATTCTGGCCGCCAAAATAGGTGTCGTTATCGGTGTTGTCTTGGGGCTCGTTTCCTACACTGTTCTGGCCGAGCGCAAGCTCAGTGCTATGATACAAGAACGCGTCGGTCCAAACCGCGTAGGTTTTCCCATTTTCAACATCGGCGGATTCCTTGGTCTAGGCCAGCCGATAGCTGATTCGCTGAAACTTTTGCTCAAAGAAGATTTCACGCCGTCGCATGTTCACAAGTTTTATTTTCACCTAGCACCAGCACTAGCCATGATTCCAGCCATGATTTGTTTGGCACTGATTCCATTTGGCAGTGTCCTTGATTTCCGCCGTTACGCCTACGACCTCCCGTTGTTGGCTACATTTGCCGAAAGCTTCTGCATCCCAGTCGTTATCGCCAATGTGAACGCAGGCGTATTGTTAGCTTTTGCCATCACATCGTTCAGCAGCTACGGCATAGTGCTGGCGGGATGGTCTTCCCGCTCGCAATACCCGTTTTTAGGCGGACTCCGAGCGTGCGCACAACTCATCTCTTACGAGCTTGCCTTGGGTCTTTCAGTCATCCCAGTTTTTCTGATAGTAGGCAGCCTCAACCTCAACGAAATCACAGTTTACCAGATGAAAAATGGGTGGCTCGCATTCCCATTTTTTGCGGAGCAGTGGCAGCTTAAAAGTTTCGTTTACTGGGTGCCCCTCGCCATATCGTTTGTCATTTTTCTGAGCGCATCCTTCGCCGAAACCAACCGCCTCCCTTTCGATCTCCCAGAGTCTGAAACCGAACTCGTCGGCGGGCATCACACGGAATATTCGTCCATGAAGTTTGCCCTCTTTTTCCTAGGGGAATATACAGCCATGATCGTGGCCTCCTGCCTAGTAGTTGTGCTTTTCTGGGGCGGTTGGAGCCTGCCAGGGCTAGGCTTCCCGCTAGTCCCTTCTGGCGAATACAACCTCAAGTTTGGCCTGCTCAACATCATGACTTTCGGAGCAAAACTCGTCACATTCTTGGTTTTCTTCATCTGGGTGCGCTGGACGCTCCCGCGCTTCCGTTACGACCAGCTCATGAACCTAGGGTGGAAAATTCTACTGCCTGCAGCCTTGGCCAACACACTTTTCGCTGGCCTACTCGTGGCTCTTTTAAACTAGCGCGGGCAAGTGATTACTGACTGATCCTTTTCATCCAAAGCTAGGTATGCCGTTGCCAAGTCGAAGATGTTTAGATCCAGGACTCCTTGATTCCATGGAAAAATCCTTTTTTCCTCTCACGGAGGCACAGGGATCACGGAGGGAAGACTTTTTGAATATCGAATAACGAACAAGGAATCACGAATTACGAAGGGAGGACGCATCGCGTGATATAAAAGTTTAACCTAAAAAGGAAAATGAAAGTGGCAAAAAATGCAGAACCTCCTGTAAATCAAACCATTCTCAACCAACGAGTTGTCACTCAATGGGTTCATTACGGAGCGATGGGAATTGCATGAAAATCAGCGGGTTGGCAATCAAACACCAATCCCATTTTCCTTTTTAGGATAAAGAAATCCTGCGGCATAAGCCCAAAAACACGCTGTCACAACTTATTCCAAAACAGACTGTTGCATCCAGTTATACAGGAGGTTAATACAGGGATCGCTTTTGTCCATGTATTCTCCAGCCTTTCAAGTGGTGTCATGTCCAATTTCTTTCTTGATCTTGTTAGACACACCACGCTCCTCAGCACTGGTCTTGGAGATAGTGCTAATCGCTGGGTTCGCAGACCGATTAACTTGTCTTCTTGAGAAAGAGAGCTGGAACCAAGAAATTATTGTCTGCCCATGGGCGGATTGTAGGATTGGTTTTGTCCTGTCTTGCGAACATCTCCTTCGTAGTCGCTCATTCTCAGGAACGAAAGCATCGCACTCCGTGTTTCGACACCATCGGGAGAAGTGGCTTCAACAGGGACAAAATAGCGACCATCAGGGAATGTGAAGTGGTAGCTGAACGAGCCGTCTTCGCGCAGTTTGATGGTCTTCCCATCCACGCGCACGGTTGCGTTCGGATCTGTACCGCCGTAAATGATGAGTTCCGCATTGACATGCATGTGGAACCCACGGGCTGCTGCCTCGCGGCGAGATGCACCAAACGATGCGCCCATCGGCTTGGCTAGGCTGAATGAACTGACTCCGAAAGACCCCATGCTCATGCTGGTTGGCATGGCAGCGGAAGACCAGCTTGTTACGCCAGATGACATTTGTTCATAGAGCCGCTGGCGCAGAATTTCTGTTACTTCGAAAGAACCCATGTTCATGCGCCTGACGATCTCGCCGCCAAGGTATCCCATGAGTTCTTGCTGCTGCTCTTCGGTCAGCACTGTATTAACGCCCACATCGAATGGCATAGGCATCCCTTGGTGCTGCAAATGGACGAGTGCGAGAACCATTTCTTTCTCAGTGAGTGTGTGCCCAGCAATCATTTCGAGCAGTTCCTTGAACGAGAAATTGAACGGAATGGTAACGAAGTGAGGCTGCGCGTTAGGAGAGACATAATCCTTTGGCGCGGCTGCGATAGACGAGCGTCCAAGAATTTCAAATTTACCCTCGGTGGCGTAATAACCCAGTTCGGCGTAAAATGCGCCGCCTGGTGCTCCTGTGTAAACAAACCAGCTTTTGACACCGGCTGGTATCTGTACTTGGTGCGTTCGATTGCCGCCTGGGGTGTAGAGCTGCAAAAATATTTTACCATCGCAAGCCTGCTGCACCGCTTCGCTGTATTGTGTTTCGGTCAAATCCCAGTAGGCATAGTACCAGTGTGGGTCGCGTGCCATCAAAAATACTTTTTTTGTTCCGTAGCTGGCAGGAAGATCGCCAAGATCACCCATTTCGTCCAAACTCAAATCTGTCCCGTGGTCTGACTGACCTAGTACAAACTTGAACCCTTCTTGATTTCTTTTTTCCTTTTCAAGCGCGATTTCTTTGGACGCCGATTTTTTTCCGTTGGCCGTTCCTGTTTTTTGCTCGGTTTTTTCAGAGACAAAAATCTTGGACTGCGCCATGGTTGTCTTGGCGTTTCCGTTTTCTTTTTTAACCGATCTATTTTTGGATGGCTTGGACATAATTGAGACTCACTATATTTAGATACTACTTCAACTCAACGCTTTTTTTATAGTTTCCAATTTGTTTCAAATAAGTCAAGCCACTTATAAAAATTGTTGTTCTTTATATTTGCCGTCGGGGGAACTGTTTTCGGCTGGCTCTATATGTATCATCACATCTTGAATTTTTAAATTTCCAGCTAAAAGTGTTTTTTTGACATCGTGCCCTATTTTGTGTCCCTCGTGAACAGTCAGGCTCGGGTCAACCCGCACATGAATTTCAACGAAAAAACTTATCCCGCTTTTTCTGACACGACATTTCTCTATATTTTCTACGCCTTTCACAGATTCAGCTTTTTCTACTATGCACGCATGAATGTTTTCGGAAACCTTTGCATCAAGGACATCATCTAAAGCGTTTCTCATTATCAATAAACCATTTATGACAACAATTACACATGCCATCAATGCTGCCCAATCATCGGCCATCTCGAACCCTTTACCACCAATCAGTGCGATGCTGATACCGATTGCTGCAGCACCAGATGTAATCGCATCTGACGCATGATGCCAGCCATCACCTTTTATAGCGTTGCTGTCCAAGTGTTTTCCGGCGGAAATAATCCGCTTTGAAAGAGAAGTTTTTACGGCTACTACAAGCAATAAAACAGGAAGTGTAAACCAAGCTGGTGCATGGTGAGGAGTAACAATCTCAAGTATTGCATGATACGCTATAATTCCTGCGGCGGCGAGGAGCGATAAACCAGCAAATAAACCGGCAAGCGCCTCTATTTTACCATGTCCGTATGGATGTTTTGCGTCTGCGGGTTTGAGTGATAGATGAAATCCTGCCCATGAGATGAGTGATGAAAAAATATCGCTGGCTGATTCTATCCCGTCTGCAACCAAGGCGTAGGATTGTCCTAAAATCCCAACCGTGATTTTGACCAGCATCAACAGAACATTTACAGATATGGCCAGCAAGCCTAAGCTATATAAGCTGTGCTGCGACAGATATCCATCCCCGGTCGGTTGTGCCGCCATTTTATCTGGGGAGTTGGGGTTTTTGTCTCGCCCTAAATCAAGACGAAATTCTCATCGGCATTATAACATACAGGAATGTGGACGAATTTATGCGGATAACACCAGGACTGAGTTCGTCAACGAAATCGAAGTGTATTTCGTCAGAAGCTAAATTTCTGAGCGCATCCAAAACATAATCTGGATTGAAAGCGATGGCCAAATCTTTCCCGCGATATTTTACAGGAAGCGTTTCGTGCGCCTCTCCGACATCTTGTGTGTTGGAAGAAATTTTTACGCTATCTTTGCTGAATTCAAATTTTACTGAAGTAGAACGGTCGCTTGTCATCAATGCTATGCGCTTGACAGTTGAAAGGAGCATTTCCCTTTCAAAAGTGATCCGCTCTTTGGTTTCGGATGGAATTACCTGTTTGTAGTTGGGGTAGTTGCCGTCGGTCAGTTTTGTTATTAGCAGGATGCCGTCCATTTCAAAGGACGCCCTATTTTCAGCGATGGAAATTGTGACATCTCCTTTTTCGCCAAGCAACCGCTGGAGTTCAGACAGTGCTTTTGTGGGAAGAATCACGCTGGCTTCTTGGCTGGAAGCCAAATCAACCTCGTTTTCTGCGAGCGCAAGACGACGGCCGTCTGTGGCAACCACAGTTAATTTTTTGTCTTTAAAGTTCATCATGACACCGTTCAAAACATAGCGTGTCTCATCGTGCGAAATCGCGTAGGCTGTTTTGCGGAACATATCTTTCAGCAACGCCTGTTCCAGCTTAATTTCTTTTGGGTTCTCCAGTTTCGGAAAAGGGGGGAATTCGTCTTTTGGTAATCCCAAAACCTTGAAGTGCGACTGACCACATTCGATTTGAGCAGCATCTTTTGAATCAACCTCAATATGAATGTCATCTGAAGAAAGCTCGCGAAAAATGCTTGATAGCCTTTTGGCTGGCAATGTGGTTGTTCCTTCTTTTTGGATACTGCATGGAACTGAGCAGGTGATGCCAACATCCAGATCTGTTGTGGAAATTTTCAGCGTCTCACCTTCTGCAACGAAAAGCGCATTTTGAAGAATGGGCAGTGTTGTCCTAGATGAAATTATGTTTTGAACGATTTGGATTTTTTCGAGTGCTTTTTCTTTCTCGATCTGGAATTTCATAAGTTTTTGGTAGCTCTGATTAAGATTCTAAATTTTTAAAAGATATCTCTTCGTATTCATGTTGTTAATAACGGCTTTTTTTTCTCTTGTCAAATATCGTATAGCCATTTAGCGATTTTTTTTGCGCTGCACAACATGTGAACAAGTCTTCTTTAACCTCACGGATTTAGCTTTTGCCTGTTTTTCTTGGGATTGTTATTGGGTTTTTAACAAGTTGTTATATTGCGCATCGGCCTGTTTCTTTCAGAACTGCGACCATGTCATTTGATTTGATTTGGTAGCTTTCTGATGTGTAAAGCTCTGAAACATTGATTGGCAAGCGCTCAGACCAGTTTGAGTCTGAGGCTGATCCTGGAACATTAAACCGCTGGCGTGTTGCAAACCAGTCTTGGAGTTGGAATATGATAATGAAGGAGCCTGATTTACAAAGTGCCTTTGTCGCTGCTACATGGAGTTCGTCTGTCCATGTTTCTGGTGTTTCAGTGTTTTTGTAGCCGATCCATTTCAAGAAACAGTGCATCTCGTATTTGCCCCCGCTTTGATTTGGTGCTTCTTTAGCTTCTTTATTCCACACATCCCACATCGCTGCCATAGGTAAATGGTCGTGTGTGGCGTGTGTTGCCACAGAAAGCGGTTGATAATCTTCGGATGATTTGTAAAACCGTTCTGGCTCAGTCCTTTCGAACATTGGAATTTTAAAGCCGGGGATTCCTAGTTCTGTTAATGATGGGCGGACATAATTAGGGACACAACCCAAGTCTTCGGCTACTAGCAGCGTGTTTCCTGCGGCTTCTTGTAGAACTTTCAATATTTCTTCGCCTTGGGCCTTGTTTTTTTTGGCCCATATCGGGTCATCATCTGATCCTTGAAAGAAATGTGGAAGATTGCCCGCAAGCAATTCAGCCTCTTTCTCTGTAAGATTGACAAACTCATGGTTTCTTTGAGGTGGCCAAGGAAACCCGTATATGCGGTAAAATCCAAGCACATGGTCTATCCTGAAAAGATGCGAATACATGTGCAATCCTTTTACACGGCGTCTCCACCACTTGAAATTTTCTTTGCGGTGCTCTTCCCATCGGTAAAGAGGTATGCCCCAGTTTTGCCCCCATTTGGCGGTGAAATCATCTGGTTTAAAAAATGGTTCAGGAGGACAGCCGCCAGACCAAGTGGCATCAAACAAATCAGAATTACTCCATGTGTCTGCGCTGTAACGACTTATACCAAACGGCACATCTCCCATCAAAAGCACCTGTTTACATTCGGCATAGGATTTTAGATCACTCCATTGTTTGAAGCAGAGCCATTGAACGAATTGAAAAAACTCTATTTTCTTCAAAAACTGACTTCTTGATGAATGGTTAGAAACCCAGACCATTGCACCAGAATATGTTTTTTGTTCATCTGGCCACAAATCCCAAACCACCTGACTTGTGTTTTCTTCCATTAAAAGACGAAAAAACGAATACGCAACAACCCAATCTTTATTGGTTTCCTTAAACTGTTCAAAATCTGGATCACCAAGAAAATTATTGAATGATTCTTGGAGAAGATTCCGCTTAAGCTGTTTGACCTTTCTGTACTGAACCGATCCCGACTGAATCTCTTTCAAAAGATCTTGCGGAACCAGTTGATCGAATATTTGAACGGTCAAACCTGGGATTACCCCAGGTTTGATAAATAGTGTTGTAGGACAAATAGCCATTGATGAGATGGCATTGTATGGGCTATTGTCGTCCCCAGTTTCATTGATTGGAAGGAATTGCAGCACTGAAAGATGATTTGCAGCACACCAATCAATCATTTGCCGAACACCTTCGGTGTCACCTATTCCCAAATCCTCACAGTGCCTTATTGCAAAGACAGGAGCCAGAATGCCAGCTCGTTTAACGGAAATATCTAGCTTCATAAATGCTGAATAGCATCAACGCATCTGCTTTTCAACCCTAATTTTGCACAGCTAATAACAAAACATGTCTTGTGTTATAGTCCCTTACCGCTCAAATCCTGCGCATTATGTATGACATTTTTTCCGTGGTTCATTCTTCTATATTCACATGCGACTTGCTTTCGGATGTTTTTAAAAGATTATTAACCACGAAAGGCACCAAATACACGAAACTTTGAGAGCATGGAAACTAAAATCTTCTGTGCATTTTTTTCGTGTGTTTCGGTGCGTCAGGATAAGTCTGGTGTGTCTAGCAATAAGAAAGGTGATTGCCATGTGAA
>JAIFLJ010000013.1 GCA_020049135.1 bacterium | reverse complement strand
AAACCCTCGCTTGGGTGGGGAAAAGAGAATCATTTGCTCTCATGTTACTCGGGAGAAACCCCTTTCTCCTACGAAGGGTAACCAAAAAAAAATCCATTTTAAAAACTCGCGTCGCGCTAACTTGACGCGTATGCCCTTCGGAGTAAAACGGAACTCGCACTGTTTTCGTATGTGTGCGTATTCATAGCGTCTTACACGATACACGACTTTTTAGATTTTGCAAGATTTCTCGTTTTTTACACTGAAATTGCATGAGATTTGCATGAGGGTGATGCAGGGTTTCGTGGGGTGTCGTCAGGTGTCTGCGCTGAAGGGTAGGACAAATTCCGCTTTCCTAGGAATCTTCGCCTCCAAGATCATCCTTGAGCCAACAGGTCGTCTAGGAACTCCGAAGCGGGCTTCACGCTCGTCACGAGCAAGTGATCGCGTGCGCGCGTGCAGGCGACATAAAGCAGATGTCTTTCGGTGTCATAGACTTCCTGAAGGTCTGCGTCGTCACCGACGGTTTCGATGCGTTCCTGTAAAGGAAGGATCTCGTCATCGCAAGCCATGACCACGACGGTGCGAAACTCTAAGCCTTTGGCGAGGTGCATGGTGCTGATCGAGACATGGCCACTGGTCGTTTCGACATGCGATTTTTGCAAAGCACCTTGGGTAGAAACCGCGAAAGACGGAACAGAAATTTTTGACGAAACTCCACGCAACAACGAACAATCTTAAAAATCAGCCTCGTCACAAAACGCCCAGTTGAAACCTTTTTTGGATACGATGATGAGGTGATTTTACTGGCGGCTCTCACGCGGTCGCAGGGTTTCTCTGCCTTCTATATTCGCGCGGATTAACTCCCAGCTCGCACGAGAAAGCGTCTCCCATATAGTTGGCACTGGAGAAGCCCGATCGTTCGGCCACGAGTTCTAGGCCGATGTCCGTCGAGGCGAGCAGCCCCTTCGCTTTTTCGATCCTTTGTCGCTTTATTTCTGTGTGAGGGCCGCGTCCTAGTATCGCGCGAAACCGTTGCTCTAAAACGCGCCGTGACACGCCGGATGCCTGTGCGACATCCTGCACCGTGATTTTGTTTGCGGCTTCGGCTTTGATGAAGCGCAACGCAGAGAGTATGGACGGGTCGCGTGTGGCAAAAAGAGAGGTGGACTGCCGTTCTACGACCATTTCTGGAGGGAGAAGGATATGCTCGCGTTTGGGGGATGACGGGGACCGTATCAAGCGGTGTAGCGTCTGGGCTATTTTAAATCCCGCCAACCTGTGCGGCAATCGGATGCTGCTCAACGGTGGGTGGATGCTCTCGCAGAAAATTTCATCGTCCCCGATACCTAGGACAGAAATTTCTTCCGGGATGGAGAGTTTGAGTTTTTGGCAGGTCATTCGGACTGGCACCGCCCACCAATCATCGCGGCACAGGATGGCGGTAGGGCGCGGCAAGCCGTTCATCCATCCTGCCAGCTCGGTGTGGAATTCCTCCGTGAAGTTGCCGAAGCGGGCGAAAACCTCAGAGCGAAAAATGTGGAGTGGATACCCGGCGGCCCCAATTTGTTTCTTAAAAAAGCGACCGATCTGAGGCCCGTTTTCTCCTGCCCATCCGACGAAAGCGAAGTGACGGTGACCGAGGGCTAGTAGGTGTTGTGCCGCCATTTGAGCGATTGTTTCAGAATTGAAATCTACTTGGTGTATGCTCGGGCGCGGGTCACCGCCGTGGGTGCTGATGAGCGGGCATCGGGTGGTCTTGGCCATGGAAAACATCTCTTCTCCGTGCAATGCTGCGATGATGCCGTCGAGTCGCCAAGAGAGCACGCTTTTCAGGTCGGAGGCATTGGGGAAGAGGTGAAAAAAGAGGCACTGGTGCCTGCCGCGAAAGAAGTTGTCCATGCCGAGCACAATTTCGTGAGAGAGTTTAGCTTGCCACGGCAAAAGCAAGGCGACCCTGAATATTTTTCTTGTTCGCATAATCAGTAATAATTAGCGTAAAATCAGTTTTATTCAACGCTGGAAAGGTTATCATGCAATCGTGCTTGAGTTGAACCGTTCTTTTGACCGAACGACAATTCTGGTTTTGGACCTGCTCGTGTTAAGGTTTGAGAGGTTGATTATTTTGGAAAGGAGCTTGAAATGAAAAAAGATGCCGCTGGTTTGTTCGTTGTATTTTTTGCGATGCTCTTGCACGCGCAGTCTCCTGTCACGGTTTCAAAAGAGGTTGCGGAGGATGTTTTTTCTGTCACAGCCGAAACGCTGGTGAAGAGCCCGCCACTCTTTGGCACGAATATCCAGCTCTTTCCTTTTCGCCCTTGGGTGGGGACGCGGATGGTGAATGTCTGGAATGACCAGTGCTCGTTTGAACCCATCGTTTTCCGCCACCTGCACACGCTGGCGAAGCCCGATAAACCCAATACGCCCGAAGAGATCACGGAGATCTGGGGCGGTGGCAAGACGGGGTTTTCTTACTGGGGAAAACTGGTCACGGGCATCTTTGACGGGGCGGAGGTCGCGATCTACCGCAACGAGGGTGGCATCTACAAAGAATGGCACAAGAGCGTGGTCAAACAGCATGTCGCAGAAAAAGGCATCGACGAGAAAATCGTGCTGGCGACACCCGCCCCTGCCCCCGCCGATGAGGGGGATATTTTGGTTTTCACCAAAAAGATGGCGGAGTTTCCTGTCGCCATGAAACAAGGCAAACCTGAAAAGGGTTACGGCTTCTTTGCTCCCGACAGAGGCGCGTCCACCGAGGCTGTGCTCGACACCGCTTCTTTCGCCCCCGAGGGCGGAAGCACGGCGAGCCTCAAGATCACCATGCCTGGCGGCGGGATGGGAATGAGCCACCAATACATGGGGGGCAAAGCGGTCGAGCCCCTGCGTTTCAAAACGGGCGTGCCTTACAAGGGCCAAGTCTGGCTGAAGCAGGAAGGCGTCGCCGACGGGAAAGTGACCCTGCAAGTCGGGGCGCAGACGACGCAGTCCTTTGCCGTGACGGGAGAGTGGAAAAAATACGAGTTCGAGTTTCAGCCCGATAATTCCAAGGAACCTGCGGGCAACGCCAGCCGCCTGAAACTGGCCACGGACAAGCCCGGCACCGTCTGGGTGGACAACCTGCTCGTCTGGCAGACGGACACCGCGCCTTTCGCCATCCTCAAACAGCATGTGGACGAACTCAAACAGTGGCGACCAGGGATGTTTCGTCTCTGGGAAGGGCTCGAACGCGGCAGTATGGACGCGTGGCTTTCGGACGGTTTCGCCGAAATCAATGTTGCCTCCTGCAAGGCACCCGAGATGGGCAACACCAACGGGCTGAGCCTCAACAAGTCGCTGGAACTCTGCGCCGCTATGGGCGACACGCCCGAGACCCGTTCCCACCCTTGGCTGGTGCTCTATCCCGCCTTCACCGACGCGGAACTCGGTTTGATGATGGAATATCTCGCCGGGGACGAGAGCACGGCGGGCGGCAAACTGCGCGCCTCGCACGGTCACCCCGAACCCTGGACGAAGCAGTTCAAAAAGATCTATTTCGAGGTGGGCAACGAGACTTGGAACATGTCGTTTCTCCCTCTGGCGTGGCCGGGGAAGCCCGAGCTGTATTCGGCTCTCGCCAACCGCTCTATCGCCTATCTCAAAAACCATCCGCTCTACAACAAAGAGCAGATGGTCGGTGTCGCTTGCGGATGGAAGGACGGGCCCGAATGGACCAAGAAGGTGGCGGAGTCCTGCACGCAGGCTGACATGGTGGATTTCGCCAGCTACTACGGGGGCTGGGACGGCGTGACGGTGATGGGGGCCAGCGACAAGGACTTTTATACCAACCAGCTCCTCTACAGCGCGTGGATTGACGAGCCGAAAATTGACAAGTGCAAAGCCTATGTGGACGCGGTCAATAAGTCGGGGAGAAAACTGGAAATGTCCGTGTATGAAGGGGGGCCTGGTTACGCCGTGCCCACCCCGGCGAAACCCTGGACCGACGAGAGCGAGTCCGTCGGCAAGTCGCTCGCCCTCGGAGTCCTCACGCTCGATGCCTACATGAGCTACGCGGAGCGCGGGTTCACTGCCACCGCCTATTTCCTCTACAAGATGGGCACCAACTGGGCGAGCCATAGCGATATGGAGAAGTTCATCCCTTTCCCCTCTTGGCTTTCGCTCCAGCTCCGCAACCACCATTGCTCGGGCGACCTGATGAAGGTCGTGCCTGAATCGGTGAGGACGATGGATGTGGCGGCAACGGAAGTGAGCAAGCTGACCTCCAAAGGCGATGTGAAAAAGCTCAAGATCCCCGCGAAGACGGGCATTTTGCAAACCACTTGCCACGCCTTTGCAGATGGGAAGAAACATGCTTTCATCCTCATCAACCGCTCTTATGACGAACCGCGCAAAGTGGTGCTGAAACTCCCTTATGACCCGCAGTCCAAAGCGGTCCTCCACAAACTCACCCACGCCGACCCGAAAGCGCACAACCGCACGGAGGCACAAGTGAAACTGATCCAAGAAGAGGTCTCCGACTTCGCTAAAACCTACTCCACAACCGTGCCACCTTCCTCGGTAGTCGTGGTGGTGAATGAGGAGAAGTGATGAAGAAGTATTCAGAATTCAGGAGTCAGAATTCAGAATGAAACCCGCTCGGACATTTCTGGATTTGGTTGTGAGGCAAAAGGCGCTCGAGCAAAGGAGGGCGGGCATCTTGCCCGCCGATAGATCAGAAACACGGGCGGGACGCCCGCGCTCCTTTTTCGCTTTGCGTCCGAAAAAATCTGCCTTCTGCAATCTGCCTTCTGCAATTTTCCTCTGCCTCCTCTTCATTTCCACACTCACCTCCTCCCTGCTGGCGGCTGAACCTACCGCCGAGGAGAAGGCGCAGAGAGCGAAGCAAGCCGAGGAGATTTTTGCCCGTGCCCGCGAGGCTCGGAAGATGAAAGTCGTCGTCTTTGGTTCCTCCGTCGCGTGGGGGCAGGGCGCGGAGAATAACCACGGTTGGGCGGCGCGGCTGGCTCAGGTGATCGAACCCCGTGGCTGGACGCTGGTCAATAAATCGGTCCCAGGCGACAACACGGTGAAACTGCTCGCCCGTTTCCACACCGCAGTCCTGCCCGAGAAGCCGCAGGTCGTCATTCTCGCCCTCTCCCTAGCGAATGAAGGGCTCGTTCGCCAACCCGACCCCGAGGCGATCTTTTTCCGCTACCGCGAGAACATGCGCAAGCTCGTCCAGCTCTGCCGCCAAAACGGCATCGTCCCGATCGTGACGGGGGTCTATGTCCACGGTGCCTATACCCCGCAACAATACCAATACGCGAAAAACATGAACTGCGAACTCGACTCGTGGTCCGTCGCCACGGTGGATTTCATGGGCGCGGTGGACGACGGTGCCGGGCACTGGGGCGAAGGGCTTTTCAAAGATCCGGGACACCCAAACGACGCGGGGCATGAAGCGCTTTTCCGCGCCTTCCCGCCTTCGATCCTCGACTGCCTGATCGCGGAGGCTCCCCGCCCCCTGCGGTTGGCTCGATCCGCCCTGACCATTCCGCCGCACGCACGCGAGCAAAAGGAAGGCGGCGGCCTCTCCTACCAACCCCGCGACCCCCTGCGCTCTTACACCCTCGCTGTGGAAGCACTCCTCGACACGAATGCCCCAGGGACCATCATGGTGGCAGGAGGAAATGTGATCGAACTGGCTCCAGGCGGAAAATTGTCGGTGAAAACGGGTGCAGGCAAGCCGTTGGCCGCAGACAAGCCTCTGCCGAAAAATAAGGCGGCGCATCTCTCGCTCGTCCATAGCGCCCCCCAGAAAAAGAGCACTCTCCTAGTTGATGGGAAAGAGGTCTTATTTTGGCAGGACGACTCAGAACCGCCCCAGTTCTTTGCCCTCGCGGGGCCGGGGGTGCCAGCCTGTGGAGAATACCGCCACGCCGCGCTCTACCGCGTCGCGCTCCGCCCAGATCAAGTCTCGCAAATCGCCAGCGGCCTCGTTTTGAAATCGGGGCTAGAAATTTTTTCCGCGCTCGACGATGCAGGCGTAGCGGTCGGCACCATCTTGAACAATCAGGCACCCACCGAAGCCGCGTGGGTGGTGCACGGAAAGTTTTAGGAAAAACAACTCAGCGAGGGAAACCATGAAAAAAACATTAGATGCAACGGCGTTGGTCGCCGCCGAGTTGCACGGGATGCTCGGCGTTTCTCAATTCGTGATACACCGCTCGCACTACGCCGTGGCAGCGGCAGGCGCGTCTTCTGGCTTTTTCGTGCGCCATGCGCGCAGTGCCAGCCTCGAAGAACTCGCTTCGTTTATTCTATCGTGGGGAAAGGGAGGTGTCGTATGAACGCTTTTGAAAAAATAACCCTGTCGTGGGAACTCGGCCATTCGACGGATCTCAATATCAAGCCCGTCCGCTGGGTGCCCGCTACGGTTCCTGGAGCGGTTCAACTCGATTGGGCGAGGGCGGAAAAAAAGGGGGATTATTTCTTCTCAGACCACTGCAAAGACTTCGTTTGGATGGAGTCCGTCTTTTGGCGTTACCGCGCCGCCCTTCCCGAAGTTGCAGGCGGTCAGGGCTCCGCGCTCTGGTGGGTTTGCCGCGGGGTGGATTACCGCTTTCTGGTCATGCTCGACGGGCGGGTGATCCACGAGCAGGAGGGGATGTTTTCTCCTGTGGAACTAAACCTCACCGCGCTTGGGGCACGGGCTGGGAGCCTGTTGGAGGTGCTCGTGTTTCCCCCGCCGATGGCGCATCGTCAGGCGGTGGAACGCTCCCAGGCCGCCGAGTCGTGCAAGCCCGCCGTGAGCTACGGGTGGGATTTTCACCCGAGGCTGATCCCTTCGGGCATCTGGGATGAGACCTATCTGGAGACGCGGCCCGCGAGGCACTTGCGCGAGATCCGGTGCGATTACCAGCTCAACGAGAGCTGTTCTAAAGTCGGGGTGAACCTCACCGTTTTCTTGGCGGGTCGCGGCAAGCGCACGGTGCGCTGGAGCCTCCTCGCCCCCGATGGCGAGACGGTGTTTTCCAAAGAGAAGAGCGTCCAAGGGGCGAAAGTCTGTTTTTCTGCCCAGATGAAAAAACCTTTGCTCTGGTGGCCCCACGACCAAGGGAGACCCGCGCTCTACACCGTCTGTGCGGAACTCCTCGACGAGTCGGGTGCCACGGTGCAAAAAATAGAAAAACGGGTCGGCTTCCGCCGCCTGCGCCTCGTCATGTGCCCCGGTGGCTGGGACGATCCCGTGGGCCTGCCTGCGGGCAGGAGACCTGTCCCGATCACCGTAGAAATCAACGGGCGCGAGATTTTTGCGAAGGGCTCCAACTGGGTCGGGCCCGATATTTTTCCTGGAACCACTGATAAAGAACGCTACCGCGCCCTGCTCTCCGAAGCGAAGGGGGCGAACATGAACTTTATCCGTTGCTGGGGAGGGGCGGTGGTGGGCAAAGACGCTTTTTATGATCTTTGCGATGAAATGGGGCTCCTTGTTTGGCAGGACTTTCCCTTGGGAGGCGGGTTCCACCACGGCACGAGCCCGCGCTATCTCCAGACGCTCGACCGCGAGTCCCGCTCGATCATCGCCCGTTTGCGGGATCACGCCTGCCTCGCCGTCTGGTGTGGCGGCAACGAGCTGTTTTGTCCTTGGACGAAAATGAGCGAGCACGACGCGGCCCTGCGTTTGCTCCAGCGTAACTGCTACGACCTCGACCCCGAACGCCCTTTTCTCAGCACCACTCCGCTCGACGGGATGCGCCACGGCAACTACCTCTTCCGCTCGCTCGCGGGCGAGGAGGTTTATCAAATTTTCAAAAATCAGTCGGCGACCGCCTATGTCGAGTTCGGTTGCCCCAGCGTCGCATCCGTCGAGACGCTCGCTTCGATCATTCCCGAAAAGGAACTCTGGCCGCCCCGTGCGGGCACCGCTTGGGAGACGCATCACGCTTTCGGCGCTTGGGACCAAGCGGCGGATAGCTGGCTCATGCTCGACATGATCGAGAGTTATTTCGGCCCCGCGCCCGACCTCGCTACCCTCGTCGCGCGGAGCCAATGGCTCGCGACCGAAGGTTACAAGTGCCTTTTTGAAGAAGCCCGCCGCCAGAAACCCTACTGCTCGATGGCTCTCAACTGGTGCCTGAACGAGCCCTGGCCGACGGCGGCGAACAACAGCCTCATCGAGTGGCCGTGCCGCCCGAAACCCGCCCTCAAAGGCGTGGCGGATGCCCTGCGCCCCGTGCTGGCGAGCGCGCAGATCGAAAAGTTTTCTTGGAAAGCGGGAGAAACTTTTTTTTGCGAGGTTTGGGTTTTGAACGATCTTCCGACTCCCTTGGCGGGAGGAGAGATCCGGTGCGAGGCGCGGGTGTCGGGCGCGATCATCTCGCTGGGGTTGGTGGAGTTTCCTGAATTGTCTCCCAACACCAACTGGCGCGGCCCCGTTTTGAGCGGTCTTTTGCCAGATGTTTTAGTGGAGAGTTTTGAGTGTCATGTTTCAGTTGGTGGGCATCCAGAAATGGATTCCGTCTATCGCTTGCAGTATAAAAAAGGGGAGAGCCAAAAATGAAAAATATAGGTCGGTGCAAAAATCGCTGGTTAGTTCTTGCTGTTTTTATTGTTTTTTCAACGGGCTCATTGTTTGCGGAAGGAGTGCGTTGCCGGATCGTGGACTACGGTGCCGATGTGGGCAACGGCACTTACTACGGGCGTTCCTCCAAAAATTATCCCGAGATCAAAGGGGGCCTTGGCGGCACGGCATCGGGCTGGCCCTACGACCCGACCAAGCCGATGAACCCGCCCGGGCTCGAATACGATGTCGAGGCGGCGAGCGCGATTTTCTACGGTGGCGTGATCGGATTTCACACCAAAGGCGCCATGAGCGAGGGGCTCATCAACCCGAACCACGGGATGTATGACGACTTCAACATGATGAGCTGTCAGCAGTCCCTCACCAAGGAAGACGGTTTCAAGGTGCGTTGTTACGGCCTCTGGTATTGGCAAAAGGAGAACTTCCTCAACGGCGGCGACAAGTGCAAAGTCTCCTTTGACGACAAAAGCATGATCGTGCCCTACATCTGCCGTTACTGGGACGATGTGGACGGCGGTCGTTGGGTCGTGCGTGACGGCGATAAGTTTTATGTTTCTGAAGCGCAGTTTGGCACTGCTGCCGACAAGTGGCGAAAACCGCCCGAGACTTCAGCCGTGCTCCATCCGACGAAGACGAAGTGGGCGCTCTACACCCCACAGTCTGGCGGCGATTTCCACTTCGACGCAGGCTCGGCCAAGTTTGAGGCGCACGAGTTTAAAGATGTCACCGCTGTCGGCTTTTATGTGGCCCGTGATACTTGGGGGCCAGGTGTTGTGGCCGTGAAGTGGCACGCTTTTGAGGCGATCGCCAATGTCTCCCGCCCTAAGGATCAGGGCGTTTATTCGGATCTGGTGAAAGTGCCCGAGACAGCGGGGGTGCCTGCGTTCCAAATGATGAAGACCGAGGTCTCTTATGCGACTTGGTTGCGCGTGAGAAAGTGGGCGGGACAATCACAGCATTGCGAGAACATGGGGGCGGACACCATGCCGGGCTACATTTTGGACAGGGAAGGCGACATGGGGAGCATGAAACTCGGCAACCTCAAGCACTCTGGTCTCGAACCAGCCACGCAGATGTCGTGGCTCGACGCGGTGGCGTGGTGCAACGCCTTGAGCGAACTCGAAGGGCTCACCCCCTGCTACTACGAGGACGAGGGGCGTACGAAGCCCCTGCGCAAAATCAAAGAGCGCGATGTGGCCTCGCAATACGGGTTCCAACCCAAAATTTTCGTGAAGTGGGAGGCCGACGGCTACCGCCTCCCCACGGCGGCGGAATGGTCCGCAGCCGCTGCTTTCCCCAACCCGACGGGCAGCCCGTTTGCTTGGGGGAAAGAGAACTCTAATGGGACGACGCACGAGGTGGGTAAGCTCGCGTCGAACGCGGCAGGGATCCATGATTTGAGGGGGAATGTTTGGGAGTGGGTCTGGGATGTTGGAGGCGATTCTTTTGATCCAGAAAAGCATAAAGAGCACACCGTTTTCGGCGGGTCTTTTTGTGTGGATGGCGCCCCTTCCAAAACGCTCTTGCCTTACGGGGAAAAACCGTGGCAGGGCAGTTTCCAGATCGGGTTCCGCGCTGTGCGCGGCTCGGGCAAACAACCCCCCTTTGCCGCCACCGCTGGAGCGGCACCCAAGTGGTCTTTTGCCACCGACACCGCGCTCGCCCCCGAGACATCTGGTAAGCCTGAAGCCTTCACCGCCGCCGATTTTGTGAAATTGCAGAACGGCAAATACTCTTACCACGATGCCGATGTGACCCTCTCCGACTACGAGATGAGCAAGACCGAGATTACCTACGCGAAGTGGAACAGCGTTTATCAGTGGGCGACAAACAACGGCTACTATTTTGACTACGACGGCTCGATGGGGAGCATGAACTACCGTGTGGGCGCGATGGAGCATGTGCCCGAGGAACCAGTGACGACTGTTGGCTGGTATGATGCCGTGGTATGGTGCAACGCCTTGAGCGAGATGGAGGGCAAAAAGCCTGTCTATTACCTCGATGCGGGCTTCACGCAACCCTACAAAGTCGCCCACCGCTGGCGCATCTCTATGTTCGAGGGCGAACCTCAGCGTAAAGAGCGCAAGCTCGTCGAGGAGGTCTTCGCCGACTGGAATGCGGACGGCTACCGCCTCCCGACCATGGCGGAGTGGACTTACGCCTACGGCGGCGGGAAAAGCAATGTGGACGAGAAAAACGGGATCATGACCAAAGACGCTGAAGAGAAGTGTTTACAGGTTGGGTGGTTTGAGCAGAACTCGGGCAGCAAAACTCAACCTGTGGGCAAGAAGCCCGCCAACGCCTTCGGCCTCTACGATATGGATGGCAATGTGGCGGAGTGGACTTGGGACCTCCCAGGGTTTGAGCCCGACAAGACGCACAACCCCAAAGGACTCGAGTTTTCCAAACGCTACGGCAACGAGCCTCGCCGCTTGATGGGCGGGAGCTTCGGCACGCCTCCCAAAGGGGTCGGTAATCACAAATGCACCATCCCCGACCAGGAATGGTCCGCCCGCTCGCACTACGGCTTCCGCGTCGTGCGATGTGAGGCGGGCACCCAGAACCAAGCTGCCCCTGAAGCGCCTAAACTTCTGGAGATTGACTCTTCCAAATACGACGCGCTCGAAGGCAAAATCTATCGCGGCAACCTCGCCCGCACGGGTCTCTTCAAAGCCTCGGGAGCCCCTGGCCTGAAGTCCGCCAAGTGGACCTTCAAGGCGGGTGGCCCTGTCCGCTCCTCCCCCGTGCTCGTGGACGGCATCGTCTATATCGGCAGTGACGACAACCATTTCTACGCGCTCGATGCCAAGGACGGCAAAGTGGTCTGGAAGAAAAATCTCGGTGGCAAAGTCGTTTCCTCGGCGGCGGTGACCGACGGCAAAGTGTTCATCGGAAGCTCTGGGAAACAGTTCTACGCCCTCGATGCCAAGACTGGCGAAGAGAAGTGGAAATACGCCACGCCAGGCGCGGTGACCATCTCTCCTGCTGTTGCCTACGGGGTCGTTTTCTTTGGCAACGGCCCTCTGAATGGTGAAGGAAAATATGTCGGCCTCGACATCCAGACAGGTGCCGAAAAATGGGTTTGCAAACTCAAGAAGTGCAACAACGGTCCTGGCGGTCCCGCCATCGTCGGCACCGCGCTCTACGCCCCAGTCGCAGATAATGTGAAGCTCGCGGCGGAAATCAGCACGGGCCTCTTTGCGGAGGGATGGGCGCCCAAGGAACCCGGCAACCACGCGCACAACTGTATGGCCGTGGGTGACGACTTTATCGCCTACGACGCTGGCGCGCACTGCTACATCCTCGATAAAACGACGGGCAATGTGGTGGGCCGCTACCAGATGTCCAAGGAGAAGCTCGCCTTTTTTCCCACCGCTTCGCCCATCATCCACGCGGGCAAATCCTATTTTGCCAAGCAGGGCAAGGGGGATGGTTCGTGTGGAGTTTACGCCTTCAAAAACAGCGCCGTTGACTTCCGTGGCGGGCCGTTTTGGAAATTCAAAACCTCCGATGACATCAACTCCTCTCCCGCCCTTGCCTCGGGCGTGATCTATGTCGGGTGCAACGACGGGCACCTCTACGCTCTCGATGCGGAGACGGGTGCTGAAAAAGCGAAGTTCAAAACTGGCGGCGCAGTCTGGTCTTCGCCTTGGCCAGCCGATGGCGTGGTCTTCGTCGGGAGCGATGACGGTTGCGTCTACGCGATCGAGTAAATGCGTTTCCCTCCCTCGTGCAACACCAGACGAAGCCATCTTGTGGAGACAGGTTTTTGCGCTCGCTCGCAATTCACACACGGAACAAGCGGCATGACAGGCAAGTTGGGATGTGCTGATGCCTCATAAGCACGCGTATTCATCGTGTGTTACACGATATATGATTTTATGCTCCGCAAGATTTCTCATCTCTTGCGCGAAAATTGCATGGGGCTGGCGCAAGGTTGCGTTGGGTTCAGTCAGGCGATGGCAATGGGGGAATGCCTAGCTCTTTCAGAAATTCATTGTGCTTCGCCGTTGCCGACTTGATCGCCCTTTCGATTTTCATCAACTCTGCATGAGTCGCTAACAGGTCGATCTCCGCCTCCCCCACCGCCGTGCTGATGTAGCGGGAGATGTTGAGGTTAAAGTCGTTCTTCTCGATCTCGGCCATCTCCACGCGGCGGGAGTAGCGGGGCTCTTCCTTTCGAAACTGGTAGGTAGCGATGATCTTGGCGATGTGCTCGTCCGTCAGTTGGTTCTGGCGTTTGCCCTTCACAAAATGCTCGGCGGCGTTGATGAAGAGGACATCGTCGGGCTTCTTGCATTTCTTGAGCACGAGGATGCAGACGGGGATGCCGGTGGAGTAGAAGAGGTTCGCGGGCAGGCCGATGACGGTGTCGATGTGGTCGTCCTTGAGGAGCTTGGTGCGGATGCGTTCCTCGGCACCGCATGCCGAAAGCAATTTCCGCATTTCACCCGGGGTGAAGATTTCGGGTGCTTTGTCCGTCTCCGCAAACGACCCTGTTTTTTCCGCCGCCGTCGGGTTCTCTGCCTTCAGGTAGCCCTGATCCCGGCACCACCCAAACAAAGTCACCACCCGTTTGCGGATG
>JAIFLJ010000187.1 GCA_020049135.1 bacterium | reverse complement strand
GCCGCCGAAATCTGAAGATGCAGGCAAGGATGCCCGCACCACACTCCCCATCCATCTCCTCGCCATTCGGTCTCATCCCATTTCCTTATCCCCCACTTTGTTGCCCAGAGACTTCAGGATGTCTGATGCTAGTGTTTCGGTCGCTTATCAATAGTCACAAATATCAGCCTGCCCCCTGTCCCTATTCTCAAGAACTTCACCAGCCAGAAAAAGCGAGCCCGCCACTAAGCATGGCCGCTGCTGGTGTCTAGCTTCACGCAAAGCGTCCTCTAGCGCGAGCACGCGCACATCTGCGCCGGGTCGCGCATGTAAAAAAAGCGGTTTCAGCACGGCGGGGTCTGCCGACCTCGGATTGTTTATCGGCACGAGCAAAATCCGTTCCGCCACGGGCGAGAGAGCGGCCACCACCGATTCCATATCTTTGTCGTGCATGATACCGAAAATTAACTGGCGCGGTTCACTGGGAAAAAATTTCAGGAATGTCTCTGCTGCGCGTGCGGCACCATCGGGGTTGTGCGCCCCGTCTAAAATAATAGGCGGATTTATACTTAGCGCCTGAAACCGCGCATCCCACCGGACGGATGAAAAACCTTTTTGCAGAGCTTCTGCAGGAACATGTAGCCCGAGTTTATCCAGCGCATCCAATGTCGCAAGAGCGGTTGCCGCGTTCACTAGCTGATGATTTCCTAAAAGCGGCATCTCAAACTTCTTCCCGCGCCATAAAAAAGACTGCCCGCCCAAAGATTCGGAGAGATGCACACACGGTTCTTGCCCAGCAAAAATAAGAGGAGCGTTTTGATTAGAAGCAGCGGCTCGTATAACTCGCTCACATTCCTGTGTCTGAGGCGATGAAACAACTGTGACGCTAGGTTTAATGATGCCGCATTTTTCTTCTGCAACAGCTTCTATCGTTGGCCCAAGCCACGCCGTATGGTCTAGCGAGATCGGCGTCAAAACCGAAATCATCGGGGTCACCGTATTGGTTGCGTCTAGGCGTCCGCCGAGACCTGTTTCCCATATCACGACATCGGTTTTAGCTTCTGCGAAAGCAATAGCAGCCATCGCCGTGGTGACTTCAAAATAAGTCGGCGGCTCCGGCAGAGACTGGATCGCTGGGCGTAGTTTCGCATAGAGCACGGACATCTCGTCTGCCGAACGCGGCTTTCTATCTATCTGAATCCGTTCACCAGACGAAACTAGGTGCGGGGAAGTGTAAAGCCCAGTGCGAAAACCGGCATGGCGCAGGCAGGATTCGAGCATGGCAGCCACAGAGCCTTTGCCATTAGTCCCGGCGATATGGATGAAACGCAATGTTTTTTCTGGCTCACCGACACCGCGTAGAAGGTGACGGATAGTTTCGAGCCCAAACTTCATCCCAAAGGTCTGATGTTTCTCCAACTCATCTAAAAGTTGAACGGAGAGCGGGCTTCCAGCCCGCCTGTTCCGTAACGACATATCGCAGCCAACATCTGAAGAAGCAGGCAAGGATGCCCGCACCACATTTTCATCGCTTGTGGTGTCCGCCAAAACATGTGAACTCATCGTGATAATTCAGAACAGCCGCACTGCTGGCAGAATTATTTTTTTGTTAGGCAGGAGAGGAACGACGCCAGCGTGGCACGCATCTGTTTCCTGTGAACGATTTTATCTATCAGCCCGTGCGCCAGCAGGAACTCCGCAGTCTGAAATCCTTTGGGCAAATCTTGGTGCGTGGTCTCCTTGATCACGCGTGGGCCAGCAAAACCGATCATCGCGCCCGGCTCGGCTATATTGAGGTCTCCGAGTGTGGCGAAGCTCGCCGTCACGCCGCCCGTAGTGGGGTCGAGCAGCACGGAGATGAAAGGAAGTTTGGCCTGGGAGAGGCGCATGAGTGCCCCGCTGACTTTGGCCATCTGCATGAGGCTGAAAGCACCTTCGTGCATGCGTGCCCCGCCAGATGACGAAAAAGTAATCATCGGTATTTTTTGTTGTGCGCCGCGCTCAATGGCGCGGGTAATTTTTTCACCGACCACAACGCCCATGCTACCACCCAAGAAGGAAAAATCCATGACGGCGACTGAAACTGGCATGTCCTTTATGCGGCCCGTGCCAGAAATTACGGCATCTTTCAGACATTTTTTTTCGCGCTCAACGGCGAGGCGTTCCGTATATTTTGGAAAATCCAAAGCGTTGACCGCCTCAAGGCCAGCATCCTCTTCGGCGAAGCTATCTGGGTCGAGAACGAGCTGGAGCCGAGCGCGTGCGTTCATGGCAAAATGGTAGTCGCATTTCGTGCAAACCCGACTGTTTTCGTCTAGTTGCTGGTTGTAGATGGACTCGCCACACGATGGACATTTGATCCAGAGTCCCTTGGGTATTTCCAGCTTTCTGGAGCGTGTAGTCGGCGGAGAACTGTAACTCGGTTTTTTAAAAATCGCCTTCATTAAGCATCAAGGTTAGCGCATTGCACGGCTTTGCGCCACCCGATTTTTGCGGAAAAAAACCTTTGGCCAAAATTTCGCCTAATCTGGAGAGGCCAGTGCTATGTGAGGAAGGGGCAAGCGACAAGGGAAGAAAAAAAGGAAAACGCGAAGGATTTAAACTTTTTTAACTACGAAACACGCAAAACACGCGAAAAAATGCACACAAGCTTTTGTCTCCCAGTACTCAAACTTTCGTGTGTTTAGTGCCTTTCGTAGTTAAAAATCTTTTAAAAAATAAGAACTGAAGAGTGAACCGCGAAACACGCAAAAATATGTTGCGCAGAATTTAAATGGCAAGGGGCTAATACAGAATCCAAGTTAATTTTTATATCATTGAGTTGACAAAACCATTTTCAATCGGCACTCTTCACGCCCATTTTTAAAAAGGAAGAAATATGCCGCAAGAAGTTATCACTCTAGAATGCACCGAAGCCAAAAAGGAAGGCAAGCCCGCTTCCCGTTACCTGAGCACACGCAACAAAAAGACCACCACGGAACGCATAGTGAAGAAAAAATACAACTGGTTTCTGCGCCGCCGCACTGAGCACAAAGAGATCAAATAACTCCTGCGATTCGCGCCCCTGTAAAAACGGGGGCGTGAACGGTATCATTTTTCTGATTTTTCTGAAAACCCAGGGAAATGCAGCGTTTCTACCCCACTTGAAGAAAACAGGTTTGGCAGCCTATTTTCGCCGATGAGACGATCGTAGTGCTGGCGTGCTTCTAGGTCTGTCATTTCCGCAATGGCATCGCACACGATACGATTCAGCCCGTCTTTTTTCACCTTTTTTGCAATCGAATGACCCAACAAGTGCGGGTTTTTTGTGTAAGCATCAAAAAGCTCTTCAACCACCCGAGCCGAGCTGGGCAATATGCGTTTTTCATCTGGATGGTAATAGAAATTTTCGTGCAAGTGGTCGCGCAGCAGTTGAAGGTCGTTTTCAACGGGGCGGCTGAATGAAACAAGCCGCTCATGGTGCAGCCTTACCATGTTTGCATCCGAAGGCTTTTGTTTTTCAAATTGCGATAGGGATGCCGCCACGGCATCTTCGAGCAACAGGTGGAAGAGGCTCCCGGTGACTGCGCTCAGGAACCTTTTTCTCCCGAGGCACGCGTAGTGGATAGAGACGGACTCCGAACAGCACCGCCAGATGTTGATCGGTTGTAGGAACGCCTCGTCCAGCATCTCTTTTTCTAGCCCATCTTGCAAATCTCTACTGGTGGCCACTATCTGGTCAGCTAAATCCACCGCCTGTATTTCGGCGGAAGTCTGGCGCGGTCTAAAGCCGAGGACGCCGTATGGCAGCGCGTTTTCCGAGGAGCCATCTGCAAGGCTTTCGCGAGTTTCCCAAGTAAGGTTCAGTCCGTTGAATTCCGGGTGGCAAGCATCGAGTTCCTCGATGATCCTGCTGCTTTGCGCACAGATATTGAAACCGCCTGAAAAGATCATCGTCTCGTGCAACGCCACTTCCCCGCGACGCCCAAAAGGGGGAGTGCCCAGATGCCGCACCAGTGCGGCACATTCGGCCAAGTATTCGTTGAGACCGAGCATCCGTGCTATCGTTCGACTCACTGATGCCACTTCGACTGCATGGGAAAGGCATGTGCGCGGAGCCGTGCGGCCAAAAGCTGGCAGGCGCGATTTGTGCTCAAGCCTGCGGAACGCGGTGGAATGGACGATCCGCTCGCGGTCTAGTTCAAAATCTTCACCCGGGTCGGATGAGTCCTCAAAATGCTCCCTGCCAAGCAGCGAACACGGCGGTTGCGCGAACGGGGCAAGCGGCGTTTTTTGACGATATGGAAATGGGTTTGTCATTCCCGTGAAGCTGTCGCATGGACGATTATGCCCTTGGCTCTTTCTAGGGCATCATCCAAGTTGCCAGCCACATTTTCGTGGCCAAGCATGTCAAAAAAACCGGCTTGGGTCATCATAAAATACGGCTGCGTGTGCGGCCCGCTCAACACCACATAGTTGCCGAATTCGCGCATCCGTTCGACAAGAACTTCCAAGGCGTGCAATGCGGTGGCGTCCATCGCGGGCACGCGGTGCATGCGTAGAACCAAAACTTTTGGCAAGTGATTCATCTCCTGCAAAACCGCCTCCATTTTTTCTGCTGCACCGAAGAAAAATGTTCCGTCTATCTGGTAAACCATGACCCCTTCTGGAATGGTTTTGCCGTGTATGGAGTGGCTCGGGCTCTCATCCTCATTTTCTGGTGTGACGGGTGTGATGCGCGTTGTGTCTGAAACGCGACGAATGAAAAGCATGGCGGCCAGAACCATGCCGATTTCCACAGCCACCGTGAGGTCAAAAATCACGGTGAGGGCAAATGTCGTCAAAAAAACCAGTGCGTCGCTCATAGGTATTTTTTTTAATTTTTTAAATTCCTCCCATTCGCCCATGTTGTAAGCGATGCGCAGCAGTATGGCACTCAAGCAGACGAGTGGTATGTACTGCGCGAGCGGGGCAGCCACTAGCACGATTACAAGGAGCGCGATGGCATGGATGATGCCTGCCACAGGTGATTTAGCACCGCTTTCGATGTTGGCCACCGTCCTTGCTATGGCACCGGTAGCCGGTATGCCGCAAAAGAACGGCGAGACAATGTTTGCCGCCCCTTGGGCGATGAGTTCGGTGTTGGAATCGTGCCTATCTTGTATCATACCGTCAGCAACGACGGCGGAAAGCAGTGATTCTATAGCGGCCAGAATAGCTATGGTAAATGCTGGGGAAATCAGGCTTTTTATCTCGTGCCACATCGGAAGGTGCGGCACCGTTATTTTCGGGAATGATTGCGGCACGCTGCCAAAACGCGTCTGGATGGTTTCGACGGGCAAATTCAAAACAGAAACCACTATCGTCCCAAAGAGCAATAGCGCTATTGAGGCTGGGATTTTTTTTGCCCACGCCTTGGGCCACGCGAAAAGGATGACCAAACTCGCTAGGCCAAGTGCCACGGTCAACGGGTCAAAGCCGCCTATGTGGCAGCCCAGCTCGTGAACTTTTTCAAAAAATTCTGCCGGCACAGGCCCCATTTTTAAACCCATCAAATCCTTGACTTGAGAAATGGCTATCAGGGCAGCTATCCCGCTGGTGAACCCAGTGGTGACAGGGTATGGGATATACTTGATCAACATGCCCATTTTCAGCAGCCCCATCGCGATCAGAATTATCCCGGCCATGATAGTGCAAATGACCAAGTTGGCGTAACCATACTGCTGGATGATGCCGTAAACGATCACGACAAACGCCCCAGTAGGGCCGCCGACCTGAACCTTACTGCCTCCCAAAAATGAAATCACAAACCCCGCAAAAATGGCTGTGTAAATTCCCTGCTCCGGCTTGACGCCGGATGCGATGCCAAACGCAATAGCCAGTGGCAGTGCCAGAACACCAACTGTCAAGCCAGCCATCAGATCGTCCCAAAAACACGATAAATTGTATGATTTAGGTGTGCGAAAAAAGAGGTAAGGGGCAAAAACCGATCTTAAATACGAGTTGTGCATTGCTGAAAAATAGAACATCTGTTCAGCAAATCAAGCCTGATACAAACGCATGGCTGCGGACAGGTGTGATTAAAAGTGGGTGAGGTAGAATTAATCAGTTCCAGATGGACATCTTTAGAAAATAGAGTGTGGCACAGGCATTCCTGCCTGTGTCTTGGGTAGCGGACATTGCACCGTTGCATGGGAAAAGATGCAGGCAGGGATGCCCGCACCACATTTTCATCCCTTGCGGCGTTCGAGGAGCGGGGTGACTCACCCACTTTTAATCACACCCGCTGCGGGCGCGTTTTGCTGAAATAAAATAAAATGGCGCAAAACAATTGAATGACTTGATGAAATTCGAGTTATCTCCTATCATTTCTAGTTCCATGGCTGAGTCCGAAGAAAAAATAATTCCGATTGGGCGTCAAAGGACGCTGGCGGTCATTGTTTTCACCGATGTGGTGGGCTACAGCTCGCAGATGGCCAAGAACGAGAACCTGACCCTCGACCTAGTGCGCCGCGACCTGACATGGATTTCAAAGCTGTGCCAAGACAACGGCGGGCAGATACTAAAAAACACGGGGGATGGGTTGCTCATGTACTTCAATAGTGCGCATGGTGCTATGACCTGCTCTCTTACTGTTCAAGAAAAGCTCAACTCCATCTGGGAAAACTCGCCCCCAGGGCGTGCTTTGCAGCACAGGATAGGCGTCCACCTTGGGGATGTTTTCATGGTGGATCACGACATAATGGGCGATGGCGTGAATGTCGCTGCTCGCGTGATGACGCTTGCCGACCCCAACGGCATTTGTTTCACGGGCAGCGTTTACGACCTGATCGAAAAGATACTCCCTGGAGAGCCCGATTTCTTAGGCACGCCACCGATGAAAAACATAGACAGGAAAATTCCTGTTTACAGGTTGAGCAGCAGGCTGAAAAATAAGTTTGCGCCACCATCGCCCGCGGCTGCTCCCGTGCCGACAGTGGCATCTAAAGGGACATCTCTTGCTGGCACAGAAGACGGTGAGCTTTCACCACTCGCAAAAAATGTCTTAGCCAGAATCAAAGGAAATATAACCAAGCCCGGCAGCGTCATCTGCCTCGATAAGTGCGTGGAGATGGTCAAGCTGCTGAGTGACGATGCAAACCCGTCCGGTATGGACGCGATAGCCGATGCCATCATGAAGGATCCGTTCCTGACCACCCGCGTCCTAACCGTCTCCAACAGTGCCTACTACAACCGCTCGTTCCGCAACATCTCGACGGTTTCACAGGCTATAATGGTATTGGGTTTAAATGAGCTGCGCTCGATAATTTTTTCCGTCTTGGTGCTCGAACAGCTACCAGACCAAAACAGAGCCACGGTCATCCGCAACAGGAGTGCCTCTTCGGCTCTGGGCGGCTCTCTGGCAAAAACCATGGCTATCGAGCTGAAGGTCAATAGGCAGGAAAGTGCATTTTTGGCAGGTGCATTTTCGCAGTTCGGCAAACTTCTAATTTACGCGTTTGTCCCCGACTTGGCAGACCAGTTCGATAAGCTGGTGATCCAGCACCAAATAAACGAAGAAGAAGCCGCCGAAAAAATTTTTGGCATGAGGATCGAAGCACTAGGCAAACAAGTCGGATGCTTCCTTTCGCTCCCCAAAGCCGTGACGGCTCACATGGATCCACTCCATATGACAGAGGAGGATGCACGCTACGCTGGCGACCTTGCGCCCATTGCACATGCCAGCATGGAAATCTGCCGCATAGCAGAACACGCCCGCTCCTCCTCTGAAATGATGGAGTCTCTGCAAAGCTGCCACGCCCTCAAAAAAGCCGGGCTCGCACACTTAGATTTTCTCCGTGTTTTCCAACAGTCCATAAGCTCCATCGAATCAGTCTATCTACCCTCGCAGGCTCCATTCATGAAGAAGGTGAAAAAAATTCATGATGAAATCGAACTCAAGCTGAACGCCTTTGATGCCATGGCTCAGCGCGGCGGCATATTGCAGATAAAAAAAGGGACTGCACTGCAGATTTTTCAGGAAGGGGCGGCGGCGGTAGTCAATCTCATGGGGGATGCCGGGTGCTCTTGGAAAACAGTTCTCATGGCCATCTGCGAAACTTTTTTCTACGCTCTTAATGCACGCAATGTTTTCGTCGCTGTAAAAAATCCTTCCAAAGATGCGCTATTGGCTGAAATCGGTCTTGGAGACCAGTTCCTTCAAATGCAAAAGTGTTTTTCCCTAAGCCTAAACTCCCGCCCACCACTCCTCCCCAATGTTTGCCTGAACACCAATAAAGAAATCTATGTGGAAAACATTCAAGGCTCACAGTTTTTTAATTCTGTCCCCGACTGGGTCAAAGAGGTCTCACCTAAGTCAGTTTTGTTTTTCCCAGTAGTTGATGGCGGCATGCGCGTGGCGATGATATTCGCGGACGGGGAAAAGCTTTTTTCCTCGGGACAGATACCTATTGATGTGAGGATGGAAATGGAAAAGCTGAAAAGTTATACCGCGTGGACTCTCGCGAAAGCCGGGCAAGATTGATATTTCCATGAAACACGATACGCCTGCGCCGCGCCTCAAAACACGACCGGGTTCGCCCCATGAGTAATCCGTTGGCAAACCCCGGATCAGCACTAGGTTCACCTTCATCCCTCTCGATGGATGAAATCAGTTCCATCCTCGGATCAGACCTGACACCATCCGTCCCCGACCTTGTAGAAGTTGCCTCTTTGGCTGGTGTAGAAGACCGCCCCCTAGAAGATAAACCGCCAGGTTCTGCCTCCTTGGCTGCCGACAAGCCTCTCACGCCGAGCACAGTGGTAGATTGGATACAGTCCTCCCAAAAAGAAAACGCTTCGAGCACAGGCAACATGTCGGAGGATGAGATAGAAAAACTTTTGAATGCTGGCGCATCTCAACCGGAACCTGAAAAACCAGCGGCTTCACACGATGAGATGCCACCACCAGTCTCTTTGGACGAGGACGAACCTCCTATCTCTTTCAAAAGACCTACGCCCACATATTCTGAGCCTGACTCAGGCAACATATCGGAGGATGACATAGAAAGACTTTTGAATGCCGCTGCATTTCAAACGGAACCTGAAAAACCAGCGGCTTCACACGATGAGATGCCGCCGGCAGTCTCTTTGCACGAGGACGAGCCTCCTGTCTCTTTCAAAAAACTTGAGCCTGAAGTTGAAGCCGATATAAATGAACTGGTTGAACAACCTGCAGTGGAAGAAAAAGAAGCTGAGACGGCTCACAGAAAACCGATCCGGGTTCGCCCCCGAAAATTCACCAAAAAGAAAAATATCCCATTCGCCGTGCAGGCTCTCGGCATCCCGCTGCTCTTATCGGTTTTTGCTTTGGGCGTTTATTACATGGACGAATGGGTTTCCGAAGCGCATGTGAAAGCCATTTCCGGCACGCTGGATGAGGCGTGGTCGTTCGCCGCAAAATATATGGATTCAGAGCAGCGCATGAAAAACCGGCAGGCAGAAAAAAATTTGGAGGTGTCCCGCCAATTTCTCGATAAAAAAGATTGGGTGTCCGCGCTCCGCTTCGCCGAAGCCGCGCTAAAAGTAAAACCCCAAGATGTAGAGGCACTAAAAACATGGACTGAGGCCGCTGAAAAACTAAATTTTGCTTTTGCTGACATAATGGATGTAGCGCACCACCATGCGGCGCAGCAGGAATGGGAACCCGCAAAAAAGGCCGTCACCAAAGCTCTCCTACTCAAACCTAATGATGCCGCTGCCTTGGAGTTTTTGAAAAAGGCCGATGCCAACGCCGCACAATCCTCACCCTGACATCGCACTAACGCGGCTACCGCAATAAATAAATGTCTTGGCGAAACAATCTTTTTTTGTAAGAGAACACAAATCTATTTTCACATGAGTTTGGGCGAACCAACATTGCGGGAAGTCTGCGTAACCGAAAAAAAATATTTCGGTAAACTGTTTTCATTTCCGCCGGTTTATGGGCGCGTCTTCGCCTTCATAAAAACTTCGGTGGCCACCGCCACTTTTCTGTTCGGCATTTGGATGACTGGTCTCACAGTGATAAAAGAGTCGTGTCACATCCCGAGGGTGCCAGGCATGACGAGCCTTTATAACAAGATGGGGTCTTGGTTTTTTGTGAAGTGGATTTACCCTTTTTGGGGGGACGCGCAGGCCACTTATACTTTCGTTGGTTCTTTATATTATCCGCTCCTCGTTGTCGGAGCTATGGCTCTCTCTTTCACCACGCACTTCCAGTTGCTCGACTACTTCAACCCAGCCCGTTCGAAATGGAAAAACGGCATTTTCTTGGTCTGCTTGTGGTTCGTCTGGATGTACATGTTCCACCTTTTGATTTTTAACAACATCACGAATCTCATCCATGGGCGTGCTCTACACGCCTACGATTGAGCGGCCAAGTTTGTGTTGCCCGTCAAGTGACGCCACCTACAGAAAAGCCTTCCTGCTCCAAAATGGTTCGGACTTTTCTTGGCTGGTCGCCCTGCACCTCTATTTCGCACCCCGCAACAGTCCCGCCACAGCCACTCTTTTTTTTCAGTGTGCGGGCAAGCTGCTCCAGCTCTGCCCCAGAAAAATCATCAGGAAAACCAGAGACCACTACCACGGTTTTTCCAGCGCGGTGAGATGTCTCGCGCCTCAGGATTAGCCGCATTTTTTTTGTCCCAGCTTTTTTTGTGTGCTCGGGTTCTGGCGGCGCGTCTGGCAGGCCCTCTATTTCTAGCGAGGCGAATGCAGCGTTGATCGGCTGCACCGCCGCCCCACTGGTGTCTATGCGCTTGGATACTTTCATCAGCCCTTTTTCTCTTTTTTTAGCTTTTTTATCCAGCAGCAAAATATACTTTCTATGAACTTATGCAATCGGCACACATAGATGATTTTTTTGCGTTTCTCCGTTTTCCAAGCATCTCCGCGCAGCCAGCTCACAGCAAAGATATGAGAAACTGCGCAGAGTGGCTCTCCACGAAACTGCGGAATATCGGCTTTTCCGCCTCTCTGTGCGACACGCTTGGCCACCCCATCGTGCTGGCACGCCTTGATGCAGCCACACCTAATAGCCCAACGCTTTTGATTTACGGGCATTACGATGTCCAACCCGTGGATCCGCTGGAACTTTGGGAGAGCCAGCCCTTTGAGCCTACGGTGAAAGACGGTTTCGTTTTTGCCAGAGGAGCCACCGACAACAAAGGCCAAATCCTTTCCCACATTCTCGGCGTGCAGGAATGGATCGAAAAACGGGACGCCCTTCCCGTAAACATCATTTTTCTGATAGAGGGCGAGGAGGAAGTCGGCAGCCCAAACCTCGCGCCGTTCCTCCGCGAACACCGCGCAGAATTAGCGTGCGATGCCATTGTCGTCTCCGACACGGGCATGGTGGACATCGGATGCCCCACGCTTACCTACGGGCTTCGTGGCATTGCAGCCATGGAAATCCACCTATCGGGACCGGCTATGGATTTGCACTCTGGGATTTACGGCGGCGCAGTAGCCAATCCTGTGACCGAACTCTGCCGCCTTGTGGCATCGCTGCACGATCAGCAAGGACGCGTGGCCGTGGAAGGGTTTTATAACGGTGTCCGTCCTTTGCAAGACTGGGAACGCAGCTCATGGGCGGGTCTCCCTTTCAACGAAGAAAAAATCGCGTCCGTCACAAAAGTGCCAACCCTGTGGGGCGAGACTGGTTATTCCGCCCTAGAACGCATCTGGAGCAGACCCACCGCTGAAGTGAACGGCATCTATGGCGGGTATCAAGGCGATGGCTCAAAAACCGTCCTCCCTGCACAAGCTTGCGCCAAACTCACTTTCCGCCTTGTCCCCGACCAAGAGCCGGAAAAAATTCAAGAATGTGTCAGGAAACACTTTGAGCGCATCTGCCCGCCATCGGTTTCCATGCGCATCGAAATGGGGCACACAGGCATGCCGTATTTGATGGAGCCAGATGGGACGCTGGGAAAACTCGCTATAGCAGCACTGAAAAAAGCCTTTCCTAGCAAAGAACCCGCGCTGGTGAGGGAAGGAGGGAGCGTCCCGATAGTCGCAGATTTTAAAACTATCCTCGGCGCAGAGACACTGCTACTGGGTCTAGCTCTTCCCGGCTGCCAGATACATTCGCCAAACGAAAATTTCTCATTAGAAAATCTCTATAACGGCATAGCCATAAACCAAGCGATCATCGAAGAAATGAAGACTATGCCAAAAAAATCGTGACTCCTTTGAAAATAGAAGGGAGCGGCGGCATCTTGCCGCCGAAAGAAGCAGGCAAGGATGCCCGCACCACATTTTCATCGCTTGTGGTGGAAAAAGGGGTCAGGCTGACATTTGTGACTGTTTGCACCATATTCTGAAATCTTTTGATAAAGGCCCTAGCAAACTCAATCCGAATACTGCGTGGCATGACACAGGATGCCAGAGTTTCGCTCGCTTGTCCATCGTCACAAATGTCAGCCTGCCCCCTATTCCGGCGCCGTTTTTCTCAACAAATCGCGCAAGGGCCGCTTGACCACGGTGGCGGTAGAACAACTGATGAAAAAATACCTTCTCTATTGTGGGATTGACCGGAAGATGACCCCGCACAAACTGAGGCACAGCTTCGCGACGCACCTGCTCGACCACGGGGCGGATTTGAGAAGCGTCCAAGACATGCTCGGTCACGCCTCGCTTTCCACCACTCAAATCTACACGCATGTCTCCTTGGAGCGCCTGCAAAAGAGCTACCGCCAGGCGCATCCCAGAGCCGGGATGAAAAAAGGAGATCAAGCATCATGACTTCCGACGGCTTCGCTTTTTGTTAAAGCCGCTTTCAGTGCCAATAACTGCTCTGAAGATCGGCGATAAAACTCAAGCTTTTCCTCGTCGGTCATCATTTTCGTTTTTTCGTAAAGCCGCTCTTGGCCCTGCCGTTTAATTTTAACGCAATCGAACTCTTCAATCTTCATACGAAATAACCTCCGAGGGCGTGTTGGGATGTGTCTGCATGAGTGCGTAACCCAACCATGAACGAATCGTAGCGAAGACATGGGCGGACTCAAATAATTTCTTGAATTGATAGAGAAAAAGAAACGGTTCGGTCGGCGGCTCCTTTCTTTTTCAGGTTCCTGTCACCCTGTTCAAAAAGCAAATCTCCTGCGAGCGCCGCCCAACAACAGCACGAGGCTTTTTCCAGATGAAACGGACAGAGAAAAGATTTTTCATCCAAAAATATCGAAAAAAAGATTGCTTCTTAAAAAAAACTTCTTTATTTAATCTTAATAATGTTCTGGAAAAATCTCCAGTCTGATCTGGTCACGGCTCACGGCTCACGGCTCACGGCTCACGGCTCACGGCTCACGGCTCACGGCTCACGGCTCACGGCTCACGGCTCAC
>JAIFLJ010000063.1:2396-6080 GCA_020049135.1 bacterium | reverse complement strand
TATCGCAACGGATATCTTCCCTCCTTGCGCCTCGATGCCAGGCTGTTTTGATCGTCACTCATACGAAAATTTTTGTGTTATAGGCCACTAGTCAATCGGCATTTCGTTGGCATCTCCACCGAAACCGAAAAAACCACGATCTTTTATAATCTTTGCGACTTCCGGGTGAACCATGGACTCCCAAGCCGGGTCGCCCTGCTCTATCAATAGTTGGACATCTCGCGAGCTTTTCCCCATAGGGCTCGGCTTGTCGGCTTTCAACCCCACGATGTAGCCGCTATCCAATAGATGCCTGTACAGGTGGTGCAGGCGCGGGGAAACTTCTAGGTTGTCGGCTGTGACCACCGCCCCTGACCGCTCATCAATCGCTGGATAAATGTAGAGCTTGAGCGAGTTTTTGAACAGTCGCCCAAACGACTCCAAAATGCCACCTTCCAAGTCCGTGTAGTATTTTTCCTCAAAAATCTCTTTCAGCAAAGATATGCCGAGCACCACTCCAAGTGGTTTTTGGGTATGGTGGTTCAAGTACGCCGACAGCCTGTGGAACTCGGCGAAATTGGAAATCAAAACCCGTTTTCCGAGCTTGGCCAACAGGTCGGCGCGAGCCAAAAAATCGCTGTGGTTTTCCCCGCTGCCCAGCAAGTTTTTTAGCGTCATCTCCAAAATCTCCATGACTTCACCGCCGCCTACGAACTGTTGCCGCGCCGCATCAAGCATGTCCATATGAACATTCGTGACAGGGCGAAAGTGCCCTCTCTCAACAAGTACGGACTGCTTGTAAAAAACATCCGACGGCTGCAGCACTTCACCGTCTGGAGCGAACATGGCCGCGTGCGTAAGACCCTGCAGCACCAGTTGCAAGCTCATGAGCCTGTTATCCACCGAGGCAAAGTCCGGGCCAGAAAGCTGTATAAGATCCACCTCAATGCGACGCGGCGTAAGCCCATCCAACAGCGTCTCAATCAGTTTCTCTGGCTGGCTATGAAAATAAAACGCCCCAAAAACAAGGTTCACGCCAATAATGCCCAGTGCCTCCTGCTGCTTCATATTCTGCTCATCTAGCATCCGCACATGCATTATTATATCGTTGGGCTCCCGTTCGGGCAGCGTCTGGAAACGAATGCCCATCCACCCGTGGCACTCGTTGTTGCCCTTGTAACTCTTTGCCGCAACTGTATCGGCGAAAGTGAAAAAAGCTGTTGATCCACCCCGTTTCGGAGCGAGGCGCGAAATCAAAAGGTGGTGCTCCCTATCCAGCATTTGTAGCAAGCGCTCCTTGCAAACATAGCGCTCGGCTGTCCCATAGACGGCATCGCTAAATGTCATGTCATAAGCCGAAATGCTTTTGGCTACCGTGCCAGCCGCTCCGCCAACACTGAAAAACCACCGCGCCACCTCTTGTCCGGCCCCGATCTCAGCAAAAGTCCCGTAGCGAAGCGGGTTCAGGTTTATTTTCAAAGCCTTCTGGTGCGTTCCCAACGATACTGGTGGTGGTTGCTGCTGTAGGTTCATATTTTTTCCTTATTTTTTGAGATAAATTTTGTTTTTTTCGTCCTCGTGTGCCAAGACCCAACGGCCACTGGATTCCAGTAAAACCCCGATCGGTGCAGCCCGGTTTACCACCGCCGATGTGATCTGGAACTCGTCCAAAACGACATCCCAACCAGCCCGCCCGTAGCGTAACGGAAAATATTTTTCCAGCACAAACGGTTCCGGGTAATAATCCCGGTCGTCCATAAAAACTTGGAGCTTCGGACAAAAATAGTAAATCAGCGTCCCTCCTACATCGTCGGTGTTAAACATCCTATGGAAACTTTCACTGTGCGCCGCGATATACTCCCTAGACGCCCTGCTCAAGTGTATATCGTCCAGATCGCGTTTAAAAAAACCAAGCTGCGACTGACTAAGCAGCACGAAGCCTAAGCTGAAAACTCCCAAATAAAGCGGCGTCCCTTTCAGCTCAGACTGGTTCTTTGCAATCGCGTCCCAGCGGGCGGCAAAACGGGGCAACCACTGCTCCAACGCATCCGACACCATACGCCCCAGCACGGGTGCCATCACGATTGCAAAAAAATTGACCTGCCTCAGGCTGTTCAACGCGTAATGCGTGAAAAACAGTGCCAGAGCCAATTCAGTCGTTGTCCACCGCATGCGCCTCCCTTGCCATCCCGACAACGCGATCAAAAGCAAAAGATAAAGCTCGAAAGCTTTCACAGACGAGCCGCCGTTGCGAAAGTCTGGCGGTGCAAACTCGTGCCAGACTTGTATAGACTGCTTCGATAAGTACTCCAGCACGAACATGTGCGGACCCCATCCAAACGGGTTAGCAAAACTAGCCACAACCATGACGCATAAAGCCACCGCAAACGCCTTTGCCCTAGCGGTAGCCGATCCTTCTTTCGAAAAAAAAGCCTCTGCCGCAGCCACGCAAAAATAAATACCAACCACAACGAGTGCCACCACAAACCCGCCGTGCAAGTTGCTCCATACTGCCATCATGACCGCCAACCAAGCCAACACGCTTGGGCTCGGACACCAACCCTGTTTTTCTTTCGCCGCCGAATCAATGCGATCCAAGGCATCAAGCGACAACGCCAGAAACAAATATGTGAATACATGTGGCCTTGCCAATGCGTGCATAAGCAGGATCAAGTACGCAAGAAAAGCCACGAACAGCGCGGCGCCCATGTTGCACCCCACACGCACAAGCCGTCGGTAAACCAGCACAGGCAATAGAGCGTAAAGCAGCGAAAAAAACGCGCTGACAAGAGGGATGCCGCCTGCCTTTTCGAGCCGGCCCATCACAAAATAAAATAGCCATTTGTGCGCCATCCACTCCCCGCCGGGCACCGAATACGAAAAAGTATCGCGATCCTGTATTTTCCCAGTTTCAACCGAAAGCTGGCCAGCCTTCAGCAGCCATCCAGTCCCAGGGTCTTGCAATGGCAAATCGGGGCGGGTCAAAACAACGAGGGGGTGGACAAGGAACAACAATGCTACAAATGTTGGTGCCAGCCATTTTTTCATCTGCACGCACAATAAGGCCGATAAATCCGAAAAGCTACCACGAAAAAGAGAGTTTTTTGCGTCACGCTCCCACGCCGACAAACCTACGCCATCAACCCCCGCGCCTTCTGCATGGCCTCGTCCATCTTGCTACCATCCGAACCACCGCCTTGAGCCATATCAGGGCGTCCGCCGCCCTTGCCGCCCACCACAGGGGCGATAGACTGTATTATTTTACCGGCGTGATGCTTGCTAGGCTGCGGGGCGCAAGCGATCAGGCTGGCTTTGCCGTCTAGCACGCCGCCCAAAACAAAAGCCCCTTTGAAACGGGTCTTCAAAATATCAGCAACGGCCTGCAAAACCTTCCCGTCAGACTCAGGCAAAGATTCCGCAAAAGCAGATGCCCCAGCATGTTTTTGCAGTAACTCTTCGGCCTGCTTCGCCGCCTGCGCCTGGAGACGGATTTTCTCCTCTTTCGCACGCTGTTTTTCTTCCTCGCGCAAAACGGACTCCATCTCATTGATCTGCGCCGCCCACTCACGCAGGCAAGCCAAGGCATCTTCTTTGGAAGAACCTTTCCATTCGGACAGAGGGCGCGATGCACCCTTGCGCACGAGCTGCCCGTGATGCTCCTCTGTCTTTTGCCGCTCCTGTTCGATAAACGGCCAGAGTGCCTCG
>JAIFLJ010000063.1:0-2387 GCA_020049135.1 bacterium | reverse complement strand
TCGATAAACGGCCAGAGTGCCTCGCCCACTACCGCCTCCACACGGCGCACGCCCGCCGCAATCGCCCCCTCCGAGGTGAGCTTAAAATATCCGAGTGCCCCAGTTTCTCTGGCGTGCGTCCCGCCACAGAGCTCCTTGGAATACCCGCCTATGTCCACCACGCGGACGCTCTCGCCGTACTTCTCACCAAAAAACTGGAGCACGGAGCGGTCTCCTTTAACTTCCGAATACTGGCGTTCATCCCACCTAACACCATCGTTGGTACGAATTTTTTCGTTCACCATGCGCTCGACTTTTTCAATTTCCTCCAGCGTCATCCCTTCGTGGTGCGAAAAATCAAAACGCAGTCGGTCAGGGCCGACATAAGAGCCTTTCTGCCCGACGGTGTCTCCTAGTGTCAGCCTCAGTGCCCAGTGCATCACATGCGTAGCTGTGTGATGCCCTTCAATCAAAGAACGGCGTGCGGCATCCACCTTCAAAACAACCTTGTCGCCTACGAACAAACCTTCCGTCTGCTCAATCCTGTGCAGGAAAACGCCCTGCGCAGTCTTCTGCGTATCCAGCACTTTATAAATCTTCCCTGAAGCAGTCTGTAATGTACCAGTATCGCCGACCTGACCGCCCATCTCAGCGTAAAATGGACTCTTGTCGGCTATGACAAAAGACTGCTGGACGGACAGCAGCTCCGCCGTCGTCTCAAGTTGGTCAAACCCGACAAAAACAGTTTTTTCGAAGCCCGACATATCTGCATCGCACACCTCAATCACTTCTTTTTTCTGAGCCGACTGCGAGCGTTTTCTTTGCTCCTCAAGCAGCCGCTGGAACCCGTCCTCGTCCACCGTTATGCCGAGTTCCCGCGCCATGAGTTGCGTCAAGTCCAGCGGGAAACCGTATGTGTCCGCCAACTCGAAAGCTGTTTCGCCAGAGATAGGCTCCCCTTTTTTCAGGCGTGCAACGGCTCCGTGAAAAAGCTCAATGCCTCTGTCCAGAGTAGCACCGAAATTCTCCTCCTCAGCTCTGATGATGCGTTCCACCACGGAACACTTTTCCCGTGTTTCAGGAAAAACATCCCCGAAATTATCTGCGACCACGGAGACCAGTTTGTGCAAAAAAGGCTCGTGGAAACCGAGGTTGCGCCCGTACCGCACTGCCCTGCGCAAAATGCGGCGCAGCACATAGCCTCGCCCCTCGTTGGAGGGCTGGATGCCATCGGAAATAGCGAATGTCAGTGTCCTTATGTGGTCTGCAACAACGCGGAATGCGACATCGTTTTTTTCCGTGGCAGACAATTCCACCGCCCCATGAGCAGGAAGCGTGGCTTGGTATTTCTGCCCACACATTTTTTCCATAACCCCAAAAATCGGGCTAAAAACATCCGTGTTGTAGTTGGATATATTCGCATTTTTGAAGTCCGTAAAACCACGCGTCCCTTGGATGATGGAACAGACCCGCTCGAAACCCATCCCCGTGTCCACATGCTTGGCCGGAAGCGGCAAGAAAGCACCCGCAGGCGTGGCGTTGAACTGTATGAACACCAAGTTCCAAATCTCAATGCATCGCGAATCGCCACGGTTGACTAAACTGCCACGCGTATCCCCAGCCGGGGTCAAGTCCACATGCACCTCAGAACACGGACCGCACGGGCCAGTTTCTCCCATCATCCAAAAGTTATCCTTTTTGTTGCCATTGACTATGTGGACATCTGGGTCCAGCCCTGCTTTAAGAAAAATTGCTTTCCAACAATCGTATGCCTCTTGGTCAAACTCTGCGGGGTCGCCTTCACCTGGCTTGTAAACGGTCGCATAAAGCCGCTCAGGCGGAAAATTCCATTTACCCACAAGCAACTCCCAAGCCCACCCAATGGCTTCTTTTTTGAAATAATCTCCAAAAGACCAGTTGCCCAACATCTCGAAAAAAGTGTGGTGGTAGGTATCCAAGCCAACATCCTCCAAATCATTGTGCTTGCCCCCCGCCCTGATACATTTTTGGGTATCGGCAGCACGCCCTGGAGAATATGGGCACGGCTTTTGGCTGAGAAATATCGGCACGAACTGGTTCATCCCGGCATTCGTGAAAAGGAGGTTCGGCGCGTCAGGCATCAAACTGGAAGACGCCACTACAGCATGTTTTTTCCCCGCAAAAAAATCAAGGAACCCCTTTCGTATATCAGACGATTTCATAGCGTTCACTCATAGACGGCGCATTTTTTAACCGCAACGGAAAATTGCGCAGAAACCCATATTTGAGCCGCTAATTCTAATTTCAGCACGGCGTCATGGTTCGGTTATTAGCAAAGCCCCCAAAAAAAGCGGTGGTGGCACGGGCAGTAACTCAGGCACATCCGTTTGACCTCTGCCATAGCCCGTAGGAGCACTCTCATAGGGAAT
>JAIFLJ010000208.1 GCA_020049135.1 bacterium | reverse complement strand
TTGCAGTTTTATAGGAAATGAGGCCAAAAGGTTGTTTGTGCGAGCTTGCCGTGATTACAATTTTAGCGGGCAATCACAGTAGTAGTTGAGCGTCAAATAGAGATTGGACGAGGTGTCCATAATGAAAAAACTGGAGAAGAAGCCAATTGGAAAACTGTCGATTGTCATACCAGCTAGGAATGAAGAGGGCTGTATAGCATGCACGGTCGAACACCTGCATCTCGAGCTTAAAATACATGATATTCCGCACGAGATTGTGGTGGTGGACGATGGTAGTACTGACCGAACCTACGGAATACTGCAGGAAAAAGGCAAAGAAATGCAAGAGTTAAAAGCTATCAGGAATAGTGGGATGAATGGCTTCGGGCGGGCGATACAGTGTGGAATGGATGCTATGTCAGGTGATGCGGTCGTCATCATGATGGCAGATGAGTCCGATGATTGCCGTGATGTCGTTCGTTACTGGAAAAAGCTGAATGAAGGTTACGACTGTGTTTTTGGTAGTAGGTTTATGAAAGGGGGTGGGGTCATAGATTACCCTCCTATAAAGCTTGTTCTCAATAGAGTCAGTAACCTTTTTATAAGAGGTCTATTCGGACACGGATTTAATGATACGACGAACGCATTCAAGGCGTATAGGAGAGAGGTGATAGACGGGGTCAAACCTATTTTATCTCCTCATTTTAATATAACAGTCGAACTGCCGCTTAAAGCTGTCGTTAGGGGGTACAATTATGCAGTTGTGCCTATCACTTGGAGAAACCGTAGGACTGGTGCATCGAAAATGAAGATAAAAGAGATGGGAAGTCGGTATTTATTTATCTGTCTGTATGTCTGGCTAGAAAGATATTTTAGTTGCGGAGACTATTTAGATAAGGGGCATGTAGGATGAATAAAGAAACCGAGTTACAGAACATTTACAGAAACAGGTTTGCTGGCAAGATAAGCTACAGAGACAAGGTGTGGTTACTGCTATGCAAGCATGTCTTCAGTAAATATGTTTTAGAGGACACCACAGTATTGGATTTAGGCTGTGGGGACGGGGGATTTATCAACAACATCTGTGCAAAAACAAAATGGGGGTTAGATTTAAATCCAGATTGTAGTAAGCATCTCGACCTAGATGTACATTTCTTGCAGCAAGACTGTTCTGAAACATGGGGGGTAGCCGCAGGGAGTATTGATGTCGTTTTTACCAGTAATTTTTTCGAACACTTAAACTCAAAGCAGTTGTTAGGGAAAATATTAGACGAAACACACCGTGTGCTAAAAACTGGAGGTAAACTGATAGCGATGGGGCCAAATATTAATATCCTTCCAGGAAAATATTGGGATTTCTGGGATCACTATATACCGCTCAGCGAAAAAAGTTTATCAGAAGCTTTAGTAAACCGAGGGTTTCGTGTAGATGAGTGTATTGCGAGATTTCTCCCTTACACTATGGTCGGAAAAAAAGAGGTGCCAGAAGTGATGATTTGGCTATATTTAAAAGTAAGGTTCATTTGGCCAGTGTTTGGCAAACAGTTTTTAGTTGTTGCAACAAAAATATAACGCAAGGGCATCAAAACCAGAATCATCAAGAATTTTATTTATCGTTGGGTTAAACAATGGGTTTTTCGCTAAAATCGCCACTCACACCTGTATTGAATATAGTAATAACGGCTATTTATAATTTTTCGAACGATACTGACTGAGATTCGATGACTTTTGTGATGAGACTGAAAAACTGGGAATTGTAATGAGGGTTCTTGTGGTAGGTGGTGCTGGGTTTGTTGGTAGCTCTCTCTCTCTCTCTCTACATGAACTGGAGGCCGGATTAGTGCTGGTGACCGATAATTTTAGCAGGAAAGGATGCGACAGAAACCTTACAAGGTTAGCATCTGCTAAAATTGATGTTTTTCACTCGGATGTCAGATGCCCTAACGATTTGAAAGGACTACCCAGATGCGACTGGATCATTGATGCTGCGGCCAATCCGAGTGTTTTGGCAGGAGTAGGTAACGGAAGTTCGTTAGGTGTTATTGAGTCCAATTTAGTAGGAACGATGCATTTGCTGGAGTTAGCCAAGCACTGGGGCGCTGGGTTTATATTGTTGAGCACTAGCCGTGTATATTCGATGTCGGCACTGAGAGACATACCGATCCATCGAGTTGGTGCGAGGTTTGTTCCCGTTGCGGCAGGGGTGTTTCCTGAGGGAGCTTCGATGCTAGGTATAGGGGAAGACTTCAGCACGTCTCCACCGCTCTCTCTCTACGGAAGCACAAAGAGGGCATCAGAGTTGCTGGCGACCGAATACGCCTACGCCTATCGGATGCCCGTATGGATTAATCGTTGCGGTGTTATGGCGGGTGCTGGGCAAATGGGAGGGCCACAGCAGGGGATTATCTCGTACTGGATTCATGCTGTTAGGGAGAAAAAACATCTGCGATTCACAGGTTACGGTGGATACGGGCTTCAGGTCAGGGATATTTTTCACCCTGCAGATATGGTAGAGGCACTTTTGATGCAAATGCAAAAACCTCCGTTAATTGGGACAGCACCAGTGACTGTATTTGGAGGTGGAGCAACCAATTCGGTTTCCCTGCAAGAGTTGCACCAGTGGTGTGAGGAACGGTGGGGATCTCACCCAGTGGAGCAAATAGAGGAGGCTCACATCATGGATATACCTTGGATGGTGATGAATACCCATACGGCCGATGAACGCTTCGGATGGAGGGTTAAACGAAATAAGGAAGATATTTTTGAGGAGATAGCTGAGTTTGCTGACGGGAACGAAAATTGGCTATCAAAAGTTCTGTGAAAAAAATATTAGTTACTGGATCATCTGGATTGATTGGATCAGAAGTGTGTCGGTATTTTCACAAGATTGGTTGGAAAGTTCACGGTTTGGATAACAACCAGAGAGCCGTCTTTTTCGGGCCAGAAGGTGATACACGATGGAACCAAGAGAGACTCTGCAAAGAACTTGCTGGTTTCGAGCACCATGAGGTCGATATTCGTTATAGAGCGCGCGTAGTAGAACTGATTGAACATCTGTGTCCAGATGCGATTGTTCATGCTGCAGCGCAGCCATCACATGACAGGGCGGCATCAATTCCGTTCGACGACTTTGATACAAATGCTGTGGGAACATTCAACCTCTTGCAGGCAGTTAGGGAGCGATGTTCCAGCTCGCCTTTTGTCTTCCTTTCCACTAATAAAGTTTATGGGGATAGACCAAACAGGGTTGAGATGAAAGAGCAGGACACTAGATGGGATTATGCAGATCCGGCACTGAGCCATGGTATTCCTGAAAGTTTTGGTATAGATCAATGTCTGCACTCGGTGTTCGGGGCATCAAAAGTGGCGGCAGATATCATGGTGCAAGAATACGGAAATTATTTCCAGATGCCTACTTGCTGCCTGCGTGGTGGCTGTCTAACAGGATCGAGCCACAGCGGCGTCCAGCTTCACGGGTTCCTGAGCTACTTGATCAAATGCAATATTGAGCAGAGAGAATATAGGGTGTTCGGTTATGGAGGAAAACAGGTGCGCGACAACATCCATGCGACGGATGTAGCTCATTTTATCGCATGTTATATAGAGGAACCTAGATGCGGTGCTGTCTATAATATTGGAGGAGGGAAGGATAATTCGTGCTCGATTATTGAGGCGTTTTCTCTAGTTGAGTCTTGCACTGGTAAAAAAATGAAGTGGATTTATGACATCCAAGCAAGGAAGGGGGACCATATATGTTACTACTCAGATTTGCGAAAAATCAAGACTGACTATCCTTCATGGAGAATCAATAAATCTCTTTCGTATATTTTTAATGAAATTATTGATATGTGGATATCAAGGATGAGGTGAGATACCGTCCGAGTGGGCGTTGGAGAGGTGAGGGGGGCGTGGAGGAAAGTCTGTCGCCATGGACATTTACGAGGAATTTTTCAAAATAATCCGAGCTTTCAATGAGGCAGGTATCAGGCATGCGGTGGTGGGCGGGATCGCGCTCTCTTTCTATACAAAACCGAGATACACTCAAGATATAAACTTGCTTCTGGTTCCCGAAGAGATGGAAAAGGCAAAAGCCCTGTTGAGGATGCTGGGATATGTCTTGGAAGCTCCTCCATGGAAATTTAAAAAAACGGGGGTTGTTTTGCACCGCTTGTCAAAGATTGAACAGGGCGACACTTTGATGATCGATCTTTTGGAGGGGAACGAGGCAGAACACAGGAAGATATTGGACAACGCCGTGTCGGAAGTCACGGAACATGGAGAGGTTTATATCGCCGCAAAAGACGATTTGATCTGGTTGAAACGGATAAGAAGTTCCAAACAAGATTTGGCCGATATCGAGATGCTGGAAAATGAGCAGGATTGAAAAAACGATGAAGGCGATTTCATCGTTGCGCGAGTTTTATAAAAAAACAGAAAACTTGAGAAAACGATTTAAGGAGAAAACCCATAAGGTTTCCAAGATAAATGAGGGGATGTGAGGTTTTTGTCAAAGGATGGTTTCATCGTTGAACTTGATTTTTTTAATTTCTCTACCGAGGAGCGGATCCACGCTCCTGCAGAATGTTCTTTCTGCCCACTCGGCGGTTCATTCGGTGTCTGAGCCGTGGCTGATGCTCCCTTTTTGCTATGCAGGAAGAAAAACGGGGCAAATGACCGCTTACGATTCTTATGTGGACGGCGGCGCCATTGCGCTGGGGGAGTTTTTGGGAGGGTTGAAGGAGAGACGCGCTGTTTATCGGGAAGCGGTCAGAAAGGCGGCAAGCCATCTTTACGATACGGCTTTAAGAGAGAGCGGAAAAAAGTTTTTTTTAGACAAGACGCCGAGGTATCATCTGATTTTGGATGAGTTGATCGAGATCTTTCCCGAAGCTCATTATGTTTTTCTCTACCGCAACCCGCTGGCGGTTTTCGCGTCGGCTCTGGATGTGTTCTTGAAAGGAGATTGGAGCCAATTCCGCGAGGGAGGAATCGCCGAAGATTTGAATTTAGGTTGGAATAACATCGAGAGAGTTCGGGGTCGTGTGAAATTCGGGCAGACTGTCCGATACGAAGCTTTGGTCGAGAATCCAGAGAAAGAGATTCGGAGCTTGTGTGAGGGGTTCGGGATCGGATACGAGCCCGAAATGTTGGAATATGGCCAGCGAGGAGTTCTAAAAGGGGCGAGCGGTGATCTCAAAAGCGTTCACAAACATGGGCGACCCGTGAAAGATTACAAGGAAGGGTGGCGGCGGTCTTTGGATACGGCAGACAAAGGGTGGCTTGCCAAGACTTATCTGGAGCATTTGGGACCGACGGTTGTTGCGAAAGCGGGTTACGATTACGCCGGGCTGATGGGCGAAATGGAACTGGCTTTGAAAGGGCGCAAGGGAGTGATTGCTTGGGAGCGGTTGACGGATCCAAACCGGACGAAACTCGGCGAAGTGTGGAGTCAGTTTTTATATCGAGGAAGGACGAAAGGATGGTTTGCCGCGTTCGGCCAGTTTTTGTGGAACGGGATTTTAAATGGGGAAGTGCTAGAGTTGGTGTGGAAAAAAGTTTTTTCGAGTGGTTGCAAAAAATGAACCCGAGCATCAAAACCGTGGGTAAGAGAAAGCCTGTCAAAGGAAGCCTTCAGGCTTTTGACGACTTGCAGAGGTTGGCGATGGCTCTGCGTGGCAACAAGCCTTTTCATCCAAGAGGTTTGTTTCGTTTTAAATCCTACGAAGAAAAAGAACAATGGGAACTGAAAAATTTAGGGCGCTAGACCAGATTTTCATTCAGGAACAATTAAATAAAAAGCATCCCACATGACAGCCCCGATCGTTTCCATCGTCGTCCCCGTCCGCAATACGGCGAAGTATTTGCAGGAGCGATTTGATACGATTCTCTCGCAGAATTTGCGGGACTGGGAGTGCATCGTGGTGGATGCGGATTCAAGCGATGGGTCTTGGGAGATAGCGAATGCGAATTCTGCTCGGGACAAAAGAATTCATGTTCGGCGTGGCAAAGTAGGTCTCTACCATACATGGAACGATGGTTTGAAGGATTGTCAGGGTTCCTATGTTTATGTGGCCACCAGCGATGATACGATGGAACCTGACTGTTTGGAAAAAATGGTTGAGGCAATGGAAACACATCCCGAGTGTGGCCTGTGCTCGTGCCTAGCAAAAGTGATTGATAGGGATGGAAACGAGATCATGGGGATGTCGGATCCATGGAATCAAAGACCTTATTTTGGGTGTTGGCTAGAAAAGAGACATGTCAGGCGGGCACCGCACGACGGTTTTTTGCATTGGGGGATAGGAACGGTTCATGGTTCTATAACGCAGGTTCTTGTGAGAAAAAGCGTTTATGAAAAAGCAGGGCTTTTCAGGTCTGAATGGGGGGTGGCAGGAGATTTTGAATGGGGGATGCGTGTGACCTTGCAAAACGATGTTCTATTTTTACCTGAATATTTGGCGACATGGCGAAAACACGAGAGTAATCCTACTCAGTTTTCCATATCAGCCCGAGATGTTCAAAAACAGATAGAAATGGCTAGGGTTGCCTGGGGGACGGCACTCCACAGGGATCGCTCCTTACAGAAAAAATATAAGGTGAGTCCTTTTTCTCGAATGTTAGAAAAACAGTGGCTTCGCATGAGTTTGGGAGAGTGTCAAAACAAGGCGGCAAGAGCGAGTCTGTTGGCTGAAGGATTATTAAAATATCCGCTTGCCGTATTAGAAACTGTCCAGGAAAAGTGCGTTGGAAGAGAGAAGGTGAGCCATAATGAAGAGGCTCGCAAGCGGATGGAGATGGCGGGGTTGGTTGGGTGTTTGCAGGCGGTTTAAAAATAAATGAAAAAAATATTTGTCACTGGATCCTGTGGGTTGATCGGCTCTGAAGTGTGTACGTTTTTTGGCAGAAGGGGATTCGAGGTTCATGGTCTTGACAATAATCAAAGAGCAAAGTTTTTTGGTTCCCGAGGTGACACGATATGGAACCGAAATCTTATTTTCGAGCAAGTCAAGGGATACCAGCATTACGACATGGATATTCGGCAGAGGGAGTGCCTGTTGGATTTGGTGAAGAATATACAGCCGTCGCTTGTGGTGCATGCGGCCGGGCAACCTTCTCATGACTTGGCTGCGAAAATTCCATTTGATGATTTTGACACCAATGCCGTTGGAACGATGAATCTGCTGGAAGCGTGTCGGGGAGGATCTCCCGAGGCCCCCTTTATTTTTTTATCTACCAACAAGGTCTATGGTAGCAAGCCTAATACCATTCGGATGAAAGAGCTTGAAACGAGGTGGGATTACGATGACCCCTATTACGAACACGGAGTCGCCGAGGAGATGTCTATAGATCAAAGCACGCATTCTCTTTTTGGTGCGTCAAAGGTTGCTGCGGATATCATGGTTCAGGAATATGGTAAATATTTTGGGATGCCTACTTGCTGTTTGAGAGGAGGTTGCTTGACGGGAGCAGGTCATAGTGGCGTGGAACTACACGGCTTTTTAAGCTATCTTGTAAGAACGATTATGGAGGAAGTCCCCTACCACATTTATGGCTATAAAGGCAAACAAGTCAGGGATAACATTCACTCCGAGGATGTCGCAGAGTTTATGGAGTGTTTTTTCCAGTCTCCGAGGTGCGGGGAAGTCTATAATATGGGAGGAGGCAAAGAAAATTCATGTTCGGTTCTGGAAGCCATCCAAATCGTGGAATCATTAACAGGCAAGAAACATGTCGGCGATTTACTGGAAAGCAGCAGGACAGGAGACCATATTTGTTACTATAGCGATCTCCGGAAAGCTCAGAGGCATTTTCCAGAGTGGAAGATAACGAGAAGCCTAAGCAATATTTTTCAAGAACTCGTGGAGGGTTGGAATTCAAGGTTGCAGTGATCAATAGGGTTTTTTCAAATAACGGGTGTTGAGCGGAAAAGATTGCACGAACTATTGAACCTGTCATTTTGAATGTTGTCCAGATATTGATTGGCTAAAAATAAGAGCGAAAAACAGAAGAAAGATCGAATGTCTCCAGAAAACACTTGTTCCATTCCTGCGTCGAAAAAATTCGTCTTTCTGCTTACAGGACTGTTGCTGCTTTGTCTTGTCGGCGGGATGTTGGTTGCCGAGAAGATTGTCAGGGTTAAAGTAGGGGCTAGCCGAGATGCGGGTTGGCGGTTTTCAGGGGCGGTTGATGAAAAGAATCAGCTCGGTTTTCGTGGCAGAAAAATAGCTTACGACGATTCCGATAAAGTAGTTTTGTTAGTGGGGGATTCGCAGGTCGAAGCGGCCTCATGGCCTTTTGACCAGATGCCGGAGAGGAGGTTGGAGAAGCATCTTTCGGAGCAGTCGCCTGGAGAAAAAATAAAAGTTTTTTCGATCGGCTCTGGTGGTTACGGCCAAGACCAGCAACTATTGGCGTTGGAAGAGTATTTCAAGCACTATCGTGCGGATTGGGTGGTTGTATGGGTTACGCCGCACAACGATGTTTGGAATAATGTTTTTCCTACGCATGGCCGCGGTTGCGAAGAAGGTGTTTCCAAGCCTACTTTTTGGATCGAAGGCGGGTTGTTGCGTGGGCCGCACAGAAAAATGGGGCGTCCGAAATATATGCTTTTGGATTGGCTGTTTGTTGAGGGGTCGGAAAAAGAGTGGGAAAAGAAAAAATTGGCCGCTTACCCAGCCTATCGCCCCGCGCTAGAAAAACAGGCATCGTCGGGCATGCTCGGGCTTGCCAAATTTGAGTTTTGGAATGTGGAGGCGCAAAACTTTGAGAGTGAAAAAACCAGCTTCAACATAGCACTTGTCCCAAGGAGCCCGCGCACGCAGTACGGCATTGACCTCACCAACGCACTTCTGAGAAAAATCAAATCACTGGTAGATGGTCGCGGCGGGCGGACGGCCTGTTTTTCGGCAAATACGGTGGAGCCATTCGAAAATGGGTGGCTGGAAAAAGGCGACAAGTACTACCGCGTCGAACGGGCGCAGGTCGAAGAGAGCATCAGGGATCTAGTGCGCGGTCTTGATTATTTCGGCGATTATAAGCCGGGCATGAAAGACTGGATGACTAGCGAGTCGGATCGCCATTTGAACGCCAAGGCCAACGATGAGGTGATGGGTCAGGTCGCGCGGGATTTGAAAAAAGGTTTTTTGCAAAATAGACACCAGACAACTTGGAAACAAAAAATATTTTTTAAAACATATGCCGTTTGAAATCAGCGTGGTGATTCAGTTTTTAAATGCCGAAAAATATTTGCCTGAAGCGGTGGAAAGCGTGTTTCGGCAGACTTTTACGAATTGGGAACTCGTTTTAGTGGATGGAGGCTCAACGGACGGAACACGGTTGTTTGCGGAGAATCTAGTCAAACAACATCCCGATCGAGTTCGATATTTTCGGCATCAAGGGGAAAAAACGCTAGGCATCTATTCGTCGCGGATTTTGGGGGCCAAAGAGGCTCGCGCTCCCGTTTTGGGGTTGCTGGATTCGGATGACACATGGCACCCAGATTTTTTGCGCAGCCAATACGCTATCCATAAAAAATATTTTAACGCGAGGCCGGGCATGGTTTTTTGTCCTGTGATTTATTGGTTTGATGGGGCGGATCATGCCGCCAGAAGCTATGTGCAGCCATCACCTCCGCCAGGGCTTCACGAGCCATCAACTTTGATGGCTGAGTTTTGCGAGAAACATTATGCCAAAAGCGCCGCGAATACAGGCGTGATGATCTCTCGTGAATTGGTGACGAGCGCAGACAGATTTATCGGCGAGGCTTCCGAAGTCGTTTGTGACGACCAGTATTTATGGACTTGGGTCTATTTGAACCATCCCGTTTTTGTGAATCCCGAACCGTTAGCTCGTTACAGGCAATGGCTTGGCTCAAATTGCGCGGATCAGGCCAAAACGGGTGTCGTGGACGGGCATCGCCAAAAGCATTTGGAGTGGATGAAAAATTATATTTCGAGAGAATACTCTCGGGCAGATCAAGAGAAGCTCTTGAAAGAAATTGATGGTTTTCAAAAAGAGAAGAGCCAAAGACGAGCGAAACTATTTCTTAAAAGAATCCTTCACGCGATTGGGAAACGATTGATGGCATTTTAAAAAACGGGTGGAGTGCTTAGATTGATTTCAGAAAAGACAAGCCGTTTATTCGTCGTCATCGCTGTGACGGCGACAGCTTTTTTTAGCACGCTCTTAGAGTTTCAAGGGGCGGGATACAGTTTTGTTTCTGTAGAAAACATCCGTCAGGTGGAAGATGCAAGAGCCTTAGTCGAAAAAGGAAAATTGCCATCAGTGGGGCCTGCGGGGAGCCTTCGGGTGCATCATCCGCCTGGGATGAGTTATATTTTTGCCCCAGGTATTTTATTGAAACAAAGGCTCGGGCTGATCGGATTTCCTGGTATGTTGGCGGTAAGCTTGATAGGGTGTGCCGGGCTCTATCTGCTAGCGAGAGAAGTCGTCGGAAGAGGTTATTCTTTCGGGATTACTTTTATTTATGCGTTTACACCGATTGGTCTCCTCAATAACGCTTCGGTCTGGGGATGTGTGCCTGGGGCCATTTCGACATGGGCAGTGCTCTCTTGTGTTCGTTGGGCATCGAGGGGCGACGCGAGATATCTGGCGTTAGCCCTCGTCGTTTTATCTTTTGGATTACTGATTAAATTAGAGGCTCTTCCTCTAATCGTAATGATTCCAGTGGCCTATTTGGTTTTTCGTCCGCCGCTTAAAACGGTGTGGTTGATACCTTCTTTGGTCGTTTGTTTTGCGATGTGGGTGCCCTATTTAGCCTTTCAAAATAAGCGAGGCTGGACGGATGTCAGGCACATGTTTTCAAGAACCCCCCTTTTGCATGAAAACCCCAAGAGTATTTGGGAAAATCCCGAGGCACAGATGGAACGGGTTTCAATGGAAACGAAGCCGAAAACTTTTCAGGATTCAAAAAACAAAGGGGGTTTTCAATTTTTAAAAGAGGGATGGATCGGGTGCGTGGCGGGATATTGTCCCGACAATATACTTTGGATTGTTGTCAGCAGTTATAGAAAAAGTTTTTATACAGGTAGTTTTTGGTTTTTTTGTTGCACCTTGATGGGAGCACTTTGTCTTTTGAGCCCAAGACAAATGGGAATTCGATTGGTAAAACGGTGGTTGTCTAAAGATTCTAAAATCCTCAAAGAGATTCAGGAAAAAAGTCAGCATCCGCTTGGTGTGGACATATCAGAAGCCTTGGAAAAATGGAGCCATCTTTTCCTTTCAGAAAAAAGAGAACGCGCGGCGACTGTCTTGTCTCTTTGCGTGATGGTTTCTTGGGCGGTTTTATTTCTTTTAGCAACTGGAGACAAAATTCGATATTGGCAAATTTGGCCTCTTCAATGTTTATTGATCTTCATCTGGCTTCCACCAGTAAGCAGTTGGCTAAAATGGAATCGAGTTGGGAGAATCGCTCAAGGATTCTTAATGATGCTAAGTCTTATGATGGTTTATCCGCTGATCAGTCCAAAAATCAAGCACTGGCGAGAGGAGGGGTGGATGGGGAAGAAGAGCGAAGCGTATGAAATCGTAGAGTATCTTGGAGATTATGCCCAAAAAAGAGGCGTAAAAACATTAAATATAGGTTATCAGATTTTTATCTACGAATGGATACCTCTCCATACAATCGCGGACAACACTTATAGTGTGGGAGCCGAGTTTGATTATATGCTAAAACATCTTTACCAAATTAAAAATGAGGCGGCAACTCCTGAAGGGTTTAGCGAGAAAGACCGCATTCGGATTGTTCAAAAAGCACCGTTATCCGATGATGTAAATTGGAGGTTTAAAATGGATTTAAACGGGTATCGAACAATTAAAACAGGAAAAAATTATTCTGTTTTAGAAAAAACAGGCGATAAGACTCATGTCGGAAACCTTTAGGCTCAACTCAGGTGATCGAGTGAACTAATTCCGCAAAGATGAAAACTCAAAACATATATTTTGTAGATATCGGAGGGAGCGGGGGGCTTGAACCGAAATGGAGGGATTTGCAGTCGAGGCTTTGCCTTTACGCCTTTGAGCCGAACAAGGTGGAATGCGAGCGGTTGAGGAAAGGGGGGCACCCGTACCAATCGGCCTGTTATTTGCCTTACGCCATAGCGGATGAGACAAGCGAAAAAAAACTATTTGTAACCGAATCTCCGTGGTGTTGTTCTTTGCTTGAACCGAATACAGCTTGGTTAGAACGATTTTCACCGACTTACTCCAAACAGTTCAAAGTGACATCATTCGCGGAAGTTCAGACAACCACTTTAGATGAAATTCCTGAGTTGGATGAAGTGGATGTGGATATTATCAAAAGCGACAGTCAAGGATTAGAAATCCCTATTTTTTTGAAAGGGAAAAAACTGTTGTCCAGCGCTTTTGCTGTGGAGACAGAAAATGGGTTTCAAGAAAATTACAAACAAGAATCTACCTATGCCCAAGTAGATATGTTTATGCGAGAGCAGGGGTTTATGCTTTTCGACATGGAGCTTCATCGTGTGGCCAGAGAGGAGTCGTTTGATCGGATGTCAGGCCACCTTTCCCAACCGATGTGGGCAACGGCATTGTGGCTGAAAGATTATATCGGGTTGGATGCCAAAGGAGAAAAAGTTTTGTTGACAGAAGCGAAGGCGTGCAAGGTGCTCGAATTGGCGTGTTTTTTTGGGGCGGTTGACTACGCCTTGGAACTGGAGCCGTTTTTCAGAAAAAAAGGGTTTCTTGTTGAATCTTTGAAAAGTGGGGTGGCGAGAGAGGTTTTTGCTTCTTCTTACAAAGACGGCGGGATGCAATCTTTCGAAAAAGCTTTATCGCTGGGCTTACGGATCTTTCCTAAAAGATGGCGACAAATACTAAGGGCGGCCGCTTCGGATGCGGCTGGGAAAAACCACCTTTTGAATAGATGACAAATAAGATAACTTGTGGATTAGAAAAAGGGTGCCTTGCACTTAAATGGAAGATCATTGAAAAGTGGGAAGAAGGAATAAACGCTCTTTTTTCAACAGAGATTTTTGATTTTAGAACTGGAAAAGCAATTGGAGTTGGGATTATTTGGGCGTGGAGAGGTAAAATATTTATTTGGAAATTAAAAACAAAAGATGGAAGAGCTATCATCCCATGTTTTGTGCCTCAAAAAAATCCCAATCAAATTGTGAAGCTGGAAATCGGCTTTCGGTTGACGGAAGAGCCCGACGAGCCGAGACTGTGTGAAAAGGAAAAAAAAGGTGAGTAAATCATCTGTTATTTTACTTGTTCACCAAGCGGCTGAATATGTGGATAGCGTAGCTAAATTATGGTGTAGATTTGTTCCAAAAGAAGACCTTTTGCTAACTTATGGCGGAAAAGAAGAAGAGTTTGAAAAAATATCTTTTCCAAACAAAGTATTTGTTGCGGATCCTAGGTTGAGGACGGTAGATCATGGATTTGAAAAACAATCCTACAGCGAGGTTTTTGCCAACGCTTCACACTGGATGTCAAAAACTTCTGCACGAACAGGCTTGTTTGTTGAAAGTGATGTTTACCCTCTGCGACCCGATTTAATGGGGTGTCTAGAAAATAGATTGGGCGAAGAAAAGGCCGATGGTTTGGCGTGCTGGTTGAGAGATGTTACTGATTCAAGCGAACCTCATTATTTGGCCTCATCACAAAAGATTGGTTATGGCCTGTGATAACGAGGGAAATAGCTTGCACAATACGCTTTCCATTTCGACTTGTGTCAGCCAGAG
>JAIFLJ010000254.1:1655-15591 GCA_020049135.1 bacterium | reverse complement strand
ACAGACCCCTGCGGGTATGCTCCTTCGTCGCGCCTTGGCTGACGACAAAATGACTTCGCATCTTTGATCATGTTATTTATGAACGGCTCCTAATGTGTCTATTCGCGCCTGCGCAAACGGAAACTCGCCACCGCACCAGCCGCAAGGAGTGCCATAATCGTGGGCTCTGGAACCGCATCACCAATAACTTGAAAATAATCGGTTTTAACATTTATAAGCGTAGTGGTGGTCACCATGTGATGCCAAAAACCGACACCCACGACATTATCATTGGAGAGTGTGGCAACACCCCCGATTGTTCCGCCAGAAGCAAAACCGCCCGCGCCCGTGGGTGTGTAATCATACCATGTCAACCCGCCAACTGTTCCAGAAATAGTCTCTTTGGATGTGACTGGTGTGGAATCCACAACCCCTGAAATGTAGTAATTACTTCCCCCCAATAGCACAAAACGAAACTCGGAAGTGGTCAACCCAGTCACCACATTATTGAAAGTTTGAAGCGAGAAGGTGTCGGCTGAAACATTTCCAGCATTCAGTCCGTTCTGGAAACCGTAGCTGGCTCCATCCCCCGCCTGTTTCCATAAAAACATGGAATATATTTCCGAGTTAGTGTTGCTACCAGTGTTCAGTGAGTCACCACCACCCGTGCTCTGGTTCCAAACCTTGTTAGCATTGGGTGCGAATGTGCCTGTTGGAGAATATAGCTGCCCAAAAAAGTAAGGGTTTTTTCCAGCATTGGAACTGTAATAGTTGGCTCCGATAGCAGGGCTGATAGCCGTATTAGGATCGTATGTAGCCACATCGGTTCCCACAAATGCTTGATTGGCGGCAACAATGGCTGTGTCTCCAACCGCCCCAACTGTTCCCCATTCCACCATCACCGCCCCGCCCACCCACTCTGTGCAGAAACAAAAAGCAGCTCCGCACAACAATAGGACACCTTGGCGCATATGTTTTATGAGATGCCTCGCCTGCATTTATTTCGAGAGGCGTTTTTCGGCGAGAGGCTTGATGGCAGGATCGGCTTTGATCATCAATTCGCGGACTTTTTCATCAATCTTGTTACGGGCGGCGAAACGCGCTTTTGTATCGGTCATATCTTTAAGTTTATCGTATTCGTCCTTGAGTGCAGGATTGGATTCGATGACTTTTTTCTTAACTGCATTCCACTTTTTCATCTCGTCGCCATCAAGCTGTGCGGCGAATGTTTGAGTTGTGAAAACCGCCAAAGCAACTGCAAAGGTGACGGCACTAATTTTTTTGAATAAAATACTTTTCATAGTGGAAATACACTACCACCCCCATCTAATAATGGAATGTCACGACCTTTAAAAAAACATGTCAATTTATTGATGCAGAGTGCGTTTCATGTTCATTTATTTTCAATTTCTTTTCGCACTTTTTTGAGCCATGCCAATCCTTCTGTAGCCAGTTGCTCAGGCGAATCTGCGAGTTGGCGCCAGATGCAGCAGAGCTTGGCGATTTTTTCCATGTGGGGATCAAATGATTCAATCGTGACACACCCATCGTAACCGACTGCTTGGAGTGCCTGAAAAAAGTCGCGCCACGGGATTTGTCCGCGCCCTGGAACGCCCCGCTGATTCTCGCAGGCGTGGATATAGCCGATGTCGGAACCAGTGGCCGAGATGGCACCAGCAAAACTATCCTCCTCGCGGATCATGTGGAAGGTGTCCAAATGGACTTTGACATTCGGCAACCCGACTGCGCGGATGAAGCGCACCGCATCGCCAGCGGTGTTGATGAAGTGCGATTCGAAACGGTTGACGGGTTCTATACCGAGAATGAGATCAGGGGCAATTTGCTGGGCGTAGGCTGCTATTTCGCGGTAGGACTCTACGCCCCATGACCATTCGTTCTCCGTGCGCATTTTTCCAGTGAGATAGCCCCACCCGCAATAGATGACGCCGCCGAAAACTTTGGCATCTGCCTCGGCGGCCAGATCGAGCAAGCGTTTGGAAAAGGCGACGCCATTTTTACGGGCGGCTGGGTCGGGCGAGATAATGTTTTTGTCCCCCGGCATCCCGTAACCCATGTTGATTTCCAGGCCGAGACCAGCAGCGGCCTGCTTGACCTTGGATGCAGGAAAACCTTCGGGATCAAACGGGATGATCTCCACGGCATCGAATCCCATTTTTTTGAACTGATCCAGCCGTGGCAGGTCTTTTTCCAAAAATGTTTCGCTGAAAAGCAATGAGTGAATTCCGAATTTCATATTGTGTTTCCTTCCGTTGTTTCATGGTTTGCCGCTGTCGTAACAGCGATGGTTTTTGATAAAAGTTGCCCGTTTTCCGAAGAGGGGCCGACCATGATGAGGAACTCGCCCGCTTCCAGCACCTGCTCCCCTTCCCCGTTGTAAAAACCGAGTGATGCAACGGGAACAGAAATGCAAACCTCCTGCGACTCCCCAGCAGCCAACGAGATTTTCGCCCACCCCTTGAGCTGTTTGAGCGGTGCCACTTCGGAACGAACCACATCCCGCACATAGCACTGAACGATTTCGTCCCCGTCCACTTCTCCCGCATTTTTGACCGAAACACGGACTCGGATTGCCTCATCCGCATGGTAGGTTTCTTTGTCGGTTTGCAAGTCGGAATAGGCAAAGGAAGTGTAAGAAAGACCGAACCCAAACGGGTAGCGCGGCTCTGCGCTCTCCGAGACAAACCGAGTGGCGTGCCAGCCGGGTTTTTGATCGTAGTGAACGGGCTGCTGGCCGATGGATCGAGGCCATGATTGGGTGAGCTTGCCAGAGGGATTGATTTCTCCCTTGAGCAATGCAGCCACAGCATGACCTCCCTCGCTTCCAGGATTCCACGCGCAGAGAACGGCAGAAGCGGCCCCCAAGATATTCTCGATGATGTGTGGTTTGCTAACGACCAAAATGACAATCATCGGTTTGTCCGTTTTTTGTAGTGCGGCAACGAGCACTTCTTGATCCCCGCCCAGACGCATGTCGGAACGGTCGTTGCCCTCGCCCACCTGCGATTGCGTGTCCCCGAGCACCGCCACGACCAAATCGGATTCCTCCGCAATACGAAGCGCTTCCCCGATCCCTCCCTCTGGCTCATCAAGGTAGCCGACTGGCTGATGCGGAAGAAAGAAATCAGCCACTTTATCAGTGCCATGCATCGCATTACACCCTTTGGCATAAAGAATCTCACTCGCCTCTCCGAACGCAGAATGAATGCCATCAAGGATAGTCACCACTCGTTCCCTAGGATGGATGGGATCGGCAAATTCGCCCTGCGGTGCTCCAATGCTCCACCCGCCGAGCTGGGCAAAAAGATCATCCGCATTGGGTCCGACCACAGCGATTTTTTTCGGCGGAGTGCGGAGAGGTAAAATGCCGTTGTTTTCCAGCAAGACGCACGAGGCCACGGCAGTCTCCAAAGCGGCCTTGCGGTGGGCGGCGCAATAGATGATCTCTTCCCGCTCTGGCAGCGGATACCGCTTCTTCGGATCATCGAAAAGCCCCACCTCAAACTTGACCCGGAGCAGGTTGGCCACGGCGGTGTCCACCGTGCCTGTCCCGATCTCCCCCTTGCGCCAAGCCGCTAAGACACCCTCAAAAAAACCTTCGGTCGTCATCGCCATTTCCGTTCCTGCCAGAACGGCTGCGGCAGATGCCTCCACCACATTTTGAAAAATAAATTGTTTCCGCACTGAAAGCCCCACTGTATCCCAGTCGGTCACGACAAAACCGTTGAACTCCCATCGCTCACGCAGCACCTCTCGTAGTAGCCAACGATGCATGGTGCAAGGAATGCCTTCTATTGTCTGATAGCCAGTCATCACTGTCCTGCATCCTTCAGCTATCACTCTCTCAAAAACAGGCAGGTAATCGTTGAGAAGTTTTTTCCGGCTCACATCGGAGTCGGTGGAGTCGCGGGCACCTACCGTATCGCCGTAAGCGGCAAAATGCTTGGCACAAGCCGCCACTGCATTCTGATGCCTTAAATCGTTTCCCTGATACCCCCGGCACAGTGCCGCCCCGAGTTCACCAGCCAGAAAAGCGTCTTCGCCAAAAGTCTCCCCGAGCCTGCCCCAACGAATATCTCGCCCAATATCGAGCTGGGGCGAAAAAACCCACTGCGGCCCCGTAGCTCGGACTTCCGTCGCCGTGATAAGCCCCATGGTTTCCGCAAGCACTGGCGACCATGCACAAGAAAGTGCTATCTGCGTTGGGAAAATCGTAGCCCCTTTCCAGAGTCCATGCCCATGAATGGCATCTACCCCAAAAAGGATCGGGATTCCCAAACGGGTGGACTCGGCGCACCGCTGGATTTCTGCAAGATGCTCTCCCATCGCATGCAGGTATCCACCGATAAAATTCTTTTGAATCAATTGTCGTGCGCGTTCAGGCGACCCAGCACCCATGACCATCTGCCCGACCTTCTCCTCTGGGGTCATCCCCGCTAGCAAAGCGCAAATGCGCCTTTCGATCGGCAGAGAAGAATTTTTATAATCTTCAAACATGGAAACCTGTTTCCAACTATTTTCAGTACTCTACTTTTTTTCTCCGTGCAGCGTCATTCCGAGGTAGTTGCCAAAAGCTTCTCTCAAAACACTCTCCACACGCCCCTCAGTAAAGGCAACATGGTGCGGATAATGCCTCAAAATCACATCGCGGTAGAGCGGGATCAGCCCTTGAATCCGGCACCACCCATAGGAACCCACCGTGCCAGCCGCCTGTTTTTCAAAATCTCCGTTCACGATGAGGGCAGACCAGCCGCCGCCTTCCGACTGCGCGACGCGGGTGAGTGTGGCTGGCATGGCTTTTACTTCCAGATTGAGAACACCATGACAGTTTTCTTCCGGTGCTGCCCCCGCCACGGGCAAAATACTGTGCGGAGCCAAGCAAGGTTTTCGCTCTGCCATGCTGACCGGATACACACCGCAATGCCAGAGGTTGACGAGGTCGTGATCGGAATGGTGCAGGTTGTTCCAATCGGCCAATGCGGGGGCGTTGCCAGATGCCAAGTGCAATGCGTGCATGGAGAGCGTGCCGAGGATGTCCGCCTCGCAGGCGATGGGAATGCCACGGTCAGAAAACCGGCTCATGACGAAACAAGGGCAGATTCCCAAGTTTTGCTCGATGGATGTCCAACATTGGATTCCCAGCGCATCAATCCGGTTTTCCCGCACCCAATCTCCGATAAATACTTCGAGCTTCGCCATTTTTAGAAGTGCGGACGGCGGAGTTTTTCCTGAGGAAACACAAGCACCCATTTCATCGAGCGCACGAGCCACCCTCGCATCGCCATCGGGGAAGCGCCCTACTCCTGCGACAGCCTCGGATAAGTCGAGCGTTACCGTCGTGGGTCCGAGCCGTTGCAATGACCTTTCATCATAACGGCAAGTCCAAAACCCATCTGGCCGCGCCCCGATCTGACCGTAACGCGCCTGCCGCACCCCACCCACCACTCTGCACACTCCCATGAAATCTTGAACATCTCGCAAAAATGTGGCATCTGTCGGATACCCCACTGGCGTGGTTGCCACCGTGTATTTCACCCCCGTCTGGCGCAATACATCGGCAATAGAAATCAGACCGCAAAAGGAATCGCGCCTTTTGCTGCCTGGTGCGAGTGATGCCTCTTCCTGACATGCGTAAAGAAGCACCGGTACATCCAGCCCTGCCTTTTTGAGCGTCCATGCCACTCCCTGTTCGCTGCCAAAATTGACTGCGGCAACCAAAACCCCGTCCACCTTTTCACGGGCAAAAAGCTCTGCGCATACTTCGGCTTCTGCCAAACTCTCCACGCATCCGTTGGCCGTCTCGTTTTCGCCGGGACAAACCCACTGCAAGCACTCGCTCTGCACGGCCAGAATCTGCGCCCGCATCTGCGCGGCCAGACCTTTGTCGAAAAAACTCCGGCTGGCTGCGATCAATCCCAATTTTATTTTTTTCATAAAATGTCTTCTCTCCTTCGCTCCTGATTGGTCTGTCACTTTTTGCTGAAATAAAGTGATTGGATGACTGTCGCTACGGTTTCTGCAATCTTTTTAGCCCCTTGACGATTGGGATGCACGGTATCAGGAAACCAGTCAGGGTGTGGAGAAAGAGCTTCATTCACATCCGCAAGAGCCACCTGCTTCGCCAAAGCAACCTCACGGACGATCGGCACGATTTTATTGCGCACATTCTCTTGTGTGATCCCCCATTGCCCTTCTCCCGCTACTGGAGGAGGCGTGCAAATCACGACTTGGGATTTCGATGGGCGGTTTTGAAAATGGGAAATCATTTCCTCATAATCTTTTCGAAATTCTTCCAGACAAACAGGCGAGGGATTTTTCGAGTCATTTGTGCCTAGCATGATGACCACGATCTGCGGCTGAAACTCCTCGGCTTTTTTAAACTCATCGGTTTTCCAATAGGAAAGACCGCTTTTCCGACGCATTTCTTTGGCACTTTTTCCAAAGTTAGCGACTTCATAAGCATCTCCCAATAATTTCCCCAAAACAGCGGGATATTTTTCATCGAGGCTTGGGATGCCCTTGCCGAATGTGATGCTGTCGCCGAGACAGGCTACCCGAATTTTTTCCTGCGCAGACAGCAGTCCCGTTTGGAGGCCGATAACCAGTAAACCGATCAGTATTTTTTTCATGAATTTCCTTAATGCCACTCGTTAGTTGGAAAAAAGACTAGTTTTTTAAATAAAGTGCGCCGGGGTTGCTGAAGCAAGAAGAGGATCAAGTCCGCGATCTCTTCTGGGCGAATGAGCTGGGATGTTTTTCCAGGATATGGGTTTTTCTTGTTCCACAACGGAGTCTTGATGCCCCCTGGACATATCTGCGTGACGAGCACCCCGTGAGGCAAGAGTTCTTGGGCGATCACTTCAGAAAAGCCGTTGACCCCATGTTTGCTTGCCCCGTAAATGGCTTGTTGCGGGATGCCGCGTGTGCCTGAAACGGAGGAGATGTTAATCACCCATCCCTTTTTTACTGAGATCATGGAGGGGATGACTGCGCGAGTGGTGTAGAGAGTCCCCTTGAGGTTGGTGTCTATGAGGCGATCAATGTTTTCCCACGACTCTGCGGCAAAGTCGGCACTACTAAAAACAGAGGCATTGTTGATGAGGATACCAGGCTTGGGGAAGCGTTGGAGGATGTCGGCAAACACTTTTTGCACATCGCTGCTCCGTGAGACATCGCAGGAAAAGGGGAAAATTTGTTGGGGATGCTTCTTCTGGAGCCGATTCAATTTTTCTATGTTGCGAGCCACAGCGCAGACTTTCATGCCCGCTTGAGCGAGGCGTTCTGCCAAAACCCAGCCGAGTCCGCTGCTGGCACCAGTGAGGATGACGGTTTCTTTTTTCATAGTGGGGTAACGGGGAATCTCTGCCTCAATTTGCCTTTTTCCATTCGCTTTCGATGATAGGCTTTATTTTTTCTGAAAGGATTTTATAGGCTATGTGGTTGAGGTGAACTTGGTCTTTTTCAAAGAGATCCTCTCTGATCTTGCCTTGATCATCAAAGGTGATGTCGTTCATTTCAAAATAAACGATGGACTTATCTTTTTTTGCGAGAGCTTTGATGCTATCGTTGACGGCCTGCATGGCGGGCCAAGAGGTTGTCCGCGATGGGCACTTGGTAATACTGAGGTAGAGGATGCGCGCGCCAGGATTTTTTTCTTGTATCAGGCGGATGATGTATTGCGTGTTTTCGATGACAGAAGTCGCTCGCTCCATCCGAGAGTCATGAGACAAATCGTTGGTTCCACAAAAGAATACAACCAATTTGGGTTGGTAGGGGATGATGAGTTTTTCTGTCAGATAGAGCCATTGCGCAGTAGTAGTGCCGCCGATACCTCGATTCACTGCTGGTAGCGGGGCGATTTCGCTAACGGCTCCTCGCCATTTTTGTATGGTGCTGGATCCGGCAAAGACGATCCCACCAAGAGCCGGAGGAGATTTTTCGTCTTCTTGCTTAAATTTCTCAATGGAATATTTTTGTATTCCTTCTGGGATAATTATTTTCTGCCCATTGATTTCTACGCTGATCGTTTCTCCTGAAAGAGCGAGCGTGAGCGAAAGGTAGGCGAGGGCTAATATCTTTTTCATATTTTTTTATTCCTATTATTTCCAGATTCGTAGCACGGCTGGATGGGGTTCGAATAATCCGAGTGGTCCGATCTGGAAGGTTTTATTTTTAGACCACTGTTTCCAAAAATCGAGGTCTTGAGTGGGGTGTTCTACAAGTGCGCAGAGCAGTTCGGCAACTTCTTCTGGTTGGAGCATTTGAGAGCGGTCTGCCCAAGGTTTAGAATCATACCATGGCGTATCCACTCCACCTGGACAGATGGCGTGTGCGAAGAAAGAAGGGTTCTGGCACCCGAGTTCCGATTCGGTTTTTTTCCATTCATCAAGCAGGTGAAGAGTAAATTTGACCTGAGCGGTCTTGGTCGTGCCATAGATAATTTCTTCAGCACCTGACCATCCCGCCGCTTGGGAGGCTATATTGATGATGTGTCCTGTCTTGACTTTTTTCATGAGACGGTGGGCTTCGAGGGAGCAGAGAAAAGTGCCCGTGAGATTGATGCCGATGGTTTCTATCCAGTCCTGTGGGGTGCAGTGATCCAAGCGGCCTCCCCGCGTGACACCGGCGTTATTGACCAAGAGAGAGGGAGCACCGTACCGCTCGGCTATTTGGGAGAAAATGCTTTGCACCTCACTCGGCTGCGAGACATCTAGGGCGTAGGAGTCTGCGCGGCCTCCCTTCGCTTTGATTTCAGCCACTACCGATTCATTTTTGCCTGAGTGGCGAGCGAGGATGATGACCTGATATCCAGCTTGGGCAAGGCCGAGGGAGATGGCGCGACCGATGCCGGAATTGCCTCCAGTGACCAGCGCACAAAGGGGTAAAATAGAGATCATTAGATGGTTTTTTAAAAACGGCTAGTCCTCACATGCACAGGCTTCACTCCTGCCTTGGCATCTTGATCCACATCATACCAGACAGCGACTGTGTCACCTGGTTTGAAAGCGTCTAATTCGGCCTCTTCACCGTTAATAAATAGTTCTACGCCGTCCTCTATTTTAAATAGATAATGTGTTTTTGTTTTGGCGTCTTGCATCCATTTTTCGAGGGCGTCAAAATTGCGTTGCGCGAATTTTCCGAGTTTGAGATCAGGCGTTTTTTTGCGAATGCACCAGCCTTTCATCTGGTCTTCAGGCGGGAGTGTTGGCACGACGACCATGTTTCCTGACTCTATTTTTTCTAGATGCCCCGTCAACCAAAGCCCGTAGTTGTTGGGATTACCATATCCATAGGGTTTAGCCTCCCGCTTTTCAAAAGCTTTGCGTTTGGATGGGCGATGGGTGGCGATTGTCTGCGACCGGGAGGCTGGGAGTTCGGCGGCGGGGAGTCCGAGAGTGTGCCGAAGTGCTATTTCAGTTTCGTTGAGCCATACCACGCTGTCCGTGTAGGAAGCTTTAGTCCAGTAAACCCAGCCTTTGCCTGGATCAAAGGTGATCTCTCCATTTTTGCCTACGATGACGCATTGGCCAGAACCTCCTTCGGAGCGGTAGGCATTACGGATAGTCTGAGCCATATCGTCCATGAATAGGTGGTATGTGATATTGGGGAAACAGAGAGCAACAGCACGACTCATTCTCGCCTTTTGTTCCCAAGTGACGGGATGAATCAACTTGACCATTTCATTGCCAGCATCGGGACCGAAGTAAACAGGGCCAGTCGCATAAGAGTCGTGGTAGTTAATGTTCATGTGGATGAAGTGCGCACGGTCTTTGTATAAATGGTTGAGTGCCTCAAATGGTGCTGCGATCACTTTCCAGAAAACATCTGGTGGATAGGCCAAGACAAATACGGTTGGTTTGTCTTTTAAGTCGGAGAGTTTAACGAGGTCTTTGGGCGTAACACCAGCAGGCAGAGCGGGTTTTATCGGGATGCAGACTTTTTTCCCTTGGCTCTCCACTGTTTCATAGCCTTCAAAAATCATCAGGAATTTGATAACACCCTGTGGTTTCAGAAAGGCGGTTACATCTTGCTGGAGCGCATCCGTATAGTGAGGCTGCTTCGTGATAGCTTCCATAGGCAAGGCGGTAAAATCGGGTGCTTTTTCACCGTTCTGTGTGCCTTTTGCGGTTTTATCAGCCAGCCCGAATTCGCAGGGCAGAAGTTTGAAGTTGGTCAGTACCATAGCAGAAAGCATGTGATAATTGCGCAGTCCTTCGACATCTTCTTCGCTGAGAGGCTCGCCAAAAAATCCTTTTTTCATCAGCTCTTTGCCAATATTCATCGAGGACTCAATGAATATATCTTCAGGAGAACCTTGGCTCTTTCTGGGTTGTCCACTACCCCATGCGCGGTGCATGTAGGTCGCTTTGAGGATGCTCAGATAGGGAAGTTCCTCGGGAGATAAAGGCTGTTTACTGGCCCATTTATCTACGAGCGCATTGCCTGAAGATAGCACCCAATCATCGTATTTTTTGAGGAGCGCGACTTTTTCGGGTTCTAGTTTAGAGAGGACTATGGCACGCGTAGTCACACGGTAGTAACAGCCCAAGCGCAAATCTTCCAACGCGGCATCTACGGGTGCTTTCTGCAATTGCTCTATCCAAGCTGAAGCCGATTGGGGCGGAGACGCTTTTGCCATAAATGCAAAAGAGATGAATGCCCAACCGAAGACCGCGAGATGTCCTATTTTCATGATGCTTTCCAGAAGTCCGAAATGGGGGTGAATCAGTCAGCCAATATGGGGGCGATCAACTCATTCCAGCGAGCGTATCCTTGCTCATTGAGATGGAGTCCATCGGGAGCAAAATAGAGGGGGTTTGGCTTGCCGTCATCCCCTAAGAGAATAGGGCGGGTATCAACAAAGAAAACTTTGCTGGGCTTTTCTTCGGATATTTTTTTAATGCCCGCATTGGCGCAAGCTTGAGCAGTTTCGGCGGCGGCTCGCTTGATACTGGGTTTTACAGCGAGGATGTAGATTTTTGCATCGGGGTGCTGTGTTTCGATTTTGGCGACTAGTTCTCTCGCACGCGATGCCACGGTCTCGCCGCTTTTTTCACCACCAGCACCTTCACCGATATCGTTGTCTCCTGAGTAAATGATGATGCGCTTAGGTTTGCAAAAAGAGAGAAGACGATCTGCATTTCTGAGCAAAAACTCATAAGTAGTGCCGCCGACTCCTCTGAAAATAATAGGTTCAGCACCTTTGGGGGCAAATCGTTTCCCCCAGATTTCAATAGTCGAACTGCCGATAAAGAGCGAGCCTCCATCGGGTATGGGATTAGTGCGGGCTGCCTCTTCAAAAGAAACTAGTTTTTTTTCTGCACCAGGCTGATTTTGTGCCGGAAGCTCCAACGCACACACCAGCAACGAAGATAGAACTAAAATACATCTCATCATTTTCATATAACTAACCCCTTCTGATATTTATTTGATCGAATCCAAGTAGGCTTTCAGCCCTTTGTATTTCGGTGAGTCTTCTGGTTTCTGGCCATCTTCCCAAAATATTCCAAAACACATACTGCCGTAAGAAGTCATGGAGCTATAGGCGCAAAAAGTGCCGCCCCCCATTTCTTTCCAATAGTTAAAATATCGCTTGTAGGTTTCTTCCATGAGCGGATGCTTGTTGGCCTCGATGATTTTATGCTCATGCTCCTTTTTGTAGCCTGGAGAATCTTTTTCTTTGGTAATGATGGTCAACGATTGCCCTCCCTCGTAGGCAATCAGAGGGAGTCCGAGGCTCTTGGCAAAGTCGTAGTTGGCTTTCATTCTGATAGGGAAGATATTGTTCGGCAGCATCACTTTGAAGAGGTGGTCAAACACCTGCTCGCTACTCATGGAAACAAACTCTTCCATCGTGGGGGTGTCCTTGGGTTTTCCTTCTTGGATATTCATCCCGATGTAGGGGCCGACAGCAAACGCATCCAATGATTTAGCCAGTTCCGGATTTTCAAAAATCCGCTTGGTCACCACCATGTTGGCCGCCTGACTCTGGGCAATTCTCACAATCCGCTGATGACCTCCCCAGACTTCTTCCCATATCTTCATTACTTCAATCACCCTTTTAGCGTAATAAAACGACCCAGCATACCACTGGTCGGAAAGTCCCTGTTCCTTACCCATATTAGTGACATATTGAGTTTGAGGAAACTGGTTGTTCCAGCTCTCGTTTGTGTATTCCAGATAGACAACGAGTTGGGGATCGAGTTTTTCTTTGACCAGTGCAGCCATCTGCCTGACATAGTCATCGGAAGCTTGGTGAGGAATATTTAGCCAAGGAATAACCCCTGTCTGATTGCAAAGTGCGATCATATCTTCCAAAGGCACACCTTTGTCAGTGCTATAAAAAGCAATCCCTGGCTTGGCTCGATCATTCCATTCGACCTGCGGCGACCCATTGGTCTTTGACCAATTCAGAAAACGATAGACCTGAAACTCTTTCCACGGTGCCAGCCACTCATCGCGAAAAATCTGATTTTGCTTGTCGTGGTATCTTGGAAGAATCAGACGCATGTTGCGCGGGTAGTTGGACTCGTTGACCGACTTGATAATGAGATCAAATCTCCCTTTGGCCGGATCGGCATGAACAATCCATTTGCCAGGCTCTTTTTTATCTACCTTATAAGCTCCTTTCGTGAACTCTATTTCGCCTTCCCCATCAAAGAGGAAGAGATACTCCCCAACGGGATATTTCGCTTCACCTGTGCCAAACACCGTAATGACCTGCTGATCTGGAAGCAGTTTTTTGACATAGCCCAACTCATCCGTTTCAATCAATCGCTTATCATTCCACTGTGTGCCTCCTTTGGGTTGAGAAGTCCAAGAGCGAAAATTCTTGAACAGGTTGACGAAAGCCATCTCAGCATTCCAGTCAGCAATATGCGAAAAGTTGATTCCCAGACGGGGCTTGGCAGGATCGTGAATGGCTTTATCCACGGCCTCGGCAGTCCCGACCCAAGCGAGCATCAATATGCCACACGCAAAAAATATCCTGTTGTTCATAATTTACATTCTTTCATGCGTTGCTGCGGACGCCTATGCGCCATGGGTTTACAACCCTTCATTTTTTTGACTCAACGATTTTCGCCCACTCCGTTTCGCGCCAAGCCTTGATCTCATCAGCCGTTTTTTTCTCCCACTTAAACTTGGCCAAAAAAATACCCTGCTGGGCATACCCAGCGATATAGTATTGACCATCCTGCTCGATAATCTCTGGAGCAAAGTATCCGTGTTGCACGCCAGGTGTCATTTTATAAATGGGATCCTCGTTGAAAACAGTGGGATCTTTTGAAGCGAATACAGTCATCTGCTCCCAAAGGTAATACCACTCGCCACGCTTAATTACAAACGGGCTCTCAGGGTTGCCTTTGTTGCCGATATTGGTTCTCTCACTCCACGGCCCTTCGGGGCGCGATGCCGTGCGACAATACATCGCCCCGTTTTTCGTCTGCTCTTCACTGGGGAGGTTTTTGTCCTGAAAATAGGCTATAAAGCGGCTATTGTCTTTATCGTGAAAAACCATCACATCCCGACCCATGGAAAAAATAGCGTAATCCCCATCCGTGTTCTTGGCATCGGTAAATGTCTTGCCATCATCGCTCGCTTTTAACCACGCAGAATTCCCTTTGGAGCGGGCTTTTCTCGGGTTGGCGGGATCCATAGGGACATACTCGCCAGGTGCGGTGCCGCCGTTGTAAAACATGTAAAACTTGCCATCGAACGGGAAACTGTGCGGTGCCTGAATGGAGGCGTATTGTTTGAGTTCCTCGCTCGGCGTAGAAAAAACACCCAAGGGCTTCCAGTTGGGTTCCGTTAAGGATGCAGATTCCCAGTGATGAAAAATGCGCTCGCCCACCTTGGGCCAATTAACCTGCCTCACGCACGCAACCATCCGCCAGACCTTGGCTGCATCTTGCCAGATTGTAAAATCGCAGACATTGTG